>CACAIE010000028.1 GCA_902532475.1 uncultured SAR116 cluster alpha proteobacterium
TAATCATCTAGCTACATTTGCATCATTTATTGGTTTTGCAGGTAAAAATGTTGAATCAAGCGTATCAAAAGCATCTGATTATTGGAAAAATAAAGAAAATATTGATTACTTTGGTAAAGAAACCTCTTCTGAAGCACTCAGTCATTTTAAACAAAATATTAATTTGGATACAAAAGGTCCAAGTTGGAATTGGGTATCTAATGCATTAAAGGAATGTATGATTTTTTTTAAAGATATTAAAAATAATAATATAAAATCACCAATTTTAATGATTATTGCTGATGATGAATATGTAACTGACCCTAATGCTCAAAAACTTGCAATTACGTTGCTAGACAATGTTGAACAAATAAATTTACCCTCTTGCAGGCATGACATTCTTAACGAGAAAGAGGAAGTTAAAGAGAAGTTTTGGTGTGCAGTTGATAAATTTATAACGAAGAACTTAAGTTAAAAACTGTTCTTTCATAATACGTTCATCAAGACTATATCCAGGGTCATGAAGCATAGTTAGAGATTTAGTCTTGTCAGCACATATTTCAATGTTTTTTATGTTTCTTACCTCAATATTATCTGCAGTAGCGCTCACTGGCCTTCTTTTGAAATCAATAACTTTTATTCTAATGTTTACATTTTCTTGAAGAAGAGCACCCTTCCATCTTCTTGGTCTGAAAGCACTTATGGGAGTTAATGCTAAAATATTAGCATTTAAAGGTATAATTGGTCCATGGGCAGATAAATTATAAGCTGTGCTGCCTATAGGAGTAGAAACTAATATACCATCACAAACTAGTTCATTAAGTCTTTCTTTTTTATCTATAGTTATCTTTAAATGTGCAGCTTGGTGTGTTTGTCTTGACAAAGAAACTTCATTTACAGCTAGTGCTGAAATTATTTTATTATTTGAATCTATAGCTTTCATTATTAATGGATGCATTATGACTTTATTTGCACTTCTAACTCTTTCTTCTAACTTTGCTAAAGACAGTTCATTCATCAAAAACCCAACATTCCCTTTATTCAAGCCAAATACAGGTATACTTGTTTTAATACTATTCCTTAATGCTTTTAGGAGCATTCCATCTCCACCAATAGCAACTAAAACATCAGAGTGATTTATATTTGATTGTTTATATTTTTTAATGAGTTTATTTAAAGTGTTTTTTGCTTCAGGGTTTTCAGAGGAAATAAAATGAAAGCGCATAAATTTTAATCCAAAGTAAATTATCTTTTTTTTTAAAATGTAGTATTGCGTTTATATAAGTCATTGTTAATTATAGACTATGACTAATAAATTAAATAATAAAACTAATACAATTAATTCTTTGATTTTACAACCAAATCCAGAAGATAACAAACTTACAAAAAAAGTTAATGGAACTAATGAGCAAAAAGAAAGAATAGATATTTCGGTTGTAGCTGAAAAACCTTTGACAATATATCTAAATTCTCAGGAAATTGTTACCACCATGACACTTGGTGACATGCCCAAAGAACTATCTGTTGGTTATTTGCTCAATCAAAACATGTTAAATAAGAATGATGATATATTGTCAGTTGAATTTGATGATGAATTAGAAGTTGTTGTGGTTCGAACAAAGAGAAAAACAAATTACGAAAAAAAACTTAGAAAGAAAATTAGAACAAGTGGATGCGCTGTAGGCACTGTATACGGTGATATGATGGAAGTGTTTTATGATATAAAGTTAAATAATAAAACAATAATTAAATCAAGCTGGATGAAAAATATATCTAAAAAAATAACAGAAATACCTAGCTTATATCTCAAGGCAGGAGCCATACACGGATGCGCAATATGTTCAAAAGAAAATATTCTTGCATATGTTGAGGATGTTGGAAGACATAATGCTGTAGATAAGATAGCTGGGTGGATGTTATTAAATAATATAGAAGGTAGGGACAAAATATTTTATACAACTGGAAGACTTACTTCAGAAATGGTAATTAAATCCGTTCAAATGGAAATTCCAATATTACTTTCACGTTCTGGTTTTACAGAAAGTGGAGTATCTTTAGCAAAAGAGGCAAACTTAACTCTTGTTGGAAGAATGAAGGGGAAAAGATTTATGGTTTTATCTGGAATTCATAGAGTTAAATTTGATGAAAGTTAGATTTAATATGATCCTATATTGTTTAAATAAATGATTGGTTGTGTAATCATGGCTGGTGGCAAGTCATCAAGAATGAATAGTATAGATAAAACTTTGATGAAAATTAATGAGCAGACTTTATTGTCTATAGTTATCAATAAAGCAACACATCAAACCAAATATATTGTATTAAACTCTAATCGTGATCCATCAATATTTAAAAATTATAACATTACAGTTATCAAGGATACTATATTAAACCATCCTGGGCCATTAGCAGGAGTTCTAACAGGAATAGAATGGTTTTATAAGAATAATAAAAAGATTAAATGGGTAGTAAGTGTGCCAGTTGATAGTCCATTTTTCCCAAATAATTTAATTAAAAGATTATATGAAACTGTAGTTAAGTCTAAAAAATTAATTGGTGTATCAAGTTCCAACGGAAGAAACCACCCAGTTTTTTCAATCTGGCATATTTCATTAATGCAACCATTACAAGAAGCCCTAAATAATAATATTAGAAAAATTGATTTATTTACTCAATCATACAATCCTGCAGTAGTTGATTTTTCTTCTTCTGTTGATCCTTTTTTTAATATAAACACTCCAGAAGACTTAAAAAATGCAAACAATCTGTTTACTAAAGGGCAAAAATGAAAAATATCCAGAATATATCCTATCTACCTATAGTCAAAGATTTATGTAATTCTTATAAAGATGGCATTAATAGATTTTTGAATAGTATTTCTGAAGAATTTAATAAAGCTGTAAATCTTATTCTAGAAACTAAAGGCCATGTGGTTGTTAGTGGAATGGGAAAGTCAGGCCATATTGGAAGAAAAATATCAGCAACTTTAGCTTCAACAGGCACCCCTAGTTTTTTCCTTCACCCAGCTGAAGCAATTCATGGTGATTTAGGTATGGTTAAAAAGGATGATATAGTAATTTTAATTTCATATTCTGGAGAAACCGAAGAAATCATCAAACTATTACCTTCATTAAAAAAACTAAATGCTAATGTTATTTCTTTAACTGGAAAAGCTGATAGCACAGTATCAAAATTCGCCAATACGAACATCGATGTTTCCATAGATAGGGAAGCATGCCCTTTAAATTTAGCTCCAACAACTTCTTCAATGTTAACAATGTCTGCAGGAGATGCAATTTCAGTTGCTGTTATGCATGCCAGAGGCTTTGCAGAGGAGGATTTTGCATTAACTCATCCTGGCGGATCTTTAGGAAAAGGCTTAACGGAAAGTGTTTCCGACAATATGATCACAAAAAATCTTCCACTGTTAAAAGATGGTCAATTAATCAGCGATGCCATAATAGCTATGACTGAAAGTAAATTAGGTTTAGCAGTAATTCACGAAAATAATATATTAAAAGGAATCATTACAGACGGAGACTTAAGAAGGTTGCTGTTATCAAACAAAGATATTTCCAAGATAAAAGTTAAGGAAGTTATGAGTGTAAATCCTTTAACCATTTCAAAAGAAACATTAATGATTAATGCAAAATCAAAAATGTTAGAATCAAAAGTTCAAGCATTAGTAGTTACAAATCAAAAAAATCTAATTCAAGGTATTATTCAAATTTATTAAAATGAAATTATCTGATTTTGACTTTGAATTACCTTCAAATCTTATAGCACAAAGCCCTGTATATCCAAGAGATACATCAAAAATGTTGGTTATAGATCAAAATAATTTTGCTGACCAACGATTTTTTGATTTGCCTAATTATATTACTAAAAACGATTTGGTGATATGCAATAATACAAAAGTAATAGCCTCAAGATTAGAGGGAAGACGAAATAATACATCAATTCAAATTACATTACACAAAAAGAACAATAATGACACTTGGCATGCGTTTGCTAAACCAGCAAAAAAGCTAAAAACAAATGATGAACTTAAATTTAACTCATTAAATGCAAAGATAATAGATAAATTAGAAATGGGCGAGATTATTATAAAATTTAATTGTAATAATGATGAGCTCTTGAACAAGTTATCTGAAATAGGTACCATGCCCTTGCCCCCATACATTAAGAGAAATGAACCCAATGAATATGATGACAATTTAAATTATCAAACTGTGTTTGCTAAAAATCTAGGTGCTGTAGCTGCCCCAACAGCTGGGCTACACTTTACTAATGAGATTTTAAAAACATTAATTAAAAGCAAAATAAACATTGATTATGTTACTTTACATGTGGGTGCAGGAACATTTTTACCTGTTAAGTCTGAAGATATTAATAACCATAAAATGCATAGTGAATGGGGGGAGGTTTCAAATCAAGTTGTAGAAAAAATAATCGCTTGCAGAAGAAACGGTGGAAAAATAATATCAATTGGAACTACTACACTGCGTATACTTGAGACTGCTTTTAATGCAAGCACAGGCATATTAAAACCATTTGCTGGACATACTAATGTTTTTATAAAACCAGGTTACAATTTTAATTCTACAGATATACTATTAACAAATTTTCACTTACCAAAATCTACTTTGTTAATGTTGGTATACGCTTTTGGTGGCATTGAAAACATTAAAAGCGCTTACAAATATGCTATTGAAAATAAATATAGATTTTTTTCATATGGAGATTGTTGCCTCATTAGGAAAAGCAATGAATAAATTTAATTTTAAGATAATAAAACCTCATAATCAATCTAGGTTGGGAAAACTATCAACTGCACACGGAGAAATAGATACCCCAGTTTTTATGCCAGTTGGAACAGCTGCAACCGTAAAAGCTCTAAAAGTAGAGGACATAAAGGCGAGTAATTCTCAAATTATTTTAGCAAATACTTATCATCTAATGCTAAGACCAGGAGAAGAAGTCATTAATCTACTCGGAGGAGTTAGAAAGTTTATGAATTGGCCTGGACCTATTCTCACTGATTCTGGAGGATTTCAAGTGATGTCATTAGGAAAATTAAGATCTATTAATGAAGAAGGAGTAACATTCAAATCACAACTAGATGGCTCTATTTTTAATTTAACACCTGAAAAAAGTGTTAAAATACAATGCTTATTAGGTTCAACGATTACAATGTGTTTTGATGAATGTACAACTTGGCCTTCTACATTTGAAGATGCAAAGACTTCAATGGAGTTATCTATGAGGTGGGCTCAACGATCATTAGATTCTTATGTTGAGAGAAAAGGACATGCAATTTTTGGAATTATTCAAGGAAGTACTTACCCAGAGTTAAGACAAACTTCATCTAAATTATTACAAGATTTAAATTTTCCCGGTTATGCAATTGGTGGATTAGCGGTAGGCGAGGGACGAGATTTGATGTTTAAAACTTTAGATAGTACAGTTCCAACTATAGACCAATCAAAACCTAGGTACTTAATGGGAGTTGGTAAACCAGAGGATATTTTTGGAGCAGTAAAAAGAGGTATAGATATGTTTGATTGTGTTTTACCTACTCGATCAGGCAGGAATGGGCAAGCTTTCACCTCGAGGGGTGAGGTGAATATTAAAAATGCGCGTCACACAAAAGACCCGAGACCTCTTGACATTAATTGTCATTGCAATACCTGCAACAATTATAGTAGAGGTTATTTACATCATTTATTCAAAGCTAATGAAATTCTAGGATTAATTCTATTATCTGATCACAATATTAATTTTTATCAATCCATGATGAAACAAATTAGAGATGCCATTAAAAACGAAAACTTTGAGACTTTTTCTGATAGCTTTTTAACAAAAAGATCATCAGGAGATATTGAAGAATTATAATCTTTTATTATGTCTGATTTAAACTTTATAAATGATTTGGCTAAAGAAAATGGTTTTAGCGTTGTAGGTGTTACTAATGCTAAAACTTCTAAGTTAACTCAAACAAGATTAGATGAATTTATTCAAAATAAATATCATGGAAACTTAAAATGGCTAGAAGATAAAAAGGAAATCAGAAAATCACCAGAAAAATTATGGTCAGACGCTAAATCAGCTATTATTTTTGGTTTTAATTATGGACCTGATAATAACCCATTACCTGAATTAAAGCAAAGCAGTAATGGAGTTGTTGCTGTTTATGCCAGACGTAAAGACTACCATAAAGTCTTAAAAGGTAGGTTAAAGCAAATTTCTAATAAATTAGCATCTAAATATAAAACAAATATTAAAGTATTTGTTGATACTGCTCCAATCATGGAAAAACCTTTAGCTAAGCAAGCAGGTATTGGATGGCTAGGGAAGCATACAAATTTGGTAAGCAAGAAGTATGGCTCATGGTTGTTATTAGGAGTTATTTTGATTGAAAAAAAATTACCTGTCAGTAAAAAGCATGAGAATAATTGTGGTTCATGTAAAAAATGTATCAATATTTGTCCTACAGGCGCTATAACAGAGCCTTATAAATTAGATGCAAGAAAATGTATATCTTATCTAACTATAGAACATAAGGATCAAATACCAATTAACTTAAGGAAATCTGTTGGAAATAGAATTTTTGGTTGTGATGATTGCCTTGCAGTGTGCCCATGGAATAACTTTGCTAAAGTATCAAATGACATTAAATTAAAAGAAAATAAAGGAATAAACCTTTTACCATTAAAAAAATGGCTGTCATTAAATGACAATGAATTTAGATCTCTTACATCTGGGACCAATATTAAAAGAACAGGTTATATTAGGATGATGAGAAACTGTTTAATTGCAGCAGGCAATTCAAAAGATAAATCATTGATAAAATATGTAAAATTACATCTTAAATCTGAAAATGATATGATAAGAGGATCTTCTATTTGGGCGTTGCGTCAATTATTAGAGTTAAATGAATTTAATATTATAAAAAAGAAATTTTTACCAATTGAAATGGTAACTAGTATTAGAGATGAATGGATATAAAATGATTTTACTATTGCCATATTTTATAATTTCATAATAATAATAATTTATTTTTAAAGGGAATTAATTATGTCCATAAAACAACCATATGTCTTATTTTTAGGAGATGCACCAGATCCTTTAGCAGCTAAAGTAGCTCAAGGTATTAAAGATTGGAGGCCAGGATTATCAGTGGGTCAAATAACGCTTCCTGGTTGCAATGCTGATATGGATCTACAAAATATATCTGTTAAGGAAGCTGTTTCTTTGGGTGCTAAAACCTTAGTGATTGGAGTTGCTAACAGAGGAGGAATTATTTCAAGTAAATGGATGGATGTATTAAAAGAAGCTATAACTGCAGGTTTAGACATAGCTTCTGGTCTGCACAACCTTTTAAGAGACGAAGCTGAATTAGTTAACCTTTCCAAAAAGTTTAATACTAATTTAGTAGATGTAAGAGTGCCAACTGTTGATTATCCAATTGCAAATGGAATAAAAAGAAAAGGTAAAAGATGTTTAGCTGTTGGAACAGATTGCTCTATAGGAAAGATGTATACTGCAATTGCTTTAGAAAAAGAAATGAAAAATATTGGTTTAAAAGCTACTTTCAGGGCTACTGGTCAAACAGGAATATTAATTACAGGTAGTGGAGTACCTCTTGACGCTGTTATCGCAGACTTTATGGCGGGATCAATTGAATTTTTAACTCCAGATAATGATCAAGATCATTGGGATATCATAGAAGGACAAGGAAGTTTATTTCACCCATCTTACTCGGGAGTTACAATGGCTCTAATACATGGTGGCCAACCAGACGCTTTAATCCTTTGCCACGAACCAACTCGTTCTCACATGAGAGGACTTCCAGGGTACTCGCTTCCAAGTCTAGAAGAACTAAATGACATGGCTGTAAAAATGGCTAGAGTAGTAAATAATAATGTTAAAGTCGTAGGCATTTCAGTTAACACTTCTGGAATGACAAAAGATAAAGCAATTGAATATCTAACTTCAGTAGAAGATAAAATGAAATTACCAACTGTTGATCCAGTTTTAATTGGCACTTCAAGAATAGCAGAACAGTTAGCTAATTTTTAAAATTATGAAAATCGAAGCAAAAGTTGAAATTTTTCCTTTAAAAAAGGTCTTTACTATTTCTAGAGGATCAAGAACATTGGCTGAAGTGGTAACTGTGAAGTTAACAAAAAATAATATATTTGGCTTTGGTGAATGTGTGCCATATAAAAGGTACGATGAAACATTAGATAGTGTTTTAAAACAAATAAATGAACTTGGACCCGTTAAAAATCGAATAGAGTTAAATAATCTAATTCCTCCAGGGGCAGCGAGAAATGCTTTAGATTGTGCATTTTGGGATTTGGAAGCAAAGTTAAATAATACATCAGTTGAAAACTTATTAAATATAAAAATCCTTCCTATAATTACTTCTTACACTCTATCGATTGACACTCCTAAAATAATGGGAGAAGAGGCTAAGAAAAATTCACATCTTCCAATATTAAAAATAAAATTAGGAGGGGGAGAAGAAGATTTAGATAGAATTAAATCGATTAGATTGGCTGCTCCTAATGCAAAAATAATCGTTGATGCTAATGAAGGCTGGTCCCTTAATGAATATAAGAAACTAATTCCTCATTTTGTTGAATTAGATATAAAGATGATTGAACAACCATTTCCTGCTGAAAATGATTATGAATTAAAAAACATTGATAGGCCCATCCCAATTTGTGCTGATGAAAGTTGTCACGATAGTAATAGTTTAGATCAATGTTTAGGAAAATATGATGTTATTAACATAAAATTAGATAAAACTGGAGGTCTAACCGAAGCAATGAATCTTAAAAATAAAGCGAAACAACTAGGTTTTGAAATTATGGTTGGTTGTATGATTGGATCATCATTGGCAATGGCACCTGCATTATTTGTAGCCCAGGATACTAAGTGGGTTGATTTAGATGGCCCTTTACTTTTATCAAAAGATAGGGAGCATCCTTTGCATATAGAAGGAAGTAGTATACATCCACCTCTAACAGAATTATGGGGATAAATTATGAAAGATAGAATCGTATATGTAAATGGAAATTATTTAAACGAAACTGAAGCGAAAGTCTCGATTTTTGATAGAGGCTTTCTTTTTGCAGACGCAGTTTATGAAGTAACAGCCGTTATAGATAGAAAAATTATTGAATGGGAAGGGCATATAAAAAGATTAAAGAGATCATTAAAAGAACTAGATATGAAAGTTCCGATGAACCCAAAGGATTTATTGAAAATTCATTCTAAATTAATAAAACATAATAATTTAAAAGAAGGTTTAATTTATCTACAAATCACCAGAGGTGAAGCTGATAGAGATTTTAATTATCCTGAAAACGCAGAGCCAACGGTTGTTTTATTTACTCAGGTTAAATCTTTAGCAGAATCAAATATTGCAACATATGGATTAAAAATTATTTCAGTACCAGATATTCGTTGGGGGAGAAGGGATATTAAAACTGTCCAATTATTAGCACCATCAATGTGTAAAATGATGGCAAAGAATGCTGGAAAAGATGATGCTTGGATGGTCCAAGATGGATTTATTACTGAGGGCACTTCAAATAATGCTTACATTATTACAAAGCAAAATGTTTTAGTTACAAGAAACCTTTCAAATAATATTCTTGCTGGCGTAACTAGATTATCAATTTTAAAGTATGCTAAAGAGGCTCAAATCAAAATTGAAGAAAGACCCTTTACTATTGATGAAGCTAAAAATGCTTCAGAGGCTTTCGTTTCTTCTGCTACAACATTTGTTGGACCGGTTGTTGAAATAGACAATATAAAAATAGGAGATGGAAAGCCCGGCAAACAGAGTTTAAGATTAAGAGAGATATATCTTCAAGAAAGTATGAAACAAGCAATTTAATTAAACAATCAATGCATCGATATGGAATTTAACTGATTCATTAAGAGCATTCAAATTGTATCCTCCTTCTAAAATGCTTACCAATCTCCCTTTACAATTTTTATTTGCAAATTCAACAATCATATTTGTTAGATTTTTATAATCTTCTGATGTCATGTTAATTGAAGATAGAGGATCATCTTTATGAGCATCAAAACCTGAAGATATAATTAATAATTCAGGATTATGCAATTTAATCCTGGGAAGAATTTTGAACTTCCAAACATCAATAAATGTTTTACCGTTAGTACTTGGACCTATTGGTTCATTGATAATGTTACCTACACCAATCTCTTCTGAAAAACCAGTTCCCGGAAATAAAGGCATCTCATGAGTAGATGCATAAATTAAATTTGGTTCACTCTCAAATGATTTTTGAGTACCATTTCCATGATGAACATCGAAATCTAATACAGCAACTTGATTTAAATCAAATTTTTCCAGAGCATATTTTGCACCTATTGCTGCATTTGAAAAAATACAAAATCCCATAGCTTTATCTGGTTCAGCATGGTGGCCAGGTGGCCTTGAACAAACAAAAGCTTTAAAGTTATCCTTTTTCATTACGTAATCAATTGCTTGAATTATTCCAGATACTGCAGTTTCAGCTGCAATCAATGTATTTTCAGAGAAAAAAGTATCTTGATCTAGTTGAATTAATTTCCCATTAGTTTTCAATGAATAAATTTGATTTAAATATTCACTATTATGAATTTTTTTAATTAAATGTATGGGGTCTATAATTTTAATTTTTTTTAAGTATGGCTCAAAATTATAAATAATGAGTTCATTTAATGTTTTAATTCTATCAGATCTTTCTGGGTGACCATTGGGCACTATATGTTTTTCAAATATATCATGGTAAAAAATTTTAAAATACATTATCAATTCCTTAATTATATTTATAAATAGAATGTTATTATGAAAATAAAGGCAATATTATTTGATAAAGATGGAACATTATTTCACTTCAATGATACTTGGGGGCCATGGTTTTATAACATTCTTATTCAGTTATCAAAAGGAGATGACAATCTAATAAAAAAGCTATCTTATTTATTAAAATTTAACTTAAATAAAAAATTATTTGAATACGGAAGTCCATTTATATCAGGGACAGAAGGCGAAACAATAACAATTATTAACCGATTAATTCCATCTAGAGAAAGAACAGAATTGTTAAATTGGCTTTCTGAAGAAGCTTTAAAAGTTGATGGGGTTCCAGTAAGTGAATTATTAAAAACCCTGAAAAAACTTGACGAAATGAGTATTGTTATGGGCGTGGCTACAAATGACAGTGAAATTAGTGCTTACAAACAATTAGAAAAAAATAATATAAAAGGATTTTTTAAATTTATTTATGGATATGACAGTGGATTTGGTTCAAAACCTGAAACTGGAATGCAAAAAGAATTTTTAAGAGTTACAAATTTTAAACCAAAAGAAATTGCAATGGTTGGAGATAGTATGGCTGATATCATTTCTGGAAATAATATTGGTATGCATACTATAGGTGTCCTGACAGGACCAGTAGAAAGAAAGATATTGTCTAATAGCGCTGATAAAGTCTTGAATTCTATCGCTGAAATTCCAAAATATTTGAATACAATTAATAGTTTATAGCTTTTAAAATTTCTTCTGGAGTAGCAGGTGAATTCAAGTTTACAATTCCATCTTGCCTATAATTAGAAATTGCGTCTCTTATTGCCAACCAACATGAAATTGCTAACATAAGTGGGGGTTCTCCAACAGCTTTTGATCTGAAAATAGTTTTTTCTATATTTGGTGAATTTTCTAGTAGTTTCACATTTAGAATATTTGGCACGTCTCGACTTCCAGGTATCTTGTAGGTGGATGGGCCTGTTGTCATAAGTTTTCCAGATGAGTTCCAATATAATTCTTCACAAGTAAGCCATCCTATACCTTGTATAAATGCCCCTTCAATTTGACCAATATCAATAGAAGGGTTTAATGATGACCCGCAGTCCTGAACTATATCAGATTGTAAAATATTGCACTCTCCCGTTAAAGTATCTATTACCACTTCTGAAATAGAAGCTCCCCAGGTAAAGTAAAAAAAAGGCTTGCCTTTCATTGTTGATTGGTTCCAATTTATTTTTGGTGTCTTATAAAAACCAGTTGATGACAACGATACTCGTTTACTCCATGTTATTTCTGCTAGTTCACTAAATGTGATTGATTTATTTCTACATTTAATCAATTCATCTTGAAAATATACCTCTTCAACAGGAACATTGAAATATTCTGATGCAACCCTAGTCATTCTTTTCTTAATTTTAATTGCAGCATCATAAGCAGCCATTCCATTAATGTCTGATCCTGAAGACGCCGCAGTAGCAGAAGTATTTGGCACTTCAGAGGTTGTCGTTGACGCTAACTCTATATTGCCAACAGGAACTGAGAAAACATCTGCCACAACTTGGGCGACTTTAATGAAAAGTCCTTGACCCATTTCAGTGCCTCCATGTCCTAACCTTATACTTCCGTCTGTATAAACATGGACTAAAGCTCCCGCTTGATTAAGTTCGGTTTTATTAAATGAAATACCAAATTTAATAGCGGTTGTTGATAATCCTTTTCTTAAAGGAGATCCTTTAAGTTCTTGTTTTTCATTATAAAGTTTAATCTTATTTTTTCTTTTTGAATACTCAGAAATTTTAAAAACTTCATTCATTACTTCAGTATAACGATTGCTATCTAATACGGTTTGCTGGTAAGGAGTTTTAAGTCCATTTCTGGTGGAATAAACGTTCATTAATCTTATTTCATCTATAGGTTTGCTAAGTTTTCGCGAGATTTCATCTATAATTGTTTCAATGGTAATAATTCCTTGCGGTCCGCCAAAACCCCTGAATGCAGTATTTGAAACTGTATTTGTTTTACAACAGTATCCATTGATTGTTACATCTTTTAAAGAATAACAATTATCTATATGTGTCATTGCCCTGGTCATAACAGGTCCTGACAGGTCTGCAACATTTCCCGCTCTACTTAATAAATCAACTTCTAATCCTTCTATTTTACCGTTTCTTTTAAAACCTACTTTGTAAATTGAAATAAAATCATGCCTTTTACCTGTAGCAAGCATGTCATCTTTTCTTGTAAGCCTTAATTTTGTTGGTTTTTGGATTATCCACGAACATAATGCTGTAATACTAGCTATTATACTTGCTTGACTTTCTTTGCCCCCAAAACCACCACCCAATCTTCTAACCTTAGAAGTAACTTTTGATTGTGGTATCCCTAAAATATTTGAAACACAATGTTGCACTTCAGTAGGGTGTTGTGTTGAAGACCAAATAGTCATTTGCTTTTCTTCATCTGGGATAGCTAAGGCAATTTGTCCCTCAAGATAGAAGTGGTCTTGACCACCAATATTAATTTCTCCTTCTAAATAACATTCTGAATTTTTAATTTTTTCTTTAGAATTACCTTTAACTAACTCCATTTTTGGCATAACTAATGAGTTCACTTTTACAGATTTTCTCAAATCATAAATTGGTTCATCATCATCTACAATTTCTACATTTACTAATTTTGATGCCTGTTGAGCTAGATCATGTGTTTTTGCAATAACAACAGCTATTGGTTGCCCTACATAAGCCACTCTATTTTCTGCAAGTGCTGGTTCATTGTGAATAATTGGACCAATCTTATTCTCGCCAGGAATATCTTTGTAAGTCAAAATTTCTTCAACACCTTTTAATGACAAAGCTTTATCTTTATTAATTTTTGTGATTTTTCCACAAGGCGAGGGGCTCAAAACTAATGCTAAATGATAGGTATTTTTTGGTGTCAAAATATCATCAATGTATTTTGCTTCTCCAGTCGTTTGCCTGAGTGCACTATCATGATTAATTGATTTGCCAACGGAATTTAAATTCGATATTTCATTCATCAATTTTTACTTTCATCACTTCAATTGCAATATCATTATTTAGAAGCTTAAATAATAGTCTCTTTATTAAACCTAAGGCTAGATTAATTCTATAATCCGCACTTCCTCTCAAATCAGATAATGGCTTTATAGACTTCTCTGTTATTTCTAGAATTTTAGTATGATCTTGATCTGGTTTAATTCCTATAAATGAATTTTCAATTTCTTTACTTCTAAATGTTGTGGCTGATAATCCACCAAAACAAATTCGACAAGATTGAATTATATTATTTTCTCCCATGCCAATTAATGCTGCCATAGAAACCGTTGAGATGTCTTGATCATACCTTTTTGATACTTTCCAAGCATAAAATTTTTTATCATTTGGTGGTATAGGTATATTAATAGAGGTCACTATGTCATTTGGGTTTAAAACAGTTTTTCTATAATCGGAAAATAAATCTTCAATAGCTAAATATTTTTTTTGATTATTAGAGAATATTTCTATTGAACTGCCTAAAGCCATTAAAGAAGGAGCTGCATCTCCAATAGGAGATGCAGTACATAAATTTCCTGCAATTGTTGCTTGAGATCTAATTTGTGAAGAACCAAACCTTCTTAATATTTCTGCAAATGGAGAAAAATATTTTTCAAATAAAGGTAATGTTTCTTCTAAAGTAACTGATGAGCCTATCTGAATTTCATTATTTCCTTCATCAATTCTTAATAATTCTGGAATTCTATTTAGTAAGATATAATTTAATTTTTTTTTAGTATCTTGAGATTGTAAATTTAAATCTGTACCGCCTGATAAATATTTAACATTTTCGTGACTTAAAGAGATATTATAAGCCTCTTGAAGTGTTTTGGGATAATAAAATACTGCCTGTTTTCCTTGAAATTTATCAGTGTTGTCCCATTTTTTACATTCTCTAAAGTTGTGCTTAAATTTAATATTTTTAACGGAATCCATTATTGGTCTATATCCCGTACACCGACACAAATTGCCTGCTAATGCATCATGAATTTCATCTTCTGTAGGTTTGTTATTTTCACAAAGTAGTCCTGTAATTGCTATTACAAATCCAGGTGTACAAAACCCACATTGACTTGCCCCTAAGTTAGCTAAAATCTTTTGAACGGAACTTGGATTTTTTTGATTTCCCAATCCCTCAACTGTAACTATCTCAGAACCTGAAACTTGACCTAATTTTAATAAACATGAATTAGCAGGTTTAAACTTACCTCCACTAACAGGGGAAATTAAAACACTGCATGCTCCGCAATCTCCTTCGGCACATCCTTCTTTAGTTCCCTTTAGTTCTCTATCTAAGCGTATCCAATCTAAGACAATAGTATTTGGATTAGACTTAGATATATCAATTTTTTTATTATTTAAAACAATGCAATTATTATTCATATAAACTTAAACTAGATTTTAACATTTGTATTCTCAAACCAATATTTACTGAGGTTATTATTATTTTTAAATTTTGAATTATTTCTATCTACCACTAAAAAATCTTGAGTGTTTTCGAGTGTAATAAGGGGGTGATGCCATGTGCCAGGATAATAATTTACACCTTGTTTATTGTTTGCAACAAAACATTTAATATCATTTATTTCAGGTTTTGTTTCATTGCCCTTACACACTATCACTATCCAATCGTTTCCGTTCAAAGGCATAAAAGATTGACTGGCCAGGGGATGACATTCTAACATGTTAATGATTAGAGGTTGGGGTCTTTGAATACCCTTAAAGATCGAAATTGATGGGCCTTCATTGTTCTTTTCATTTGAAATGTAATTGCTAATATCATACCGCTTAGTAAAGCCATCATTAATAGTTTTTATATTTTTATGAGTTTCTATTGAAATCACATCGCCGTAGTGTTTGAAATTTTCTTTTGTCAATTTTTGAGAAATTATTTCCATCATTAAAACCTAATAACTATATATGACCAAATACTCAGTGAAATACTACTTTTCATTTTTTAAATCTAAATTATAAGGAAAATTATTAATCCAAAACTTAGCTATATCAACTCTTTTTGCAACCCATATATCATCAAAATTAAGAATATAGTCTATAAATTTTTTTAATCCTTCAAACCTTCCAGGTCTTCCAATTAATCGGCAATGAAGGCCAATTGACATTATTTTTGGAGAAGTTTTACCCTCTTCATATAAAGTATTAAAAGTATCAACTAAATAATTGTAAAAATGATCAGAAGTATTGAAACCTTGATTTGTGGCAAATCTCATGTCATTTGCATCCAATGTATATGGTATAATTAAATGAGGTTTATTAATTATTTTACTCCAAAATGGCAAATCATCACTATAGTCATCAGAATCATATAAAAATCCGCCTTCTTCAGCAACAAGCTTCCTTGTATTTTCAGAAGTTCTACCAGTATACCATCCAAGAGGTCTATACCCACATATAGATTTTTGTATTTCTATAGCTTCCTGCATGTGTGACCTTTCAATATCCTCAGAAATTCCATGGTAATTGATCCATTTTAATCCATGACTACAAATCTCATGATTGTCTTTAAGGACTTGATCGCAAAATTTTTGATTGCATTTAAGCGCATTAGCTACTGCAAATACAGTAATTGGTAATTTATAATTTTTAAATAAATTTAATAACCTCCAAACACCTGCTCTTGATCCATACTCATAGATTGATTCCATTGACATGTGTCGTGCATCCTTATATGGAAGAGCTCCAATTATCTCAGAAAGGAAAGATTCTGAAGCTCGGTCGCCATTTAAAACACAGCTCTCTGCGCCTTCCTCATAATTCAAGACAAATTGAATTGCAATTTTAGAATTATTCGGCCACCTGAATTTTGGATAATTATTTGAATAGCCTATAAAATCTCTTTCAATTTTTCCCATAGACCCTCATTTTTTCTATATTCAATAATTTCGTTATATAGTCTCCTAAGAGACTCCCTTTGGCTAAACTCCATCCAAGTAAGATTTCCAGGAGGCATAGCATCAGATAAAACTGCTTGTTGATAAACCATATCAATATTTCTTATTATTTCTTCACTTGTTTCTAAACTAACTCCTTTTGGAGGTATGTTCATGCCTTCCCAGCTAGGATTTTGAGCATGACACATTACACAATGAACTTCCACTACATTAGCAGCATTAGTAAGGACAATGTAATTAATTTTATTTTTTAATAACGTGAGTTTTTCATCGTTAGAAATGTTTGGCTTACCAATTTGAGATAAAAACATTATCAAAATAAACAGAAGTGCAGAAATTAGCCACGTCCACCAAGGGCTTCCTTTTTTGGCGTGTCGTGAATTAAAAAAATGCCTGATTAAAGCTCCAATAATAATAACAATAGCTAAAATAATCCAACTAAAATCGGTAGCAAAAATCATCGGATAGTGTCCGCCTAGCATTATAAAAATAACAGGTAACGTTAAATAATTATTATGTAGCGAACGCTGCTTAGCCCTTTTACCATGTATTGGATCAGGTTGATTACCCTTTATTAATGCTGCCACCACTTTTTTTTGCCCAGGAATAATTACCATAGCTACATTAGCAACCATAATTGTGCCAATCATAACGCCTATTTGAGTGAATGCTCCTCTGCCACTAAAAATTTCACTGAATAAATAGGAACAAAAAACAATAAAAATAAAAATTGTTAAAACTAATAAATTGTTGTTGTCCCCTAATTTAGAGCGACAAATAATATCATAAACTATCCAGCCAATAGCAATGCCCAAAAGTGATATACAGATGGCTTGAAATTCATTCAAGTCAACTTTAAAGGTATCGATTAAGTATAATTGTGAATGAGCATAATAAACTAAAATTAACAAGAAAAACCCTGATATCCATGTAGCGTATGCTTCCCATTTGAACCAAGTGAGTTCATCAGGTAAATTTTTTGGTGCAACTAAATATTTTACAAGATGATAAAACCCACCCCCATGCACTTGCCAAGCTTCACCATGAGCTTTTAACGGTAATTTTGTTTTAGTATTCAAGCTATAGTCTAGGGCTATAAAATAGAACGAACTTCCTATCCAAGCTATGCCAGCTATCACATGAACCCATCTAACTAAAACCTCCAGCCAAAGGAAAAATATTTCCCAATGCATAACTTAGCTTCCTCTATAAGTTGAATATCCGTATGGTGAAATTAACAGAGGAACATGATAATGCTCATTATCAGAAATTCCAAAACGGATTATCACTTCATTTAAAAATTTTACTTTTGGTAATGAAACTTTTTCTTTATCAAAATAATCCCCTGCAAAAAAATGGAACTCATAAACACCTAAATTATTCTTATTTTGAAGAAGATTGGAATCCAAACGACCATCACTATTAGTGAAAACATCTGCTAACTTGATCAGATTGCCTTCAACCACCTTAAATAGTTTGATGTTCATTCCTTCTGCTGGCTTTCCCTTCGAAGTGTCAAGGATGTGAGTAGTTAAATTTGTCATACGTTTATTCCATTTTTTTAATTATTTGGTTAATCCTTATTTCTGCAATTTTATGAACTTGCGACAATGCTTCAGAAAATTCAGTTTTATAATCATTTAAAACTCTCAAACGAAAATAATATAAAATTTTTATTACATTTAATCCTGTTACTGCAATTATAAAAGGAAATTTAAACCTTTTATTGTAAGTTTTATTTAGCTCATGAAGTTCATTAAACTCCTCAAGAGAACATCTATTTAATCCCGCTGAATTTTGTTCATTCAATGATTCTTTTGTTAGCTCTCCAATAGAAATTTTACCCGTTAATTCAGGGTGAGATTTTAAGAGAGCTAGTTTTAAGGAATAATTAGATAAGTTCACAGTTTGAATTAGTTCATCTTTAAAGCTTTCACAGCTATCAAAACTTTTACATCTACTATAAGTGTCTCTAATGATCCAATCAGATTTTTCATAAACACCAAAAAAAATATTTTTATTATAATTAAACATTTTAAAAATATATACTCTTTCTTTACAGCAATAAAGAAAGAACGTATTGATTTAATATTCAAACTTTAATTAACAATTATAAATGACAGAACAAAGTAATAAAATTTTATTATCTGCTAATAATTTAACAAAGACTTTTGGAAATTTTAATGCCAATGAGAAAGTTGATTTCTCAATTTTAAAAGGAGAAATACACGCTTTACTTGGTGAAAACGGTGCTGGAAAATCAACTTTTGTAAAAATGATTTATGGACTGTTAAAACCAGATTATGGTGAGATATATTGGAAAAATAATATCATAGATCTTTCTGGGCCCAGACATGCCAGAGATCTTGGTATAGGAATGGTATTTCAACATTTTTCCTTATTTGATGCTTTAACTGTCTTAGAAAATATCTCTCTTGCTATGCCTGGTAAATTGGATCTATTTGGTTTAGAAAATAAAATTAATAACGTTTCTCAAGAATATGGTCTGCAAATCGACCCTCATTCAAGAATTTATAATCTTTCAGTAGGAGAACAACAGAGAGTTGAAATAATAAGATGTTTATTACAAGATCCAGAACTTTTAATTATGGACGAACCAACTTCTGTTTTAACACCTCAAGAAATCTCAAAACTCTTTGATGTCTTATTAAAATTATCTGACAAAGGGTGTTCAATACTTTTTATTACTCACAAACTTGAAGAAGTGCGTTCGCTTACTTCAAGAGCAACTATTCTAAGAAGGGGAGCAAATGTAGGTACCGTTAACACTAGTGATCACACAGCAAAATCATTATCTCAAATGATGGTTGGTCATGAAGTCATAGATACAAATAGCAAAACACTAAAAATTGATAATAGTAACTCACTTCTAATAAAAGACCTATCAAGGCCAGCAGAAACTCGGTTTTCTATTTCTTTAAAAAATATTAATTTAAAAGTAAATGGAGGTGAAATTTTAGGCATTGCAGGAATTGCAGGCAATGGTCAATACGAATTAATGGAAACATTAATAGGAGAACACATTATTAATGATGAGCAAAAAATAATTTTTAATAATAAAGACTTGACCATGTTAAAGCCTAACAAAAGACGTGAAGAAGGAATTTCGTTCATCCCTGAAGAAAGGATAGGGCACGCCACTGTATCAAATTTTAATTTGTCAGAAAATTATTATTTAACTGATTATATCAATAAAAAATCAAGTAATTATGGAATTATTAAGGCTATGGTTCGATTTAGATGAGGTGGATACTAGTCTACTATGGAAATTAGTTGCTACTCACCTTGTTATTATCGCCGCTTCTAACTATATAGTTCAATTTAGTGGAATGATATTTGGTTATCATTTTACATGGGCTATGTTTATTTTTCCACTAGTAGTTATTGCTACTGACTTAACAGTTCGCTTGACGAATAAGTATCAAGCCCGAGCTGTGGTTGCATTAGCATTTCCACCAGCTATTATCATAAGTGCGATGATCGCTGATTGGAGAATAGGTTTTGCTAGTGCGTTCGCTTATCTAATAGGTCAATTATTTGATGTTTCTGTTTTTCAGAAAATTAGAGAAGTTTTTACAGAAAAATGGTGGGTAGCCCCTGCTGTATCTACTTTTGTAGCAAACATAATAGATACATATTTATTTTTCTGGGCAGCATTTGCTAACAGTAATGATGAGTTTATGGCTGCTAATTGGTTAGAAATAGCTACAGTTGATGTAATATTTAAAATAGTTGTTTCATTTGTAATGTTTCTACCAATATATGGTGTATTATTAATGTGGCTTAAAGGCCGTCTTGGAGAATTAGGAACTGGTTAAATGTGCTCTATTATAGCATCATTCTCTAAAAATAAAACACAAGAACTGGCTGCGATAAATGCTTATCGTTGCCAGCATTCTCATTCAATATATGTGTTTAAAGATTATCAAGTAGTGTATTCTCATAGAGATTTTGGACCTTTAATTATGAATGATCATGACTTACCTGAAGGGTATATTGTTTGCATCAGTTAATGACTGGAGCATCTCATATAAAGAGTATATCCAAGCAGCTCTTGATGGAAGCTGGGCTTCTACCGACACATGGTGTGGAATGACTCAAAACTGCTTAACTTTATCCGAGTTTAAAAATATGCCTGCTGATGTTGTCTCCAAAGTTAAAGTAGTAGCTAATGATATATCTTCAGGCGCATTAAATGTTTTTAAAGGTCCTATCATTACTAATGAAGGAGCAGTTATCAGTGGAGGAGCTACTCTAAATGACGGGGATCTTTGGGGTATGAATTATTACGTTCAAGGTGTAATAGGAAAAGTTCCAAATTAATAAAAAGAAAATATATTAATTTATAAGGCACTTTTTTTAAGTGCCTTTTTTTAATTGAACAACTTTACCAATATTTGGCAAATTTCTGTTTCTCTGGTCATAATCTATTCCATATCCAACAACAAATTCATCTGGTATTTCAAATCCAACCCAATTTGCTTGAATATTAGATGTTCTTCTAGATTGTTTATTTAACAATGCACAAACTTTTATTGATTTAGGCAATCTAGTTTCAAGCATCTCTATTACTGCTTCCAATGTTTTTCCAGTATCAACAATATCCTCCACTAAAAGTACGTCATGACCATTAATGTCTCCATCTAAATCTTTTAAAATTTTTACATTCCCACTAGATACCATCTCACTTCCATATGAGGAAACTGTAATAAAATCAACTTCTACTGGAATTTCTAAGCATCTAACTAAATCAGCGATAAACATAAAAGACCCCCTTAATAGACCAACAACAATTAATTTATTTGTCCCTTTGTATTCTTCAGAGATCTCTTTTC
>CACAIE010000029.1 GCA_902532475.1 uncultured SAR116 cluster alpha proteobacterium
ACAGACAAAGCAGAATATGGACAACATTACCAAAAAATTAAAGAGTTGGGATCTGAGATATATGCACAACTAGTGTTTTTTGAACTTGAGATTATGAACCTCAATAAAAAATCATCCCAAAACCATTTAGCAAATAAGTATTTAAAAAAATGGACCCCCTGGTTAAAAAGAATTTTTGATAGAAAACCGTATCAATTATCCAATGATCTAGAACAATTTATAGCTGAAAAGGGGCCAAGCGGCAGAGGAGCTTGGGTTAGATTGTTTGATGAAAGCTCTTCAGATTTGAGATTCCAGTTTCGAGATGAAATTTTGAGTGAAACTGAAGTTTTAAACCTTTTAAGTGACCCTGATCCAGAGATTAGAAAAGACGCAGGTCTTACATTCTCTAATGTCCTCAATCAAAACAAAAGAACAAGATCACTGATTATAAATACAATTTCCAGAGATAAATTCATTGAAGATAATAAAAGGGGCTTTAAAAATCCAATTTCTTCTAGAAATCTAGACAATGATGTTGAAGATGATGTTGTTAATGCTTTGGCTATGGCTGTTTCAAATAGATTTAGTGACCTAAGTCATAGATATTATAAATTAAAAGCTAAATGGTTTGGTAAAGAAAAATTAAATTGGTGGGACCGCAATGCTCCACTTCCTAATAAACCTTCCCAAAAGTGGTCTTGGAACGAAGCCAGAAATATAGTTTTGAATAGTTTTTCAGAATTATCACCAGAAATTGAGAAAATAGCAAAGAAATTTTTTGATAATAATTGGATAGATGCAAAAATTAGAAACGGGAAAGATTCTGGTGCTTTTTCTCATCCTTGCGTCCCTGATGTACATCCATATATTCTTATGAATTATAATGGCAAATCAAGAGATGTCATGACATTAGCTCATGAGTTAGGGCATGGCGTTCACCAAGTTTTGTCTTCTGAAAATGGGTACTTTCTATCAGATACTCCTCTCACACTTGCAGAAACTGCTTCAGTATTTGGTGAGATGTTAGTATTCCAAAATTTGTTATCCCAAGCGGATACAATAGATAATAAAAAATCTATGATCGCTGAGAAAGTAGAAGACATGCTCAATACTGTTGTAAGGCAAATTGCTTTTCATAATTTTGAAACAGAATTTCATAACAGAAGAAAGCAAAGTGAACTCACCCCAGACCAAATTGGTGAAATTTGGATGAGCACACAATCAGCAGCTTTGGGGGAAGCAATTAATTTAGATAATAGTTATAAACCTTTATGGTCTTACATACCCCATTTTATTCACACACCATTTTATGTTTATGCATACGCATTTGGTGATTGCCTAGTAAATAGCTTGTGGCAAGTAAGGTTGTCAGGAAAGAAAAACTTTACAGATCTTTATTTAAACCTATTAAAGTCTGGTGGTAAGTTTCATCACAAAGAAGCTTTGGCACCTTTTGCTCTTAATGCATCTGACTCAAAGTTCTGGGATAAAGGGCTAGACACTATTTCATCTTTAATTGATGAGTTAGAAACATAATGAGTGGGTCTGATTCTGAAAAATCAAACCCTATCGGAAGGTTAAAACGGTACGCAAATGTAACATCTGCAGTTGGTGGATTAGCAGCCAGAGTAGCTGGTGAAAGATATTTAGGAATTAAGATTGATAGAGAAAACCACGCTAAAGTTTTAGGGGATGCCTTAGGGGGTTTAAAGGGGCCTCTTATGAAAGTTGCGCAGATCCTTTCAACTATCCCCGACGCATTGCCACAAGAATACCGCGAAGAATTGTCAAAACTACAAGCTGACGCACCTCCAATGGGATGGCTTTTTGTGAAAAGGCGCATGAAGTCTGAATTAGGGCAAGACTGGTTGAGTCAATATAAAAATTTTGAAAAACAATGCTCTTCAGCAGCCTCACTTGGGCAAGTCCACAAAGCTACTAGCCTAGATGGAAAAAAATTGGCATGTAAACTACAATACCCAGATATGCAAAGTGCGATTGAAGCTGATTTGAAGCAACTGAAATTGGCATTTAACTTGTATGAAAGAGCTGATAAAGCTATTTCTACAAAATCCATTCATAAAGAACTTTCAGCAAGACTCTCTGAGGAACTTGATTATAACAGAGAAGCAGCTAATTTAAAACTTTATGCAGAACTTCTTAAATCTGAAAAAAATGTTCTGGTTCCGGAAGTCTATGAACATCTTTCAACCGAAAGACTCCTAACCATGACCTGGCTGGAAGGAGAGAAAATCACTAACTGGCTAGAAAAAAACCCAGAGAAAAAGTCTAGAAATAATGTAGCAATTAATATGTTTAAAGCTTGGTATATACCGTTTTACTTTTATGGAGTGATACACGGAGACCCTCATCTGGGAAATTACTCAATAACTAAAAATGAAAGTATCAATTTATTAGATTTTGGAAGTATTAGGTTTTTTAACCCCTCTTTTGTTGAAGGAGTTATAATATTATACGAGGCCCTTAAAACAGAAAACTCCAAGTTAGCTGAAGAAGCTTATTTTAAATGGGGGTTTGGCAATCTCAACAAAGAAATGATAAGTGTTTTAAGTTTATGGGCAAAGTTTTTATACGCCCCTCTCCTAAATGACAGTTCAGAACCAATAAGCCAATTAAGAGACGGTAAACAAGGAAGGGAAGTTGCATCTAAAGTGCACCGACAACTTAAAAAAATAGGAGGGGTTGAACCACCAAGAGAATTCGTTTTGATGGATCGAGCGGCCATTGGACTTGGATCAGTTTTTATGCGACTAAAGGCAGAAGTAAATTGGCATAGAATATTTGAAGATATGATAGAAGAATTTGACTTAAAAAAGTTGTCCACAAATCAAATTAATATGTCAAAACATGCTGGTATTAATATTGACAGTTTAGAGTAGTAATATTAAGGAATGTATTTAAAAATAGTTTTTTAATCCGTTTTCAAATTACCAGGAAAGTTAAATGAAAATAGCTGTAATTAAAGAAACACGTCAGTTCGAAGAAAGAGTGTCTTGCACACCTGAAATTGCAAAAAAATTAATAGGTATTGGATTTAAGGTTTCTATCGAAAGCAATGCCGGGTCAGCTTCTTCATATGACGATGAAGATTATAAAAAGGTAGGCGTTGAAATTGTTAAAACCCAAAAATCACTTCTTTCAAGTGCCGAAATTTTATTCGCAGTTATAAGACCTGAACTTAAGGTAGTTAAATCTTTAAAAAAAGGGGCCATACTAATTTGCCAGATGGAATCTCATTTAAATACTGATGAGATTAAAGAATTTGCAAAAATTGGTATAACATCATTTGCTCTTGAATTGGTTCCTAGAATTTCAAGAGCACAATCAATGGACGTACTTTCAAGTCAATCAAACCTTGCTGGCTATAGAGCAGTAATTGAAGCATCCCAGATATATAGAAAAGCTTTTCCAATGATGATGACTGCTGCAGGAACAATCCCGCCTGCAAGAGTTTTAGTAATGGGAGCAGGAGTTGCTGGCCTCCAAGCAATTGCAACTGCTAAACGTATGGGCGCCATAGTATCTGCAACTGATGTAAGACCAGCTGCAAAAGAACAGGTTGAATCTTTAGGTGGAAAATTTGTAGCCGTTGAAGATGATGAATTTCGAGATGCAGAGTCTTCTGGAGGATACGCTAAACAAATGAGTGCTTCATATCAAAAAAAGCAATCTGAACTTGTGGCAAAGACTATTAGCGATCAGGATATCGTTATTACTACAGCTTTAATACCAGGAAAGCCTGCCCCTAAATTAATTTCTGATGACATGGTAAATTCAATGAAACCTGGTTCCGTTATAGTTGATTTAGCGGCAGTGGCTGGAGGCAATTGCTCAGCAACAAAAGCTGATAAAATTAATGTTAAAAATAAAGTCAGCATTGTTGGATTTACAAACATTCCTAGTAGATTAGCAGGGGATGCAAGTAGACTATTTGCAAGAAACATTTACGCGTTTATAGAAAATATTTGGGATAAAGAAAAAATAAAAATTAAAATTGACCAAGAAGATGAAATTGTTAAGGGAACTCTTCTTACAGATAGCGGTAAACTATTATTACAATAAAACTTAGCTGAGGAATTATAATGGGATCAAATTCACAAAATTTATCAAGTGGCTTGGCTGAACAAGCTAATTCAATAGGTAATAGACTTAATGAATTGGCTTCAAAACTAGAGTCATCTAAATTAGAAGGTTTAGCTTCTGAAGCGTCAACTTTAGGTGAAAAAATTGGCTCAATAACTCAAGTTGCACATGGTTCTGTAGATCCATTGATTTTTGGAATTACCGTCTTGGTCCTGTCCTGCTTTATAGGTTATTTTGTTGTTTGGTCAGTAACTCCTGCACTTCACTCCCCATTAATGGGAGTAACAAATGCTATCTCTAGTGTAATTATAGTAGGTGCCTTGATTGCTGCTGGCCCAAAGGATCCTAACTTTTTTGCCTCGATAATGGGATTTTTTGCAATAGTTTTAGCTTCAATCAATATTTTTGGTGGATTTATTGTTACCCAGAGAATGTTGTCAATGTTCAAACGTAAAAAACCATCAGGAGAAAATAAATGATCGGTTTTTATACTTCTTGTTTGTACCTTATTTCAGCGATATTATTTATTTTATCATTAAAAGGATTGTCGCATCCTGAAACTTCAAGAAGAGGCAATCTTTTTGGAATGATTGGTATGGGCATTGCTGTTTTTACAACTTTGGCAATCATTTCTCCGAATCCGATTACATATTTAGTTATATTTCTGGGTATAGCAATTGGTGGCATTATTGGTGCTTACATCGCAAGAAGTATTGAAATGACAGCTCTTCCACAATTAGTTGCAGCTTTTCATAGTTTAGTCGGGTTGGCAGCAACATTAGTTGCAACAGCCGCTTTTTATAATCCTTCAGCATATGGAATAGGTGAAATTGGCAATATATCCGGTGGATCTTTATTTGAAATGGGCTTAGGATTAGCTATCGGAGCTGTTACATTCACAGGTTCAATAGTAGCTTTTGGAAAGCTGCAAGGACTTATTTCAGGTCAACCAGTAACTTTTCCTTTACAACATCCTTTTAATGCTTTTCTAGGAATTTTGCTTCTAGTGCTAATTATAGCTTTAGTTACAACCAATTCTACAAATGCTTTTTGGGGTATATTTATCGTTTCTTTAATTATTGGCGTATTAATTATAATTCCAATTGGAGGAGCAGATATGCCCGTGGTTGTGTCAATGCTAAATTCATATTCTGGTTGGGCAGCATGCGGGATTGGTTTTACTTTAGGTAACCCTTTACTCATTATTACTGGATCATTAGTAGGAGCGAGTGGAGCAATTTTATCTTACATAATGTGCAAGGGTATGAATAGATCATTCTTTAATGTTATTTTAGGTGGATTTGGAGGTGAAAGTGACATTGATCCAACCCAAGAAGGTTCATCAGATAAAATGGTCAAGAGAGGCTCTGCTGATGATGCAGGTTTTATAATGGATAATGCTTCAACCGTTATAATTGTCCCAGGTTATGGAATGGCTGTTGCGCAAGCACAACATGCACTAAGAGAAATGTCTGATGTTCTTAAATCAAGGGGAGTAACCGTTAAATACGCTATCCATCCAGTAGCCGGCAGAATGCCAGGGCACATGAACGTTCTTTTAGCCGAGGCTAGTGTACCTTATGACGAGGTATTTGAGCTTGAGGAGATAAACCGTGATTTTTCGCAGGCAGATGTTGCGTTTGTGATCGGAGCAAATGATGTTACAAATCCTGCTGCCAAAACTGACCCACAATCACCAATTTATGGAATGCCTATTCTAGATGTTGAGAATGCTGGCACTGTTTTATTCATTAAACGATCCATGGCATCAGGATATGCTGGCGTTGATAATGAACTCTTCTTTAGAGATAATACAATGATGTTATTTGGAGATGCTAAAAAAGTTTGCGAAGAAGTAATTCAAGCATTGGATTAATTTTTTAGATTATTTTATTTAATAAATGGGGTAAATTCAATACAAAAAGACTTTAATAACCTTCTCTTTCTAACCTTTTTCGCATTAACTTTCTAACTCTTCTTGTGGATTCAGCTTCTTCTCGTGCTCTTCTTTCAGAAGGTTTTTCGTAAGCTCGTCTATTTTTCATTTCACGAAAAACGCCTTCTCTTTGCATTTTTTTCTTTAAAACTCTTAAGGCTTGATCAATATTATTGTCTCTAACTGTTACTAACACTCAAAATCTTTCTTAATTAAAACAATTCTTTATCAGTCGCCGTAAGTAACATATAGTTATGATATAAGCAAACTTATTTATTTAAAATTATAACTTTTTATTGTTTTTTTGATTTTTGTATATTTTTTGTATATTAAAATTATAAAAATTCAAATATTCAAATATTGAGGAAATGATGTCTGAGGATATTAGCATTAAAGATAAAATTATTGCATCCGCGCTGAAGAATATTAATTTTGATGGATGGTCTGAAAATAGTATTTTATCTGGTTTTGAAGAATGTAATGTCGATAAAGCAAAATATGTTGATTTATTTCCAAATGGAAATTTAGACGCAATTTCACATTTTACATCTTATACTGATAGACTAATGTTAGAAAGATACCAAAAAACTAAACTAGATTTAGAAAGAGTGCCTGAAAAAATAAAGTTTCTTTTACTTGCAAGATTTGAAATTCTTAACCCCAACAAAGAGGCTGTAAGAAAATCTTTAGTAATAGTTTCATTACCTCAAAATGCAAAATTTGCTATAAAATCTCTTTATAAAACTACGGATGCGATATGGAGAACTGTAGGTGACAAAGCAACCGACTTCTCATTTTACACTAAAAGAGGAACTCTTGCAGGTGTTTATTCTAGCACATTGATGTCATGGCTAGGGAGCAATGATCCAGATTTAAAAAAGTTAGAGGAATTTTTAGATAGAAGATTGGGTAATGTTAAATTAATTGGGCAACTTTCAAAACCATTAAAAGAAAAAATAAATTTTGTATTTGGTCAATTTGGAAAATTTTCATTTTCTGATTTCAACCGTTCGTAAAAACTTTTTTTCTCGAGTAACTTTCAAATGCCAATTAAAATACCTTCTAAATTGCCAGCCAAAAAACAATTAGAAATAGAACAAGTTCAGTTAATTTCGAGTGATACAGCTTTAACGCAAGATATCCGTCCTATGAAAGTGTTATTATTAAACCTTATGCCCAAAAAAAGAGAAACTGAAATTCAATTTGCTAGACTATTAGGTAATAGTCCTCTTCAAGTTGAATTAACACTCATGACTACAGCTTCTTACAAGCCAAAAAATGAAGAACATATTTATTTAAATGAATTTTATTATACATTAGATGAAATAAAAAATAATTTTTACGATGCATTAATCATTACTGGTGCTCCAGTTGAAACGCTTCCTTTTGAAGAAGTTGCATATTGGAATGAACTAATTAAAATATTTGAATGGTCTAAAAAACATGTTTTCCAAAGAATAGGGGTTTGCTGGGGTGCTCAGGCCCTTCTATACCACCAGCATCAAATACCTAAATACTCACTTAATAATAAAATATTCGGTATTTTTTCTCATAAAATTAACCCAGCAAAGCTTAGATTGATGCAAGGATTTACAGATATATTTCCAATGCCTATCTCTAGACATACCGAAACAAAAGAAAAGGATATTAACAACTTTTCAAAGTTTGATATTTTGGCACAATCTGATGCTGCCGGAATAGGAATGATGATTAACAACATGAATGATGATTTATTCATTTTTAACCATCTTGAATATGATTTTGATACTCTTCATCAAGAGTACCAACGTGATTTAAATTCAAATCAAAAAATTTTAATGCCTGAAAACTATTACCCAGATAATGACGTTGATAAAGCACCAAAGAATGTATGGCGACCATTTGCTTTTCTTTTATTTGCCAACTGGTTAAACCAGTTATATCAAAAAACACCATATGATTTATCAACACTTCAAGATAGAAAAATTTAATTGTTATGAACTTTTATTTTCCAACGATTAATATGACCTAACTTCAATTTGATAGAATTCTATTATTTTCAAAGAGTTCTTTTGAGGTGTTTATCGATCAGATATTCACTCAATGGCTAAATTAGATCAAGCAATAATATCTGGTAATATTTTGGATTTTAATTTGTTTATCTCATCCTTAAGCACTAGCTTTCTTTTTTTGAGCCTTTGAAGCTTGATTTGATCAAAAGGTATTTTTTCATTTATCCTTTCAATTGCATCGTCTAATTCAGAGTGCTGATCTAATAACTCATTAATCTCTTTTTTAATATTTTCCTGGTCAATTTTCATTCTAAGGAAGTTCGGAAATAGTATTAATTTGCACTTCAGAGGCTGATGGATCCCCACCTGCTTTAATTATAGCCTTATTCAGATCTTCATAGCTACACAGCTCTAATAAAACTGGATGTTTTGCGGTAATGTTTAATATATTCCAATGTGTTCTGTCGCGTATTTTCTCAATAGTATTTTTTGTAGTTCCAATTAATCTAACAATTTGGGAATCTTTAAGTTCAGGGTGATATTTAACAACCCATGCTATTGCATTTGGCTTATCCCCCCTTTTTGATAAAGGCACATATTTTGGACCTTTAGTCTTAGAACTTACAAAAGGCAAATCTGAAGAAACTAGCTCTAATGCTGCTGCCGGATCTTCTTCACATCTCTTAATTTCATCTGTTGTTAGTTGTCCATTGATAACTGGACTAAATCCCATGATACCAAGATTGGATTCACCATCAGCGATGGCTTGAATTTCTAGAATATGTATACCACAAAAATCAGAGATTTGGTCAAATGTTAATGCTGTGTTGTCTATAAGCCAAATCGCTGTGGCTTTAGGCATTAAAGGTCCGGACATAACTTGAAACTCCAAAAAATAAAAACTAAATTTACAAAATAATCAGATAAGGTATTTTATACTTATTAGTACATCATATCAATTAACTTAAATATAAATATTATAAGAGACAATTACAATGGATGAGTTAGAAGAATTAAAACCTCAGAATAATAAAATTGAAATGGAAAGATGGAATGTATCTGATTTGGAGGAATATATCAATAAACTTGAAAAAGAAATTGAAAATGTCAAAGCTATCCTATTAAAAAAGAAAACTGTTTCGAATTCTGTAAAAGAGTTATTTAAAGATTAATTATAAATACATATAAAAATTATTTTTCTTGCCTAACCATTCTAATGTCATCTTTTTGTCAACTTCAGAGATTTCTATAAACTCTTTTGGAGCAAGCATTAAAACCATATCTTTATTTTGACAAATATATTTAAACCCTTTACCAGGCAATTCTACTTCACTTGCAATAATTTTTCTGGACTCTATAACAATCAATCTTCTTCTTATTTTATTGCGGTGGTAAACTCTGGCAGTGACTTCTTGGCCTATAAAACATCCCTTGTTAAAGGAAACTTGCGTTGTTTTATCCATCCAAAAATCAAGTGGAAGAGCTTCGCCTCTTGGAATTTCTTCTGGACCTTCAGCAACACACAACTTTAATCTATTTTGTTTATAAATTTCATCATAGGAACTTGATTTTCCCATTTTGTCTTTGGTGACAACCCTCCTAAAAGGCAATTTTTTATGTCTAGGATCTCTAAAAGCTTTTTCTTTATCAACGTAACTAATGGCAATTGATTGATCATCAATGTCAATAATTTCAACACTGTTTCTCATTTTATACATAGTTAATTTTTTTTTGAGTTCATCTTTTTCTGTTTTGTGACAATCAAATATAAAAGAAAAAGATTTTCCATGTCCGTCAGGATAAATCAGAAAATCAAATAAAATTCTCCCTTGTGCACTTAACAAACAAGAGGCAACAGCTTTTCCTTCTTTAAGTGGTAAAATGTCTGCCGTTATGACTGATTGCAGAAAATCAAAACTATCCTGTCCATGGATTTGAAATAATGACCTATCATTGAGTAAATAGGGTTTTGTTATTTTCATTTTGTGAGTTCCAAAAAAAACCTTATATTATAAATAATGGTAAAACTAATCAAAACATTCAAGTTAATTAAGTATAGAAAATCTATATTGACTATTTTTTTATTTTTTAATTTTATCTTTCCAATTCAAGTTTTTGCTTCGGAAAACTATGGTGAAGCTATGAATTGGTATAAAAATAATGGTTCTTCTTACAATCCAAGACAAAACTATATCCTAGGGTTAAAAGCAGAGCTCGAGGGAGATATAACAAAAGCTCTGAAATATTTCAGAAACGCTTCCAAAAATGACTTAACAAAAGCGCAGATAAAGTTGAGTTCACTTTTAATAAAGTCAAACAATAGCAATCATAGGATTGAAGCTAGAAAAATTTTTCAAATGTTATCTAAAAAAGGCAACCCAAAAGCAACACTAAAATTAGGCTGGATGTATGAGAAAGGCATAGGCGGCAATAAAGACATTTTAAAGGCTATTCAACTTTATAAGTTTGCAGCATCAATGAATGAATATCAAGCTTATTTATCTCTTGCAAATCTTTCTTTAGCAAATGCAGATGGAAAAAATAATATAATTGAAGCGATTGGATACACTTCTATTGCTAAAGATAAAAATGTTCCAGGAGCTAAAGAGTTTTTGAATAATTTAATGCCACTCATAGAGAGTAATGAACTTTCTGATTTAGAATTACTAATTTCAATTCTGGAGAGTGAAATCAGTAAATTAAAAATTACTGAATAATCAACTCTTCAACATACCGTTGGACAAAAAATTCTTTGTCACGTGTCCAAAAGCATCTATTGTCATCAGGCCAACCATGCCAATAATTGTCAAATTCTTCAAACCAATAACGCTGCGTGCAAGACAGGTAATCGACCTCAACCCAGTTTGAACCAATTATAAAGTCACCTATTTTTCTTTTTTTAGCTCTAAGTCCTAAAGTGCCACTGGTGAAACAGTGCCCTGTTCTATCGCCCCTGCATCCCTTCTGTTTGCTATTTTTAATTTTTAAATGGGATATCATTCCCTGCTCAACAAAAAAACCGTCATTATCAAGCATTGCACAATTATCGTCAGGAGGGTTGTTACTGATACTGTACTCACAAATAAACCATATTCCGTCAAGGTTTTCTACTTCTGCAGAAACTTTGTTCTGTGAATTAAAAAAAAAGATTAAAACAAAGAATATTAAAAAATAAAAACTTGTAATATTATTTATGATTTTCACTGATATTTTTCGCCATCACACATAACAATTCAAACATGATGGAAACACCTAACCATGCTGTCCCACCACTAGGATCAAAGGGAGGTGATACTTCTACCAGATCTGCGCCTATAATATCTAAACCATCGAGTTCCCTTGCAACCTGAATTGCCTGAAATGAATTGGGTCCTCCTACTTCAGGTGTACCTGTTCCTGGCGCAAAAGTTGGATCTACAAAATCAATATCATAAGAAATATATGTTGGCTTAGTACCCGCTATGTCTCTTGCCTCTGCCATCACATCTTTAATGCCTCGCTCAAAGAATTCCTCAATCATGATGATTTTTATACCAACTGACTTAGCAAATTCATGGTCTTCCTTGTCATAAGCTGAGCCTCGAATACCTATCTGAATAACACGTTTTGGGTTAAGCAAGCCTTCTTCAACAGCTCTCCTGAAAGGAGTGCCATGCGTGTACATGGTGCCACCAAAATAGCTATTAAATAAATCGGTGTGGCTATCAAAGTGGATCATTCCAACGGGCTCATCTGAGGCGATGCCTCTTAGAATTGGAAGCGAGCACAAATGGTCTCCACCACCAGTCAATGGAATTATGCCGTGAGATTTTACTTTTTTATAAAAATTAGTCATCCTGTCTAATGTATCCTTTATATCAGAAGGATTTGGACCGACATCACCCAAATCTGCACAGTTCACAAGTTCAAATGGCCTTATATCTGTATGACTATTTTGTGCTCTTATCATAGTTGAGTAGTCACGTAATTGGCGAGGACCATGCCTTGGCCCAGGCCTATTCGTCGTGCCTGTATCCCATGGCGCACCAATTATCCCTATCTGAACTTCACTAATTTCAGTATCGTCTAAATTGACATTTGGTAACCTCATAAACGTAGGCACACCTGCAAATCTAGGGAGATCAAAACCTGATACTGGTTGAAAACTTTTGGACATAATTATAATTCCTAATTAAATTATTTAAAATATATTAAAACAGAAACTCATCAGTTCCAAGGAAACTCTGAAAATTAAATGGTGCTGCACACTGGAATTGAACCAGTGACCTCTCCCTTCCTCCCCATTTATCTTTCGAACCATTAGGGAAGTGGACTGTCTCTTAGCCTTAGAACTATGTTCCTTAGGCTGCTCCCGTTCAGTCTCTACACCTTCCATAAAATGGCTTGGCTCGGGATTGGCATAGAAGTATACCTTAGCTTTCCCCGAATTTGAGAGCTTTTCATCTTAAACTTTCGCTTAAGAGAGGCAAAACTTTACCAAGGGAGTGCTCTACCCCTGAGCTAGTGCAGCAATACCATTAATTTAATTAACAATTTTTTTTCAAAGTTTTCAATGATTATTTTTTTAAGCAAAACAAAATTAATTTAAAAATTAACATATTCTTTTATTATTGTTCTGAATTGTTTATATCTTAGTTATTCTAAATCCTAAGGTTGACTATGAATTCTGAAAAAACACAAAACTTAGCGGACGCTTTAAGGTCCAATCTTTTGAAAAGAAAAAAACAAAAGAAATTGTCCCAAGAAAATGCCGATAGATTTAGAAAAAAAAAAATTGGAATCTCAACATTATTATACAATGATTCTATATTAAAAAATGAAAAAAAAGATTAGATGGAAAGCTTAAAAATAATTGGAGGTAACAAACTAGAAGGGACCATTCAAATTAGTGGCGCTAAAAATGCGGCCCTTCCCCTGATGGCTTGTGGCCTTTTGCTTGACAGTGGAGAACTTAATTTATCTTCAATGCCTGATCTTGCAGATACCAAGTCAATGAGCCTTCTATTGTATAGCTTAGGCATTGAAGTAAAAAACAGAAATAATATTACTACACTTTTGGGGGAACCTAAAAGTCATATTGCTGCATATGATATAGTAAGAAAGATGAGAGCTTCAGTTCTAGTATTGGGCCCCCTTTTAACTAGATGTGGGGTTGCAAAAGTCAGCTTGCCTGGTGGATGTTCAATTGGAACTAGACCAGTTGACTTGCATATCAAAGCATTTGAACAAATGGGAGCAAAAATAAATCTATCTAATGGTTACATTGAAGCCTCAGCGCCTAAGAATGGACTTTATGGGGCAGAAATAATATTTCCAAATATATCTGTTGGTGCAACAGAGAATACTATAATGGCCGCTAGTTTAGCCATAGGTAAAACAACCATAGTTAACGCAGCGAAAGAACCTGAAATTATAGATTTATCTAATTGCCTAAATTCCATGGGTGCCAACATAAAAGGAGCAGGAACAAACACAATAACAATTGAAGGAGTCAAAACATTGCATGGCTGCAGCCATAAAGTTATTTCAGATCGTATAGAGGCTGGTAGTTTCGCAATAGCCGCTGCCATGACAGGTGGAGAGTTAGAGTTGACTGATTGTAACCCCAGCCATTTATCATCTCTTTCAAAATACCTTATAAATTCTGGAGTAAATTGGCAAAACGACGAAAATAGTATAAAAGTATCATCCAATGGTGATTTAAAACCAATTTCAATTAAAACTGAAGAATACCCAGGTTTCCCAACTGACTTACAAGCGCAATTTATGACACTGATGTGTACTGCTAATGGTGAGTCAGAAATCAGTGAAACTATTTTTGAAAATAGATTTATGCATGTTCCAGAGTTAGCCAGAATGGGAGCTAATATTTCTGTTAATGGCGGCACAGCAAAAGTAATTGGTGTTGAACGATTGAATGGGGCCAGATTAATGGCTACAGATTTAAGGGCTTCCATTTCTCTGGTAATTGCCGCTTTAAGTGCAAAGGGTGAAAGTATAATTTCCAGAATTTATCACCTTGATAGAGGTTACGAAAAGCTTGAAAAAAAATTAATAAAATGTGGCGCCAATATAAAAAGAATTAAAGATTAATATTTTCAGAATGGACAACAAAAAGTTACATTTATTCGGAAAAGACAAAGAAGACTATAAAATTTTTTCTTCATTGCTTCAGGATGCTGCAGTGCCGATAAGTGAAATAAAATTTGATGAAATTAGAAATCAATTTTTTTTAACTTGCTCAAGGTTCCTTTGGGAACAAAAAATTCAGAATGAAGAAAAAACAAGAGTTCTCGCAGGTATATGTTTCGACAAAGTAAAAAATGTAAAGAAAAAAAACTTTCCATCTCAAAACTCCAATGATGTTTTAAATTTGTTGACCATAGATAAGACAAAAAATTACGTTGAGATTGTATTCTCAAATAACATAATTTTAAGATTAGAAGGTGATATGGTATCTTTTAGATTAGATGATTTTAACAAAGAATGGCCAACTATATTTATGCCTCAGCATAGTTTTATAAATGATGAATAAGCCCTCAGAAAAAATTACTAACATTGAAATGTTTGAAAATAGTTCTGAAAACTTATCACCAGAAAACAAGCAAGAGCGTGCCATTGCAATTTATGACTTAATAGAAAATAATTCATTTTCTTTAATTGGCCATCATGGTCCTTATCATTTATTTTTATCAAGAGAAGCAAGACACTTACTTTTTGACATCAGATCTGAGCAAAATGATTTCTTAAATTCATTTTATCTAGCTATGGGACCATTTAGAAAGATTGTGAGAGATTACAAGCAAATATGTGAAAGTTATTATGAAGCTATAAGAACAAAGCCGCCATCACAAATTCAAGCTGTAGATGTTGGCAGAAAAGCCCTACATGATGAAGGTGCGTTAATAGTTAAAGAACGCTTGAATGGAAAAATAGACTTAGATGATGAAACTGCTCGAAGATTGTTTACACTAATCTGCATATTAAGATCAAGATGAGGATTATATAAAAATGGAAGACCATAAATTAACCCTTAAATCGATTTTATTCATATGCAACATTAATTCAATTCGCTCTCCTATGGCGGAAGCAATCCTAAAGCTTTGGTTCAATAAAAAAATTTTTATTGATAGTTGCGGTATCAGAAAAGGAAAAATTGACCATATGGCGGTTGAAGTGATGAAAGAAAAAGGTTTTGACCTTTCTAACCATAAAACAAAGATTTTATCTAATCTTGAAGATAATTATTTTGACTTGATCATAGCCTTTACAAAAGAGGCTTACGACGAAGCATTTGACTTAACTAAAACTCAAGCCTGTGAAATTGAACTTTTAAATATTCCAGACGCCAGTCAAACCACTGGAAATAGACAGCAAAGACTTGAAAGCTATCGATCAGTTAGAGAGTTATTGATTGAAAAATTACAAGAACGATTTAAGAAAATTTTATAAATTGAAGAAAATTTATTGATTTATCTTCAATTTAAGGACATTGTGTCGAGAATTTTAACAATAAGGAGATAATATATTTATGGCTAAAGAAGGTGTAATTGAATTCGAAGGTGTAGTCTCAGAACTTTTACCAAATGCAATGTTCAGAGTTACTTTAGAAAATGACCACCAAATACTTGCTCATACAAGCGGCAAAATGAGAAAAAATCGTATCAGGGTTCTGGCTGGAGATAAAGTAAATGTTGAAATGACCCCATATGACTTAACCAAAGGAAGAATTACATTCAGACATAAATAATTATTTCCGCAATGGAGAGATTCAAAAGATAAATTGTTGTCTTAGTCCAGTGAAAAATATTAATCTTATCTTAGCTTCATCATCCCCCCAAAGATTAGAATTACTAAAGCAAATTAACGTTGTGCCTGATAAAATTGTTCCTGCAAAAATAGAAGAACAACCAAAAAAAAGTGAAAAGCCTAGACATTTTGTAATCAGAATGTCTAAAGAAAAGGCTTGGAATGTTTCAAAACAATATAAGGATAGTTATGTCCTGTCTGGAGATACGATAGTCTCTGTAGGAAGAAGAATAATTGGTAAGCCACCCAACAAAGCTGAAGCTGAAAAATATTTAACCCTCTTATCTGGCCGAAGACACAGTGTCTTGTCAGCTGTTACATTAATTACCCCTGGCAAAAAGGAGATAACCAAGGTTACAATCACTCGAGTTAAATTTTCTAGATTGAATAAAAATGATTTAATTGAGTATATAAAAACCAATGAGTGGAAGGGAAGAGCTGGAGGATATGCCATTCAGGGCAAAGCTTCAGCTTTTATTCCATGGATCAACGGATCATACACTGGAGTTGTTGGTTTTCCTGTCAATGAAGTAAAAAATTTATTATCCAGTTCCGGCTGGAAATTTATTAAATGAAGCAAATAACGGATATAATTTCAGAAACCAGTTTTGGTGAAAGTAGAGTTGGATTTTTCTCAGACGATAAACTAATAGAATGCTGGATAGAAAATAATAAGTCTCCTACAAAAATAACTGAGATCCATCTGGCAAAAGTGATACAAATTGTGAAGCCTATAAATAGAATTTTTTATAAGCTTTACAATGAAACTGAGGTCAGTTCTAGATGCTTTAATAATTTTCCAGAAATAGGAACTTTAGAAATTATTACAATTGCATCTGAGACAAAAGAGGACAAACCGCCACACGCTCAAAGAGGTTTTTATCTAAATGGAAAGTTTGCTATTGTAGTCAACAAAGATAATTTTATCGGGTTATCAAGGAATATTGTTGAAGAAAGTGAACGTGAAAGACTGGATAGGATTGCAAATGAAGCTGGAATCAAAAAGGCTGGGGTTATTATTAGAAGTGCAGCTGAAAACATACCTGAAGATGAGTTAAGAAAAGACTTTGAAGAATTGTTTAATCTCTGGCAGTCAATTAAAAATAACAATGGAAAAAAACAACCAATAAAGATTTTTGATGGGTTGAGTTTAGAAAATCAAGCAACAAACCTGTTGCCCAAATCTAAAGTAATTAAAGATAATAATAGTGTTGAATTTAATAAGAGGAATGGCGTAGAGCAACTTACTGAAGCTCACTCTTCGACATTTAAAATTAAAAATGGGGGAATATTAACCTTTGAGAAAACAAAAGCAATAACATCAATAGATATAGACTCTTCAAAACGCGATTTGAATTCAGGCGGATTAAACAAATTAACCGAGGACGGCTTGGCATTAGCATTAGAATTGATAAGACTTCGGAATACTTCGGGTTTAATTTTAATTGACTTACCAAGAATAAGTAAAAAGGATTTTAGTGAACGGTTTAATCAAGCTCTTTCTTGGTCAAGTAGCATGTTCAGGCAAATGAAGGTTTTAGGTGGCACAAAGGGTGGGGTTTTTGAGATAATATGCAATCATGAAAGAACCCAACTTGATGAAAGTAATGATGGCCTTTCTCAATTTATAGCTTTAGAATCACTCCGGAAATTATCCCAAAGTAAAACAAATCATACCAAATTATTTGTCTCAAATCAACTAATGGAAATTTTGAATATTAATTTCAAAACTGAATTAAATAAAGTTAAAGAAATTAACAATGGCATTGAAATTTTAATTGATAATAATTTAGACAATGATAATTATTATCTAAATAAATAATATTTTGGCTATTCTATGGATAATACAATAAATCTTTTAAATAGAAAAAAAATAATTAAATGCCCCACCTGCGGTAAGGAAGCCAAAAATAATTCACTTCCTTTTTGTTCTCCGCATTGTTCACATATCGACTTAGGAAAATGGTTTAATGGCACTTATTCTGTTCCAACTTTTGAAGATCCTGATGGGAGTGAAATTATACGATTAAATGATGAAGAATAAATCTAAAAGTTTTTAAAATCTTTGAATACTAGACAGCCTCTTTTTTTTAAGTTAAACAATTCGAAATCTTTTTGATTAATTATGCCCAGGTAGCTCAGTCGGTAGAGCAGTGGACTGAAAATCCTCGTGTCGGTGGTTCAAATCCGCCCCTGGGCACCACTTACCAAAACATTTTAAATGTATCACATTGATTTATCAGCATAAATCTTAACTCGGCTTATGTGGGTAGACAATATGGTAGACAATTTAACGTACTCTTATCTGTACACAAAGAGAGATGTGTACTATTTCAGCAAACAAGTTCCAAAAGATATACGGTCACATTATAAGCGTGATAGGATAGTGATATGTCTTAAGACGAAATCCCAGTTTGCAGCATCACGTGCATGTAAAAGTCTGATACAAAGACTAGAAGATTATTGGTTGTCATTGAGATTATCAACGTTAAATATCCCAGCTAAACATCTTCTTAAAAACAGTTTCAGCACATCCAACTCCCCTACTCTATCAGTTGCTCTTGATACATATCTTAAGATGAAAGGCAATGGTAAAAGCAGGGTATTTTACAGAGCAGGACATCGGAACATCAATACAGTTATTAATCTATTAGGTGATAGACCCATAGATGAATACTCAACATCTGATGCTTCTGCTTTACGTGACCATCTAATAGAGAAAGGATTAAAGATAGCATCCATTACAAGGATGTTCTCAACAATTAAAAGTGTTATCAATCTCACTATCCGTGAAGAAGGATTAAAATGTAATAATGCGTTCTCAAGAACCTATATGCCTGACTTGGATGATAGTAAGCAAAGACATCCTATTGGAAATGAAGACATTAAAAGCATACAGAATGAGTGTAAAAAAATAGATGATGAGAAGCGATGGCTGATAGCTTTAATATCAGATACTGGTATGCGTTTATCTGAAGTTGCAGGACTCTCAAAGGATGATATAAAGGTGAATGAATCTATACCTTATGTAGATATTAAAACTCACCCATGGCGCTCCCTGAAGACCAAAAGCAGTATTAGAAAAGTACCTTTAGTAGGAGCATCTTTGTGGTCAGCTAAAAGAATATTAGAGAGAGATAATGATAGCCCTTTTGCTTTTCCAATTTATACTAATGACAAGAAGACTAACTCTAACTCTGCCAGTGCAGCTCTGAATAAATGGCTACGAAACAGATTGGGTGAAGGCAATGTTATTCATGGTTTTAGACATAGCATGAGAGATAGATTAAGAGCAGTTGAATGTCCTTCAGATTTAATAGACCAGATAGGAGGATGGACAAGAGGAAGCATTGGAGAAGGGTATGGAAAAGGTTATGGTTTGGATGTAAAATATAAATGGATTAAAAATATAGTACCCAAAAAAGACAGTTTTTAATAAATTAATTATAATCGTTAATAAATTCCTGTCACTCTAATAACAGCCTCTTCCAAATCTTTGAGTGTATCAAACTTTCTACCTAAAAGTGTTTTTTCTAATGTTTTTTCTATAACTTCAGGGCAATCATAAACTTCAATAATTTCAAAGGAGCCTGATCTATTTGCATAATATCTTAAATACTTTTTATTCCCAAATTCATGCAAAAAACTCCCAAATCTTCTATCACTTTCATTCCTTCTTTCACTTTCATTCTCATCTTCGTCTCTTAAATCTCCATATTTTTCTATCATTTTTGTTAAGATTTTTTTAGATGAGCCATTACCTAAAATTTTAATAGATTTATTAATTTCTTTTGCAATTTTTTTCTTCTTAAAAATTATTGCAGCTTTGGCATATTCTTTTAATTCATTATCTGTTCCAAAGTATTTTTCTAGAAAAATATTTAAAAACATATTTGCTATCTGTTTTGCATTACTAAATGCCTTGTTTTCAATTACATATACTCTAAAATTGAAAGCAACTTTTTTATCCACTAACTCTAAACTGTTAAACTCTCTAATTATTTCAGGATGATATTGTGAGGCAAAATCCCAGTCGTCTTTTATTCTACTGCCATACTCATTTAAATCTTCATCAAAATGATCACTATAAGTTTTATCACTATCTTGAAAATTAAAATCATTACCCTTTAATTCTTCATCATGTTTTTGTCTTTTTATTGGATCTTTTAAACATGCATAAGCTTCATTAATTTCTTTCATTTTAGCTTCAGCATGTTTTTTATCTCCCTTATAAAGATCAGGATGATAAATTTTACTCAAAGCTTTATAGGTACTTCTTATTGTATCTTCAGTTGCGTCAAATTCAATATTAAGGATTTTATAATAATTCTTCATCAAAATACTTAAAATATAGGTTTTTACTTAAAATAATATATATAATTTAACTGATAAAGCCCATTACTAATGTTTTATTGATAATCTGAATATATTATGCAATTGATTAAAAGAAAATTATTGATCTAAATTTATGGATAATAGAATATTTTGGATAGCACCTCTTGTAGTTATGGGAATTGGAATACTGCCACTTCCATACGGTTATTATACACTCTTAAAATTAGTGGTTTGTGGATGTTCAATATTTTATGCATTTAACTTTTATCAACAAAATAACAGTACTTTTGTATGGATTTTTGGTTTTTTAGCAATTCTTTACAACCCATTAATCCCAATATTCTTATATGAAAAAACAATATGGCTAATTGTAAATATAATTACTGCAATTACATTTTTTATCGCCAAATCACAAATAAATGAGAATAGTTTTTCTTCACATCAAACTGTCTCTTTTGAAAATCTAGCCGACAGTATAGTTGATTTAATGTTATCCTATAAATTAGAAATTAAAGGTAAAAATAAAAAAGAATTAATAAAAAACTTAAGAAATATTTTCCCTGATGCAGTGATTTCAGAGAGCGAAAATACTTGGACAGTTGTTTGCAAAGATGTTGAAGTCAATCAATTTCAAGTAACTATTGATACAAGGTCTCTTTCAGACGGACCAGGTATAACTTTTTATTTTTTACAAGATTTTGTTGGTCTTTTAGTTTTCCCTCATGATGATGAATTATC
>CACAIE010000030.1 GCA_902532475.1 uncultured SAR116 cluster alpha proteobacterium
TCCCACGGCCTCCTGCATGAATTTGTGCTTTCACCACCCATATTGGTCCGCCTAGTACTTTTGCTACATCTAAAGCTTCTTTTACCGAAAAAGCTGGCATTCCTTTGGCAACTTTTACATTGTTTGATGCTAATAACTCTTTGGCTTGATGTTCATGAATATTCATTCTTTTAACTTTTCATTTATTCCATTTTAGAGGCGATTGCATTCAATTGTCTTACAGATTCCACTGACTTTTCGAACATTTCTTTTTCTTTTTCATTAAGCTGTATCTCAACAACTTTCTCTATGCCGCCTTTACCAATTATTGCAGGTACTCCCACAAACATTCCGTTCAATCCGTATTCTCCATCACACCATGCAGCGCATGGGAGGAGCCTTCTTTGGTCTTTGAGATACGACTCTGCCATTTCTATGGCGGAGGATGCAGGAGCATAAAAAGCGGAACCAGTTTTTAATAAACCCACTATTTCAGCACCACCATCACGTGTTCTTTGGACAATCGCGTCAATTTTTTCTTGAGTGGTCCAATTCATTGATACAAGATCAGGAACCGGTATTCCTGCAACTGTTGAATATCGAATAAGTGGAACCATACTGTCCCCATGGCCACCAAGTACAAATGCGGAAACATCTCTTACAGATACGTTAAACTCTTCTGCTAAAAAGTATCTAAATCTTGCACTATCCAAAACTCCAGCCATGCCAACAATTTTGTTTGTTTTTAACCCAGCTGCTCGCTGTAAAACCCCTACCATTGCATCAAGAGGGTTAGTAATACAAATTACAAAAGCATCTGGGCAATTGCTTTCTATCCCTCTCCCAACCTGCTTCATTACATTGGTGTTAGTCTCAATTAAGTCGTCTCTGCTCATACCAGGTTTTCTTGGCACACCAGCAGTAACAATGACTACATCAGAGCCTTTCAAAACACTGTAGTCATTCCCACCAATCAAATTGGCGTCAAACTTTTCAACAGGAGATGCTTGGACAATATCAAGGGCTTTCCCAGATGGGATGCCTTCAGCAATATCAAAAAGAGCAACATCTCCTAATTCTTTAATGCCAGCTAACAAGGCTAGAGTGCCTCCAATATTCCCAGAGCCAACAAGTGCAATTTTGTTTCTTGCCATTAATCTAATCTTTCTCGAATCTATACATTAAACATTTATCTTAAAAACAATGTAACTACAACAGCTTCATCTATTTTAAATTTAATTATTTTAAATTTTATCCTGGTGAAGCAGTTAATTCTATTAGCCTAGACTTAGTTCTATCAAATTCAAATTTCCAATCGTTTCCACTGTAAATTTCATCGATCGGTTTTTCTGCACTACAAATTAAAAAGCATCTTGCTTCATATAAGGCATCAGTGAGCCAAATAAACCTTCTTGATTCGTTTCTGTTTTCATCATTTAAAATAGGAATTTTATCTATGATCAGACCCCTATACCTTGATGCAACTTCAATAAAATCTCTGGCAGCAAGTTTCTTTTCACACAAATCCTTAAAATCAATAAAGGCAATTCCAGAGGCTGCGCAGGGGATAAATATTTGTCTTCCAGCGCTTGGTATATAATCTGGTTTTGAGGGTATTTCACCAATTAATTTTTCAAAATCTTTTCTTAAAATCAAAGTATTTTCTTCTGAAATTGGATTAAACCAACCCGCCATTCCCTTTCTGGCAGAAAGTCTAAAATCATTATTTCCTTTAATTTCTAAAACCTCGCACTTTGTTTCTAAATTTTTAATAAATGGCAAAACCCTTTCTCTATGAAGGCCTTTTTCATAGAGTTTTTCTGGCGGCCTATTTGAAGTAGCTACGATAATCACTCCCCGGTTCCAAAGCCCACTAAATAATCGATTCAAAACCATAGCATCAGCAATGTCTCGTAATTCCATTTCATCAAAACATAAAAGTTTTGAATCTCTGGAAATTAATTCAGCGGCGTGGTCAGGTATATTTTTAATCCTATCATCTTTACGTAGTTTGTGAATTAAATCATGTGTTTCAGCCATAAAGTTGTGAAAGTGAGTTCTTTTTTTTGATTTAAAATTAACATTTTCAAAGAATAGATCCATTAACATTGATTTGCCCCTTCCAACACCTCCCCATATGTAAACTCCTTTATTCTCTGTTTTTGTTCCTTGACCAATCAAATTAGAAAACTTACCAAATAAATTTTTATTTTTCTCAGAAGTTATTTTTATTGATAACTCGTTTAATTTTTCTAATGTGAGTATTTGAAAAGGGTCTGAATTCAATTTGCCCTCTTCTATGAGGAGATTATATTTTTCTATCAATGAATTTTTTATTTTCACTTTGAAATTTAACTTAGGCTAGCCATTTAGGCGCTGGACTTTTATCAATATTTTCCATCATCTGATTTACCAATGTTTCCGTTAATTCAATTTTGATGTCCTTATACTTAGGGTTTTCGTAGAGGTTTATGGTTTCCCAAGGGTCATTCTTCAAGTGATATAGCTCTCCAAAACTCTCATTTTTATACATTGTAAATCTATATTTATTTGCAATCAGGGATCGAACGAAAGCAGGCCTGTCAAAACCAAAGCGGGCAAGATTATCGTGATATTCAATCATCAATTCGTTTCTTAGGGAAAGATTACTTGATATGCTTTCATTAATATCAATTCCTTGTATCCCCCAATAGGGCTTGACGTTTGCACGGCTGAGAATAGTTGGAGCTATATCAATTGTGGAAGATAGGGAGTTAGAAGTCTTTGCTTTTCTGGTAAGTGGGTCAGACCATATAAAGGGCACGTTGGTAATCGATCGAAACGGTAAAGCGCCTTTCAGCATCAATGAGAAATCGCCTAAATAGTCTCCATGATCAGATGTAAATATGATAACAGAATTATCATATAGTTTATTCTTTTTGAGACAATGGACTACATTTCCAACTGCGTCATCAATCATTGTTATCATTCCTGCAGTCAGCGCCATGCTTTCCTGAATCTGTCTTTTTTCAGACATGAAAACCGAGGTGCTTACTTTGGGTTCAATACCTTCTTTATAAGCTTTATAAACATTCTGCATTGGAGGAATGGGATTTTGATGTGAACTGTAATCTAGTTTTACTTCAAAATCATCGGGGTCATACATGTCCCAATATTTTCCTGGAGGAGTAAATGGATGGTGAGGGTCAGGAAAAGATATAAACGATATAAACGGGTTTTGATCGTTTGCAATAGAATTAAAGTATTCAACAGATTTTTTTTCTACAAACGAAGTAGGATATAACGTTTCCGGTATGGGTGTTCGGTATCCTTGCCTGCATGAGTAGTTATGAGGGATTTGGTTTTGAGGATCAAAAAATTTTTTACAATCTTGAACATTCTCTTTTAACCACTGCATATAATGGCCATTACATTTGTCACCATGGCCAGTCACCAGATCCACATGATCAAATCCGTAATAGGGCTTCGGAATGTCATAATATTTATTAGAAGTATAATTTTTTGCTTGTTCGACAGTATAGTCGTCATGATTAATTGACCAAGACTCTTTGATCGGTCCTAACGCGTCATCATTTACCCATGGATAAGGAGGCAGAACCGTCATTGGCTGCAAATGAATTTTCCCTATACTCGATGTATTATAACCTTCCTCCGATAGAGCATTTACAAATGTTGTCGCATCTCTACCAAGAAAATTTCCATTATACCTTAATCCATGTACAGAGGGATACCTTCCTGTCATAAGTGATGCCCGGTTTGGCATGCAAATCGGGCTCGCAACATAAAACTGTGAAAAATTTGTTCCTTCAGATGCGATGCTGTCTATATTGGGAGTTTTTACTATTTGATGTCCATTACAACCTAAGTAATCAAATCTAAGTTGGTCTGCGATAAAAATAATAAAATTCGGCCTGTCTTGCATTGAAAGTTTTCTCGCTTCTAACAATATTTTATTTTGCAAACTTTATGATTACAAGTAATTGTTAGTAATGAAAAGAATTATTGTTTAGGAAAAGAAAATGTCAAAAAATAAAGTTGTTCTCCTTGGAACAAAAGGCGGTCCAAGAATGGAGAAGGGTCTTAGTTGGTCAACCTGCTCTGCAATTGAAGTTGATGGCCACCCTTATATTGTTGACTGCGGGTTGGGCGTAACAAGGCAATTCGTAGAAGCTGGCTATTCATTAAGCCAGGTTGATAATATATTTATTACACATCACCACTCTGATCACAATTTAGAATTTGGACCTTTAATTCATACTCTGTGGACGAGTGGAACATCGGACAATGTTGCAGTATACGGCCCTGAAGGGACGAAAAATTTAATGGACGGGTTTCTTGCTTCACAAAAAATTGATATTGAAACAAGAGTGGAAGATGAAAAGCAAAGAGATTTAGAGAAAATGATTAATATCAATGAAATCTCTGAAGGGTTCGTTATGGAGGATGAACGAGTAAAGGTTTCAGCTTTAAAGGTCGTTCACGGTTTGCTTGAAAATTGCTTTGCCTTTAAGTTTGAGACAAAAGATAAAAAAGTAGTTTTTTCTGGGGACACCATTTACTCTCCCTTGCTGGCAGACTTTTCTAAAGATGCTGATGTTTTAGTGCATGAAGTGATGCTAGAGAAAGGAATAGATGAAATTTGCAAGCGGTTAAGTAAAGTTAAACCAAACCTTAAGGAGCATCTAATAACGAGCCATACATTTGCTGAGGATGTTGGCAAGATTGCCAAAAAAGCTAATGTAAAACATTTAGTTTTAAATCACTATGTACCGCATGGTATAAAATCTTTTTCAAGATCGGATTTTGTAGAGGCCGCTCAAACTACTTGGGATGGGAAAATTACCGCTGGATATGATCTATGTGAAATTGAATTTTAGATTGTTTTATATTTTATGAAAAATTTGAAACTTAATTATAAATCCGAAGAGAACAATTGCGATGAGACGGTATTGTTTATTCACCCGTTAGGCGCTAATCATTCGGTTTTTGACAAAGTTATTAATAGCATAAAGCATGACTTTAACTGCTATTCCATAGATATAAGGGGTCATGGGAAGTCTCCGGTACCGGAACCCCCTTACACAATTAAAGAAATGGCTAATGACATATCATCTACTTTTAGTTTTGAAAGTCCTGTTCATGTTATGGGTGTCTCTATTGGTGGAATGATTGCAATGAGCTTGGCTGTTAACAAGTTTATACCTATTAAAAAATTAATTTTATCTGACACTGGTCATGTGATTGGTAATTATGACTTATGGCAAGAACGAATAGATATGGTTAATTCAGGAGGACTAGAAAAAATTGTTGATATGGCAATTGAAAGATGGTTCCCTGAGGAGTTTAGAACTCAATTTCCAGACTTGATGAATGAATGTAGAAGTGAGCAGTTAAAAAATTCAGTTAAAGGTTATGTTGGTGCATGTCAGGCCATTCAATTAGCAGATTTTACAGATGAATTGCCAAAAATTGAATGTGAAACTTTGGTTATAAATGGAACAAAAGATATCTCTACCCCCCCTTCACTAGGAGAGGAGTTAGCTGGGCTGCTTCCAAACTCAAATTTTAAAACATTGGAAGGAATAGGTCATGTCCCCCCACTGCAGGATCCAGATTTAACAGTAAAAATTTTAAAAGATTTTTTGAGTCAAAATTAGTTTATGAAAAATTATAATCCTAAAAATGAACCCACAGATTCAATTCAGCGCAAATCAATAAAACCTGTAATTTGCTATCCAGTTGAAACTCTTTTACCTGCTAAAATGGACATCTATTTTAACGCCAGAAAGAATCTTAAAAAAGTAAACGAGTTTATCATTCCTGCTAAAGATGCGATTTGCTTTAAAGTTCCAAAAGGTCATTTTTTTAGAATATTTTGCGAGAGTGGACCACAAGTGGGTGACTTAAATTTATGGAATGCAGATAATCTTAAAGAGAAATTCTATTCTGGTAAAACAAGAGCATTACATGGTACGCATCTTTCAACTGGTGATCGCCTTTGGTCGAGTTTTCCTTATTTAAGGCCTATTGCTACAATTACTCATGATACTTTGGATTGGTATGGATTTGATGATGATGGTGGATCAGTTCACGATGTTATTGGTACACGATGCGATCCTTACACTGAGAAAATGCTATCAGGTAATGAGTATCATTTTTGTTGTCATTCAAATTTAATCAGGGCTTTAGCGCATTTCCAAAACATCAGTTTTGAAGAAGCTGAAATCTTCGTGCATGATGTTTTAAACGTATTTATGTGCACAGGTTTTACTAAAGACACACACCAGTATTTTATGAAAGCCAGTCCAGTTAGACCTGGAGACTACATTGAGTTTTTTTCTGAAATTGACATCATTGCAGGCCTTTCCTCATGTCCTGGAGGGGATTGTTCAGAAAAACACTCTTCTGATGAAGCAAACTGCTATCCATTACGTATTGAAGTTTATTCCTGTATAGAAAAGGAATTAGAAAATTGGGTATCACCTGAAGTTTCAACTTATAATGGGAAACATAAACTTTAGATTAAGTATACAAAAGAAGAAAACTACAGTTAGCTTTCATATAAAATTAATATTTGATTTAATAACTGTTATTACTGATATGTTGAACCCGAAAGAGTATTAATTAATTGTGAAACGTTTTTTTTCTGATAAAAAACGCCCTGTGCATATGGGGCCATATCCTATTGAAAGTTTAAAGCGTGGCTCTATGCCAGATTTAAACTCTGTAGCCCCAATGAAATCATTGTCATTCCAAAGAGAGGAAGCGCCTGAAAACATTGTTAACGCAATGCGTGAGTATCAAGCGATGATGGATGCAATTCGTGATGGGTTAGTTAACAAGGCAACAGCTCAGATCCCTTCAGATCCTCAAGAACGGGCAAATCATTTGAAAGCATTTGGATATTTTTGCGATGCATCAATGGTTGGAATTTGCCAATTACCTTCAACCGCAATTCTTCCTAAAGCTATTATGAACCCTGATATAGAGAGTTTAGCTGAAGCTCTAAGAACTAGGCAAACTAAAACATTGGCTGCGGGCATTGATATGATCATGGCAGATCTAAAAGATTCAATGGAAGCACCTCCAACGACAATAGACGAACATAATTACGCAATTATTTTTTTGTATGAGAACCCGAGAGACATTCTTAAAGATGAACCAGGTGTAGATTGGTTGCAAGACGCATTGTTTCACCGCGCTAGTTTGCGAGCGAATGAAACAGCTGCGGTTATTGCAAATTATATACGCTTGTTAGGGTACGATGCTAAATCGCATTCGGGATCAGCTTCAGATGTTGATATTAATCAGTTAGCTGTTGCATCTGGACTTGTTTGGCATGAAGGCAATGAATTAGTTGCCCCATATTTAGGTTCAAACTTTGGATTTTCAGCTGTTACATGCTCGATTGATTTAGCAATTGATCATCCCTTGGTACCAGCTAAAGAGCAGCCATGGTTTAAAACTAAAGGCCCTGCGTGGTGGTTGGGAATGGGTTTCTCAAAAAACATTTTGAACCGAGACCCATATGCCAATAGGCATTTTATTGATGGTGCTTATCCTTTTGAACGTTTGAAGAGAGTTGACAAACCCACGACTTTTATTGATGAAAAGAATGTTTCTCGAGTTCCTAAACGTGCTGACATGTTTGCTCGTGCTCAGTTTGGTGATATGGGAAAAACAAATCAAGAAGGTACAAAAGGTGGTCACTATGCAAGCAAATCAGCTCCTTCCTATGCTCAAAGAAGAGCCCTTGGAGCTTTTGTTTTACTTCAAGACGGAGAGCCTAATATAGACGGCACTCGACCGTCAGATGCGAAACGAAATGCAGAAAATATTAAAGCTACAAGCTATTTTTTAGGTATCGACGCAGTTGGTATTTCAAGATGCCCTGATTGGACATGGTACAGTCATGACGCGAGGGGTGAACCAATTAACCCCGAGCATGATAACGCAATATCAATGATTATTGATCAGGGTTTTGAAACGATGGAGGGAGCTTCAGGCGATGATTGGATTTCAGTAGCTCAATCTATGCGCGCCTATTTAAGATTTTCATTATTAGGCGGTGTTATTGCAAAGCAAATTCGAAATCTAGGTTTTAAGGCAAAGTCTCACACTGTAATGGATGGCGAAGTTCTCCAGCCGCCATTATTATTACTTTCTGGGCTAGGGGAAGTAAGTCGGATAGGAGAGGTTATTTTAAATCCTTATCTCGGTCCAAGACTTAAATCGGGCGTTGTTACAACAGATATGCCTTTAGAATTTGATAAGCCGATAAACTTTGGAATGCAGAATTTTTGTGAAAACTGTAATAAATGCGCTCGTGAGTGTCCAGCAGGAGCAATCACATCTGGTCCAAAATTAATGTTCAATGGTTATGAAATTTGGAAATCTGATAGCCAAAAATGTGCAACTTACCGTATTACAACTGATGGTGGTGCAATGTGTGGTCGGTGCATGAAAACATGCCCTTGGAATTTGGAGGGTTTGTTTGCAGAAGCCCCATTCCGTTGGGCTGCATCAAACATTCCACAATTAGCTAAACCACTCGCAAAATTAGATGACTATTTAGGTAAGGGAAGCTTAAATGAAATTAAAAAATGGTGGTGGGATATTGAACTTTATGAAGATGGGGGGTACCGGCCAAGCCGCAAACCTGTTAATCGAAGGGGGCTGCAACTCGACCTTGATCTCAAGTATAAAGATCAAACCTTGGCTGTTTACCCTGCCAACCTTGCTCCTCATCCATGGCCATATCCATTTCACATGGATCGTGAGGCAGGAATTGAGGCATACCAGGCAATGCTTACGGCAGAAGAGTATAAGATAAAACTAAGTCAAAATAAGACTGATCACTTGCATAAATATAATGTTCCAAGTAATGCGCCAGTTATTCAAGTTGTAGTTAGTAAAGTTGATGAGATGACAAATCTCGTAACGAAATATGAATTTAAAACCCCAGATGGGTCAGATCTTCCCAAATGGACGGCTGGTGCGCATATAGATATCGTTGTAGCTCCTGAGTTTTTGAGACAGTATTCAATGTCTGGTAACCCAGCAGATTGTTCAAGGTACCAAATTGGTGTTTTGCGAGAAGACGAAGGTCGTGGCGGTTCCAAAATGATGCACCGTATATTTTTACAAGGACGAAAAATCTTTATATCAAAGCCTATAAACCATTTCGAGTTAGATGAAAGTAAGTCAAAAACTTTTTTAATGGGAGGGGGTATCGGAATAACGCCTATGATTGCTTTTGCGCATCGTTTGTATCATCTTGGGAAGGATTTTGAAGTTCATTATTCTGCAAGTAAAATGACGAGTGCAGGCTATCTTGAGGATTTGAAAGCAGTTCCATGGTCGGATAAGGTATTTTTCCATTTTACTGACCAGGGCAAACGTGCAGATTTCCATTTAATATTGGGTAAGTATAACAAAGGTTGTCAATTGTATATTTGCGGACCAGAAAGTTACATGAATTCTTTAAATGAAGTTGCAGGAAAAATTGGTTATCCTGAAGAAGCAAGGCATTTAGAATATTTTTCAGTGCCTGACGAGCCAGATTATATCAATTATGATTTTAGGTTAAAATTATCTAGATCGAAGAAGGAGTTTATGGTCCCTATAGATAAAACTGCAGCAGATATTTTAAACGAAAATGGTTATCAAATTGATGTCAAATGTTCTGATGGAATTTGTGGGGTTTGTAAATGCGGTTTAATTTCAGGCGAAGTTGAGCATAGAGATTTCGTTCTTTCTAAAAAGCAAAAAGAGACTCAAGTCATACTATGTAAAAGTCGTGCTTCTGAAGATGGGGGAGTGATTGAGCTTGATTTATAATTAGAGAATGGTTGACGCAAATTAGGATCAAAATTAAAAGGTTTAACTATGTCAAATAACAATAGAAGCACAAAATACTTTGAAGGTATGAAAGTAAGAAGAAAAGTTCTTGGTGACAAACATGTCGATAGAGCAATAAAAAATACAAATCAAATAGACAAAAATTTTCAGGAATTTATAACTGAAGGTGCTTGGGGAACAGTTTGGTCGAGTGACAAGCTAACAAAAAGAGATAGAAGCTTAATTACTATAGCGCTTTTAGCTGCGTTGGGTCATGATGAGGAGTTAGAGATGCATTTTAAAGCATCAAAGAATACAAGGGCAACATTTGAAGAGATTTCAGAGACATTGATGCATGTAGCCGTTTATGCAGGTGTTCCAGCATCCAATAAAGCATTAAAAATACTTAAAAATGTATTTGAAGAAAGTAAAACAAAATAAAATGACAAACAATGCATGGAATAAAAGAGACTGGTATAATCATCCAAATTTGATTTATCCTGACTATAAATCTACAGTTTTTAGGAACCCTAAAAACTCACTTATTAAGCTAGAAAATTTACCTGAAATTCCATCTCCAAGTTTTGAAAAAACATCAATGCGGTCTATTGATTCTGATCTAACTTTAAATGCTAAAAAAAATTATGACCCAATAGGCGAGAGAATAATTGTTCTGGGTAAAGTCAAAGATGAATTTGGTAGACCGGTTCCTGATTGCCTTATAGAGATATGGCAAGCAAATTCAGCAGGAAGGTATGTTCATCGTGAAGAGATCCATGACGCACCATTAGACCCAAACTTTTTGGGAGCTGGGATGACATTAACTGATAAAAATGGTGACTACAAATTTACTACAATAAAACCTGGTTCTTATCCCTGGGATAACCATCATAACGCTTGGAGACCGGCACACATCCATTTTTCTATTTTTGGTAGAGCTTTTGTCGATAGATTGGTCACGCAAATGTATTTTGAAGGGGACCCATTATTTAAATATGATCCAATCTTTAATTCTATTCCTGATAAAAAAGCAAAGGACAGATTAATTGCTAAGTTCTCAATTGATCAAACAATACCTGAATTTGCACATGCCTATATTTTCAACATAGTTCTTAGAGGGCGAGAAGCAACACCAATGGAAGCATAGCCGATGAAAAAAAACTCATTTCTGCAAACATCTTCGCAGACGGTAGGCCCTTTTTTTGCTTATGGACTGACTGCTGAACAATACCAATATGACTTTCCTAGCTTGGTTACAGGGAGCTTAATAAAAACAGAAATGAACGAAGAGCGAATTTCTATTAAAGGTCGCGTTATTGATGGAAAAGGAGTTCCACTGAATGATGCAATGATTGAAATCTTGCAAGCAGATCCACAAGGTTTATACAGAACAGATCCAAACGGTGATTTTTTTGGATTTGGTAGAATGGGGACAGGAACAGAAAAAACAAATACTTTTAATTTTGAGACATACAAACCTGGGAAAATAAATAAGGGACTGGCACCTCATATCAATATCATTGTTTTTGCAAGAGGCATGCTGAACCATTTATTTACCAGAATGTATTTTTCAGATGAAAAAGAAGAGAACGATAAAGATCTTATACTTAATCAAATAGGCGCTTCACTTAGGTCAAGACTAATTGCTAATAAAGTTGGTGATGGAGATTATCATTTTGATATTTTTCTTCAAGGTGAAAAGGAAACAGTTTTTTTTGATATTTAATTTTTTTAGGATATTTTAAATGGCAGAATTTTTATCATTAAATGAAGCGGTCAGTGAAAACTTGAAGGAGGGTGACACAGTCTGTTTTGAAGGCTTTACTCACCTTATTCCTCACGCTTCTGCCCATGAAGTGATAAGACAAAAAATTGGAAATTTAACAATTATAAGAATGACGCCTGACGTAATTTACGATCAATTAATTGGAATGGGTTTAGTTAAGAAAATGATTTTCTCTTATGCGGGGAATCCAGGGGTGGGACTTTTAAGGCGGTTTAGAGATTCAGTTGAAAAAGGATGGCCAAATAAAATTGAAATTGAAGAGCATTCTCACTCTGCAATGGCGCATGCTTATGAAGCGGGTGCTGCTGGGCTTCCTTGCGCCGTATTTCGTGGATATTTGGGAGCAGAGCTTAGGGAAGTTAATCCAAATATCAAAACTGTAATTTGCCCATTTACTGGTGAAGAGTTGACAGCTATTCCTTCTTTAAAACCGGATGTAGCTTTTATTCATGCTCAAAAAGCTGATAAAAAAGGCAATATTTTAATTGAAGGCATTCTTGGTGTTCAGAAGGAGGCAGTTTTAGCTTCAAAAAGATCCATAGTAACAGTAGAGGAAATAGTTGAAAATTTAAACTCTCACCCTAATGCTACAGTTTTGCCAGACTGGACGGTAAGTTCTATTTGTCATGTTCCAGGAGGCGCTCACCCTTCATATGCGAGAGGTTACTATAAAAGGGATAACGCCAGTTATATTGAATGGGATAAGATTGCTTCTGATAGAGATGGTTTTAAAAATTGGATGAAAGAAAATGTTTTGGATGTTGGAGTAGAAGTTTTTCAGAATCGCATAAAAAATCTTATAGAGAATGATAATGAATAGTGATTACTCTTCTGATGAAATGATGACCATTGCAGCTTCTAGAGCTTTGACCAATAAAGACGTATGTTTTGTTGGTATTGGCGCACCCTCAGCAGCTTGTAACATAGCCAGGCTTACCCACGCACCAGACATTACTCTTATTTATGAAAGTGGCACTATTGGAACTGCCCCTAATATTTTACCGCTTTCAATTGGAGATGGAGAGTTGTGTGAAACAGCTATTTCCACAGTTCCGGTTCCAGAGATGTTCAGATACTGGCTTCAGGGTGGCAGGATAACAATTGGTTTTTTAGGAGCTGCTCAATTAGATAAGTTTGGTAATATAAACACTACTATAATTGGAGATTACAAAAACCCAAAAACTCGCCTTCCAGGAGGTGGTGGTGCTCCAGAAATAGCGTCTTCAGCTAAGCAAATTTACATAACAATGAAGCAATCCCTTAGGGGAATGGTTGAGGAGATTGATTTTTTCACCAGTTTTGGACATGGGGATGGAAGTGATCACCGAAAATCTTTAAATATTAATACTGACGGTCCAAGTTTATTGATTACTGATTTGGCTATTTGGAAACCTGATCCAATTTCAAAAGAATTTACTGTATATTCAATTCATGAAGGTGTTACAAAACAAATGGTTCAGGATAATTGCGGATGGCAGATTAAATTTTTTGAAAATCTAGAAGTTACCAAATCGCCAACAGAGCTAGAGTTAAAAACTTTGAGAGATCTGAAAGAAAGAACTCAAAGGGCTAACTCAAGGAAAGAAGATAATTGATGAATGAAGCATATATATGTGATGCCATTAGAACGCCAATTGGGAGATTTGGAGGGGGCTTATCTTCTTTACGAGCAGATGACCTAGCTGCCCTTTCTTTGAAAGAACTAATGAGTCGAAACAATGGTGTTGATTGGGATCTTTTAGAAGAGGTTGTCTTTGGCTGTGCAAATCAAGCTGGCGAGGATAACAGAAATATTGCAAGAATGTCACTATTACTTGCAGGCCTTCCAGAATCTGTTCCAGGTATTACAATCAACAGGCTTTGCGCGTCAGGATTGGAGGCAGTTACATACGCTGCAAGAATGATTAAAGCAGAAGAGGCTGATCTGGTAATAGCAGGCGGCGTTGAAAGTATGAGCCGTGCTCCCTTTGTAATGCCTAAAGCATCAACTGCTTTTTCAAGAAATGCTGAAATTTATGATACAACAATTGGTTGGAGGTTTATTAATCCTATTATGAAAGAAAAGTTTGGCGTTGATTCAATGCCAGAAACAGGTGAAAATGTAGCTGAAAGATGGAAAGTGAGTCGCGAAGATCAAGATAAATTTGCTTTATGGTCTCAACATAAAGCTGCAAATGCTATTACCAGAGGAAGATTTATAAATGAAATTTTCCCAGTAAAGGTAAGCTCAAAGAAAAGTGAATTAGTTGTTGAAAAAGACGAGCATCCTCGTGCGGACACTAAAATTGAGAAATTGAATTCCCTTCCCACTCCATTTAGGACAAATGGAACAGTTACTGCGGGAAATGCTAGCGGTGTAAATGATGCCTCAGCTGCTTTAATTATTGCTTCTGAAAAAGCGATTAAAAAGCATAACTTATCCCCAAGAGCGAGGGTCGTTTCCTCTGCCGCAGTAGGGGTTGAGCCCAGCGTTATGGGAATAGGACCAGTGCCCGCAACCTTAAAAGCACTCTCTCTATCAAAATTAGAGATAGATAAAATTCAAGTTATTGAATTGAATGAAGCTTTTGCTTCACAAGCTTTGGCAACAATGAGGGATTTAAAATTACCTGATAATGATGAGAGAGTAAACATTAATGGTGGGGCCATAGCTTTAGGGCACCCGTTAGGTATGTCTGGTGCTAGATTAGTCCTTACTGCCACTGAGGAGTTGAATCAAAATAAGAATAATAAATTAGCTCTTTGTACAATGTGTGTTGGCGTTGGTCAGGGTAGTGCAATAATTTTAGAAAAAACTTAAATTTTAAAACCATTAAAAATAGAGATGTTTTTAAATTGAAGTTTGTATTTTGGGAAACAATAGGTATTGATTAAATCTCAGAGAAATTTGTTTAACATTCCAGATGATGTTGCATATCTTAATACTGCATATATGTCTCCATTGTTGAATTCTGTAATTACATCAATAGATGGAGGAGCAAGGTTAAAGTCCCAGCCTTGGAGGTTGTCCATTCCAGATTTTTATGAGCAGGTTGATCAAGCAAGATTATTGTTTTCAAAACTTATAAATGTTGCCCCTCAGAACTTAGCAATAGTGCCCTCAACATCTTACGGAATTCAAACGGCAGCAAATAATTTAAAGCTTGGAAAAAAGAAAAAAATTCTTTTAATTGAAAACCAATTTCCATCCAATGTGTATCCATGGAAACGATTAGCTAATAAGAGTGATTGTTCTATAAGGTTTGTTGAGACTATTGAAAATGAAACAATAACTGATTCAATTCTTAGAGAAATGGATGAGAGTTGTGCTTTAGTTGCTGTGCCAAATGTCACTTGGACAAGTGGAAAATTAATTGATCTTATGGCTCTTCGAGAGAGATGTGATGATATAAATTGTTTTATGGTTTTGGATCTCACGCAATCAGCTGGAGCAATGCAAATAGATTTTAAAAAAGCAAGACCAGACTTTGCTGTTGTTTCAAATTACAAATGGATGTTAGGGCCCTATGCAACAGGATTTTTGTATGCATCTCCAGAAAACTGCTTTGGAGTGCCCCTTGAAGAAGGTTGGATAACCAGGAAAGACAGTAAAAATTTTTCGAATCTTGTAAACTATACTGACCATTATGAGCCTGGCGCAATAAGGTATGACATGGGAGAAAGATCTAATTTTGCACTAATGCCTGGAGTTATAAAGGCTTTAGAGCAAATTTTAGAATGGGGTGTAAATAATATTGAAGAAACTTTAAGAGTTCAAAATATTTTATTATCTGGCAGGTTGGAGAAAATAGGCTTAGCTGTTACCCCTGACGAAGAACGCGGGCCACATTTTATTAGCGCTAAATTACCCATAAAACGCCCCAAAAACTTATTAAAATTATTGGAGAAGGAAAATATTTTTCTTTCAGAGCGAGGTGGGTTTTTAAGAATTACACCTCATCTTTGGAATAATGAGAACGACTTTGATAGGTTAATAAATTGCCTATCAAAAAATCTATAATTGTTAGAGACTTGATAAAATTTTATTTAACTCCCTCTTAAAGAGGGTCAAACCCAAGGTTCCGACGAAATCTATTTTTTAGTTCCACTCCATCTAGAATAGGCAACCTTCTTGGAGGGTTTTTAGATTCAATTTTAATATTTGCAAAAATTGGTCCGTCTGAGGGCGGAAGAAAGCTAATAAAATTATCAAAATCATCTTGGCAGTTTATTAGAAAGCTATGTTTAAAATTTGAAGCTTTAGCAATTGAATGAAGGTCAACTCCTTGAGAAGTATGGCTTTTCTGCATTCCAGTTTCCCCAAAATAACCATTATCTAGGATAATAATAGCTAAATTTTTAGGCTTTTGGACACCAATCGAAGCTATAGATCCCATACCCATTAATTGTTCACCATCACCCGTTATAACTATTGTGGGTGTATCCGGTTTGGCTAAAGCCAAACCAAGACCAGTCATTGCCGCACCACCCATTGCTCCCCATAGATAGAAATTAGAATCACTGTCACCTGCGTCGAAAACATCGTAGGTTGCTGACCCAAGGCCAGTAATCACTTTAGATTCGCCACGGTTATCTATAATCTTTTTTACAACCTCACGTCTTTTTAATAGGTTATTTGCCTTTACCATTCTTTTCTACCAATTAGTTTTTGAGAAAACAAAACAGCTATTTGTTGATCACTTGAAAAAGCTGCATAAAGGCTGGCATCGACAACTGGGATGGCATCTTTTTTTTGATCTACTCGATGAACGACCAGTCCCATTGTTTTAAGACATTTTGGAGTGGCTTGACCCATTGGTATTTGCCAAGAGTTCAACTCTCCAAATTCACCACGCATTGTGATTAATGTGACAAAAGGAAAATTGCAATTTACCAACATTGACAACATATTAATACAATTACCAACGCCGCTACTTTGCATAAGGAGAACAGATTTTTCTCCACCTAGCCATGACCCACTTGAAAAAGCAATGCCTTCTTCTTCAGTTGTCAATACAATGGGTTGAATATATTCATCTTGTTCAGATAATGAAATAAGACCAGCATGGCCAGCATCGGGCACGTAAGGAAGAAACTTGACATTATGTTTTTTTAAAAGATTTAATAATGGGTTTTCCATGTTATTCTCAACTTCTGACTTTTCTTTTTTCAATTTAAAATCTTGAGAGTTCATTTTTAATTATTAGAGTTATCACAGGAAAAGACTACATTACTGATCTTTGAAATCAATTGTTTTAAATAATTTCTCTTGAAGTGAGTGGACTGTTCAAGAAAGTTGATATTCATTTTTATTTTATTTGTTTTAGTTTAAAACAATAATTATCTTATAAGTAATATCTTAAAAGTTTTATATTATTTCAGTTCTATTTTATTTTTAGAAATTAATTAATGGATATCTTTTCAAGATATAATTAAAAAATAGGGAAATTGAAAATTTTTTAACCATGATTAGAGAAGTCAAAAGAAAAAACAAAAGAAGAAAAAACTTACTAGATTTTGAAAAAATTGAACCTGTAATATCTAAAGGAATGCAAGGAGGAAACTTCAAACCCCTTAATGATAATGACATTAAAAAAATACATACGACTGCGTTAGATGTTTTAGAAAATTTAGGAATGGGCAATCCATTGCCTGAGTTGGTTGAAGTTTCTGTTCAAAATGGATGTGATATTAATGAAAAAGGACGCCTTTGTTTCCCCAGGTCTCTTGTGGAGGATGTAATTGCCCGTGCAGGAAGAGACTTTGTTTTATACGGGAGAGATCCAAAACATGACATTGAGCTTTCTGGAAAAAAAGTTAATTTGTTTGGAGCTGGAGAGGCTGTCACTGTTCTTGATCTAGGGGCAAAAAAATATCGCCCCTCTACCATTAGTGATGTTTATGATATTGCCAGAATGGTTGACTACTTGGATAATATTCATAGTTATTCAAGGTTTGTAGTTCCTACTGAGTTAAGTCATGATCTTTATGTAGCGGATATTAATACCGCTTATGCAAGTTTGGTTGGAACTAAAAAGCATACAGCTTTAACTTTTTCCGATGGAAAGCATGTTAAGCCAACTTTAGAAATGCTGGATATCATTGCTGGTGGTGAGGGTCAGTTTGTCAAAAGACCTTTCTGTCATGGTGGCGGATGTACAGTAGTATCACCTTTAGAATATGGAACTGATAACTGTGAAGTGGCTATTGCTTCTTTGGAAATGCAAGCACCAATTTGGGTGGTTATTGCCCCTCAATCCGGTGCAACTGCTCCAGCAGCTTTGGCCGGTTGTTTAGTTCAATCTTTGGCCGAAACGTTGGCAAGTTTGATGCTTATTGATCTTATTAAACCTGGGCACCCAGTAATTTTTGGGCCTTGGCCATTTGTGACAGATTTGAGAACAGGAGCCTTTTCTGGTGGGGGAGGTGAAGAGGCAATTATGAGTGCTGCCTCTGCTCAACTTACTAATCATTATGATCTGGCCAGTTCAGTAGGAGCTGGGATGACTGATGCAAAAAGCCCTGATGCGCAGTCTGGTTATGAAAAGGGTATATCAATTGTCATGGCTGCTCTAGCGGGGTGTAACAATGTCTCAGAATCTTCTGGAATGATGGCAAGTCTAATGGGTTGTTCATATGAATCACTGGTAATTGACAATGAAATGCTAGGGATGGTGATGAGAGCGGTTCGTGGAATTGAGGTTAATGATGAAACCTTGTCATATGACGTGATTAAGAAAACAGTTCAAGGGGAGGGCCATTTTTTAAGAGCACCTCAAACACTGTCTTTGATGAAAACTGAGTATTTATATCCCAATTTGGCTGATAGATCACGTCAGGAGGAATGGGAAGAAGAAGGCTCTCCTGATATGAGAAAAAGAGCAGAAACTTATGCCAGAGAAATATTAAATTCTCATTATCCAGTTTATATTGATGACGAAACTGATAAAAAAATAAGAGAAAACTTCCCTATTAAAATTCCAAAGGAAATTATTAAACCCTCCAAAAATCGTTTTTAGTGATGGCACACAACCCTAAAGAGGAGCTGGTTCCCGTGACGGATGAATTTCCCCTTTTTGAGCCAATTAGCAATTTGCTTTAAAAATCATGGATTCATTTTACTATAAATTAGATTTGGTTATGTAGCCGAATTTTAGGTCAATATTTTTTTTTTCATTTTTTCTTTGTTTAAACTTTCCAAACCCTCCTCCTCCTGGTGTCCTTAGGCATACAGTATCATTGGCTTTAATCATGTAGTTACCTTTGTCTTTAATAATTCTTCCATCACTTATAGTAACACTTCCTTTAGATCCTCTCTCTCCACCTTCTCGACCATTTGGTCCCTCTCTAGTTCTTTCAAATGCAGCTGCGGAAATAAAATATGGTTCATTGGTTAAAGTTCCAATAACAATTTCCTGTCCTAATCCTCCCCTAAATTTTCCCTTCCCTCCACTATTTGGAATTAGTTCTTTCTTATGATATATAACTGGTGCAGCATTTTCTGAAACCTCTACTGAGACAGCCCCTACACCTGAAGGAAAGGCAGTTGTTGAAAGGCCATCTGAGTTATGCCTTGCCCCCATTCCACCTAAAGCAACGTTTAATGATGAAAACTTAATTTTATCCTCGCCGGTTAAAGAAATAGTCCATAATGCACCTGAACTTTCAGAAATTATTTTATTTGGTAGCGCTTTCGCTAAACAACCCAAGACCAAATCAGGCAAAGCATGGCCTATTACGTGACGTGATGTTACGGGGCTAGGCTTTTGAGCACTTACTATAAGTCCTGGAGGTGCCTTTACTTTTATCGTTTCTAGTGAAGCAGCATTATTAGGGATATCTGGGAAAATAGCGACTTTAATTCCATATGAGGCATAAGCTATTGAATAATTTAATGGGCAATTAATGCCTCTATTTATTGCTTCAGATGATCCGTTCAGGTCAACTTCTATATGTTTAGATGTGATGGAGACTTTTGCTTTTAGAAAAATACTTTGATCATAACCATCTAGTTTAATTTCGTTTTCAAATACGCCTTTTGGCAACTTTCGTAAAATAGACATCATCGCATTATTTGAATTTGCAAAAATAAATTTTGTTATCGATGTTAAGTTTGGTAATTTATATTTTTTAAACAATTTTAACAGACGTTCAACACCAGTATCATTTGAACTCATTAAAGATAGTATGTCGCCTCTTGCTTCGTTAGACACTCTAGAATTGCTGCAAATTATATTCAGTAATTGTTCTTGGACTTCAAATTTTTTTCTTAAAAAAGATACAGGGATTAGTGTTCCCTCTTCAAACATGCTTCGAGCTTCAGCAGACCATCCTATACCTCCAATGTCAGTAATGTGACAAGTTGAAGCAAAGTAAGCTACTAGTTTATTCTTATTAAAAACTGGAGTAACCACTACAAAATCGAATATATGACCAGCGCCTAGCCAAGGATCATTGGTTATCAAAACATCACCCTCAGAAAAAGAGTTTTTAGGGATTTCAGAGATCATTGCCTGAACAGATTTGGCCATTGTATTTACATGTCCTGGTGTCCCCGTAATTGCTTGAGCAAGCATGTTATA
>CACAIE010000031.1 GCA_902532475.1 uncultured SAR116 cluster alpha proteobacterium
TTGCTGATAACCCTGTTTTCAAATATGGCATGGAGTGATGCTTATCCAACGCTTACCGTCATGCTGGGTGATAAAATAATCACCCGAACTTCTGAATTTATCAAACCCGAGTACTGCGGTTATTTTGCCGACCGTATAAACAGACATGATCCGATAATCAATAAAGATGGCAAACTGGAAAAAATGCATGCTTACTGCAGTTATAACAATTCACCCATCCCTCTTCCTGTTTTTAAACCAACCCTTGAAAAGGTAAGCGGTCTTAAGAATGGCGAAGATACTGCCGTAGATAACGGTAAAAATAGATTAGAAAAATCAGAATATTATGTTCACCTGGCATCATATAAAAATGGCGGGAAAGCAAGGATGGCCGTAGATATATTCAATGAAGAGCTAGCCGTACCTCTTTATGGACATTCACTTCAGGTAGTGTCAGAAGATCTTGGTTCTGGTAAGGGTGTTTGGTGGCGTGTGATTACTGAATTTTTCGAAAAAAGAGAAAAAGCAGAATTTATCTGTGCACTCATAAAGGCTAGAGGTGGTTCTTGCATCGTTAGATCCAGGGTTATCCAATATTTCTAAACATCTTCAAAAATCTCCCCCGGAACCTCAGTCAAGTTCATCGTCGAGAATATACCCCATCATTAAATCATTTATGATCATTCTGGTGTTGTTTTTGTTTTTTCTGATATTTCTGTAATTTCCTTTACCCTCTAACTGTCTATTCTCATGATATTCTCCCCAAAAACCATCTTCTTTTCCGTCTTTGTAATTAAAGGAAAAGATGGTGCATCCTAGATTATTTTTATTGTAAAATTGAATTTAGTTCACAACACTTTCATTCCAAGATAAATTATATTAAAATTTAGTCCTTTTTATTAGAAATGAATATACTAAATGAGTTACTCTTTTAAACTTAATTCCAAATCAAAATTTAAATATTTTTCAAAAGAATATTTTATTGAAGTTTATAAAGACGGTAAGTATTTATTCCCTATAAAAAAAATAGAACAAAGAAATATTACTTTCAAAATTTCTCAACTTACACTATGCACGGATTTTGCTTTTAGTCCTAAAAGGAAAGAGCATGAAAATGTTGTGGAAACAATTATTGGATTTGCTCAACCAAATAAAGTAGGTCTTATTAATCAATGTAATCTAGTCTATATGGATGCGCCCAATAGGTCAGATGCTATGCACAAAGAAATTTTTGTTATTATTAAAAAAGACACTAAGAGCAAAAAGAATTTATTTATTCAATATAATAATACAAAAGGAAATTTACAAATCACTATGAATGTTAAAAATGAATATTACGATTTAATTCGAGCAATAATTTTAAGAAATAAAATTTCTAATGCTATCCTAACTTTTGGCTTAAAAAAAATTAATGCTTTGTTTAGCAAACCATTAGAATATGAGTTTACCAATTATTCGGATGTTATAGATGTTTTTTATTGTAATGATCCTTTTTTGGACAAGGATTTACCAAATGAGTTTAGTTCAATGGGTTTTAAAGGTTCAGAAACAGATGACTTTAATCTTCACATTTCAGAAACAAGTTACATCGAAAATAAGATTATATAAACTCTCTAATACTTTTATTTGACGGGATTCCTTTTATCCCACCTCCATCGTTGGAAATAACTGATTGCATACGATCAATTTGACCATGTGAATTGATAATTCTGGTGTTATTTTTGTTTTTTCTGATTTTTCTGTAATTTTTTTTTCATCCCTAACCCTTTGATTTTAGAATCAAATTCGAATTCTGAAAAACCGATTTCAAAATTTTTAAAAATTATAGTTGCAACAAACAACATTTTTTAGGTAGCCTTTAAGGAACTGAAAATTTTACTTTCGGATAAAAAATTTTAACAATTTTATTAAAAGGAGATGCATATGAAACAACAAATGAGGATAATATATGACAAATACAAATTTTATTTTATCAAATACGGAATTGGGTTTAGCCCAAGAATTTACTGACACAATTCAAACCAACCACTGTTATGCACCTGATATCAATCATTGGTATGTTTTTGAAAGTGGTAAATGGACAATAACCAATGAAACAGTTCTACTGAACAAAGCCTGCAAATTTTTTGAAGACCAATCAGATTATATCAATCAGATACAAAATCAGGAAACAAGAAATTCTCGATCCAGAGAAATAAAAAAACTGGCTAAGAAAGCAACTATCACTAATCTTGTAAAACTGGCTTCTATAAAGTTGCTCAGAAATATGAATGAATTTGATACCCATCAAGATGCGTTGGGCGTAGTCAATGGCTATCTTGACCTGAAAAGTAATACCTTCTTAGGACCGGATCCGCTCAAGATGATTACAAGATCAACAAAGTCAGAATTCATTTCCAATGCCGATGCGCCACTCTGGAAAAAAACCCTGAATGATATCTTTGAAGACGATCAGTCGATGGTTGATTTCTTCCAACGTGCAGTTGGCTACAGTCTTCTGGGTGATAATAAGGAACAATGCCTTTTTATCTGCCACGGTTCGGGTGCGAATGGCAAATCACTTGTCCTTGAAACTATAAGAGAGGTTCTTGGTGATTATGGTCAGACAATGCCGATTGATGTCTTGCTTAAAGGCAGAAGAAATACAGGTGCAGCATCCCCTGAAACAGCCAGACTTAAAGGTGTGCGTTTTGCTGTTGCCTCTGAATCTGAACGCGGTCAAAGGTGGTCATCTGCTCTGGTCAAACAGCTCACAGGAGGTGATACCATAACTGCACGTCATCTCTATGGAGATATTTTCGAGTTCAAATCCGAGGCAACAATCTGGATCACAAGTAATTTCAAACCGGAAGTAGATGCCCTCGATGAAGCCATGTGGAGAAGAATGATCCTCATACCCTTCAATCGTGTGTTCTCAGATCATGAAAGAGATTATGAACTACCCCAGAAACTCAAAAAGGAATATCCGGGAATTCTGAAATGGATGGTTGAAGGCTTGGAGAAATACTTCGAACATGGACTGAATAAACCCGAGGCGGTTCAGAATGCAATTTCCGAATACCGTCAGGAGATGGATACTGTTCACCGTTTTATTGAAGAAAGATGTCTTTTAGACAGAAATTCAAAAACACCTCTGAAAACTCTTAAACATGCCTATCAGGACTGGTGCAGTGAAGAACTTCTCCAATCCCTTGCTGTCAGTGAATTCAAAAAAGCATTGATCGATAAAAATGTTCATGAAAAAAAATCAGGTTCACAACGTTTCTATGAAGGTATAAAATTAGAGGAGGCATATAAAAGTTCATTCGATGAAATGGAGCTGTAACAAATGAATATATTTGGGAAAACTGCTTTGGTGTTTTTATTGTTATCGTTTCCTCTTCAGATTTCATGGGGTCAGAGCATGATTGACAAAAGTTAAATTCTTATGTGCGAAAAAACAGTTAGAGTATTGCAGTTTAAGGGAGTCACAGAGACTTTATAGATGTCTGTTGGGGTGTGTATGGTTAGTTAGTCACTGACTTTTACACCATTTTTAAAGGTTCCTGAGTTTTCTTCCCATAAAGTTCCATCATCGCGGTAAGTAACCGAAGGACCTTCTCTCTCTCCATATATCCAATAAATGTTTCCAAAATACTGACCATTACTATAATAACCTTCCCAAAGACCATGTCGCTTTCCGTTTATGAAAGTTCCTTTAGAAAATAACTGTCCATTTTCGTCTTCCGTCTTTGTAATTTCCTTTACCCTCTAACTGTCCATTCCAATGATATTCTTCCCAAAAACCATCTCTGCTATCGTCTTTCCGATTTCCTTTTTCTCCTTTTTCAACTAACCTACCATTATAAAACCATTCCACAAGACCGACCACTTCTCCGCCTTTATAATTTCCTTTATAATCTAACTGGCCATTTTCAAGATACCCTTCCCAAAGACCATCATATTCTCCGTCTTTGTAATTTCCTTTACTCCTTATCTGACCATTCTCATAGTATTCAACCCAATAACCTTCTTTCTTTCCATTCTTGAAAGAACCTTGTTTTGCACCACCAGTGACTTTTCCAGTAAATGGAGTATCAGTAAATTTCTTGTAATAGTGTCCATCAAGTATAACCAATTCTTCAAAGTCATCTATTTCTGGTATTTCTGGACAAGTGAACCCTGTATATTTACATACTGTATCCTTCCAACTTGCAGTCCATCCTACATTTGATATCAGACAGAATAAAACAGTAAAGATTACTAAAAATAGTTTTTTCATATAAAAAATATCTCAGATTTAATAAAAATTAAATATTTTTGAAATCCCCCCGCCATCTCAGTAAAGCTCGTTGTTGTAAATATGCCACATTGCATCTGATGTAGTGTGAGATAGATTTTCTCTGCAGTACTTTAATATTGAAGAGTAAAGAGTATTCTGTATTTTTTGCACAGACTTCATTCCAGAAGTTTTTCTTCTATTTTCAGAATAATTTCTTCCACTAACGTATCCGGCAGCCCAGGATTTTGTAATAACTTCAAAATATTCATGTTCAGTATTATTCAGTAAATCATCACATTTGTAATCACCTATAATTCTATATGAATAACTTGTGTTTCCTATTACGAGTGAAACACCTGCCACCAAACCGAAAACCACCTTCCTCATAAACCGCCTCCTCTATATAAAATTCTGGTCATCTAGAGAAATCCCCCCCGCCATCTCAGTAAAGCTCGTTGTTGTAAATGTGCTCCATCGCATGAGAAGTAGATTTTAATGGATTTTCACGACAGTATTTGATAACGGCATAATAAATTGAATTGGCTGTTGATTGGGCTGAACCAGGCATGTTTTCTGTTTTGAACTTTCTTTCTGCATAATTTCTTCCGGTAACATATCCCATAGCCCAATCTTTAATCTGTTTTTTTGCTGTTTTATTGTTTGCTGCGTCAGCATCTAAAACTGCACCACAACTACTAGAACCTATAGTTAGATAGTTTCCTCCATAAACTAAATTAGAAAACAAAACTGACAATCCCAGAACCAGTGCAAAAACCATCTTTCTCATAAACCGCCTCCACTGCTGATAACTGATCGTACACGATCGAGCTGCCCATGGGAATACCTCATGAGCATTGACAGGGTTCTGTGTCCACTGATCATCGCAACCTCGGGAACAGTCAATCCCATCTCAAAAAAATTCGATATTGCCTCATGGCGCAGGTCATGGAAACGGATATCTTTAAGTCCTGCCCTTCGCCTGATACGGTCAAAGGCCAGACGCACCGCATTGGGCGATAGCGTGAACAGTCTGCCCTCTTCTGCACGTGCCGTCTTTAAAAGCAACAGGTAGAGATCTTTTGCAATCGGTAGAGTGCGGTAGTGTCCGTTCTTGGTATGGTGGACGGTGATCAGTTTTTTTTCACAATCGATATCCTTCCAGTCAAGCGAGAGAATCTCACTGCGCCTCAGAGCGGTGCGAAGCGCGGTCAGGACAATCAGATGCATGTCCGCCCTTCCCATCTCAAGGCATGTGGAGAGGAGTTTTGCTTGTTGTTCATCTGTTATCCTCCGGATGGCTTTGAGGGGCTTGAGGCGAATCCTGACGCGCTTAAACAGCCCTTCCGGCACATCCCAATCCCATTCGCGCCCTGCCATGCTGAGGGCATGGCGAAGGACAAAGAACTGGCGGTGAAGCGAGGATGGCTTGATGATCTTCAGGCGCTGATCGCGATACTCTGCAATGTCCTGGACCGAGAGCTGATCGAGCGGTTTGTTCACCCATCCGAGCTTGAGGAAGGCCTGTACAATCCAGTGATCCGGATGGTTTTTATCTCTGTCCTTCAGGATGGTCTTCTGGTAATGGATCAGGACTTCGGCAAGACTGTGGGGTCTGTAACGGTAGGCAGTATCACTTTCCCTGATGATGCGTGCCTCCTGAAGACCTGCCCATCTGCGTGCCGACTGCAATGTTGGGAAGGACTGTGAGAGTGACAGATTCTTCAGGCGGATCTGCACCTGATAGAGGCGGTTGCGATAACGGATCGATGCCATTTTTTCATCTCCTGTGTGACTGAACTGTGACTGGCGTCATGCCGGAGATGATGCGATGCTCTGCAACCCTTATGGGATATGGTGGGCGCGGGCAGGATTGAACTGCCGACCCCTACGATGTCAACGTAGTGCTCTCCCACTGAGCTACGCGCCCTATTAATCAGTCGATATCATGAGTGAAAGTTGCTATCAAGTAGATTTACAAATTTAATATTTTTAAATACTTTAAAACGTAAATCTAAAGTATTTCTTAAAGGCAAATTAATTTAATGAAAAATAATGAACTATTAAACTTCAAAAATAATGAAATAAACAGCTCATTAATTTTATCTTCTCCGCATAGTGGAAGTTTTTATCCTGATGACTTTTTATTGTTATCTAATATTCAATTACCAGATCTAATTCAAAACGAAGATAGTTTAGTCGATCACTTAATTGATGGAACTTTAGATGATAATAATATTATTTTAAAAGCCGTTTGGTCTAGATCAGTGGTTGACGTAAACAGAGCAATTAACGACTTCAATCATAATGATTTTGATCCTCCCATAAGAGAACTAAAACCTTTACCTACTAAATATGCTCGATCTGGAATAGGCGTCATTCCAATAAGAAGTGGCATTAGTGATAGAATGTATATATCAAAACTGCCCGGTGGAATTGGTATGAAATGGTTAAATCTTGCATGGAAAAGTTATCATAATACGTTAAATAATTTACTAAACAAAACATACTCAAAGTTTGGTCATTATGTCTTATTTGACTTTCACTCAATGCCATCATTTTCAGAAACCAAACAAAAGCATGCAGACATTGTTCTAGGTGATTGCCATGGCAAAAGTATAGGTTCTAACTCTATAGATTTTATAGAAACTCAGCTTAAAAAAAGTGGTCTGCATATAAAAAGAAACTCACCTTACTCTGGAGGCTATATAACTGAACACTATGGAAAACCAAAAGAAGGAAAACATACCATTCAAATAGAAATCAATAGGTCAATGTATTTAAATGAAAAATCAAGGGAGAAAAATTCTAATTTCGATGAATGCAAAAATGTTTTATCAGAATTATTAAATCAATTTGAAAAAAATAAACATAATTTATTAAACTAGAAAACTTCTTTCCACCCTATTTGGATCACAAGCTTTTACAACCTCTTGATCTAATCCACTAGGCTGACCCAAAATAATACTTGCAAGGGCATCACCCAAAAGTGGCGCCATTATCATACCTCTTGCACCCAATGCTGATAAAATATAAAGGTTTTCATCTATTTGACCCATCATGGGCATTCTATCAAAAGTAGATACTCTCATTGAAACTCTTCCATCAAGGTTATTTAAATTTATTTTTTTTGAACCAAACAATCTTTTTGATATTGCATCAGGAATATTATTTAAGTTAGTTTGATTGGCTTCTTCAGAAATAAAGTCCCTTTTATTCGTATTTTTCTCAAACGTCGCTCCTATTGTAATTTTATTTTCAACTGGTGGGGTGACGTACCCAGAAAAACTAAAATTAGCTTTAGGTATATTTTTAAGTTTTTTATTTTCTAAATAAGTAATTTGGCCTTGAGTGTATTGAAGATTAAATATTGATGTTTGCTTTAATTTTCTTAAGCCTTCTGAACAAGCTAGGATTAAAATATCAGTATGAATTATATCTTTGTTAGATAGCTTTACACTCCATCCATTGTTGCTCCGAATAATTTCTATAATTTCATTACCCAAAATTCTTTCTACATTTTCAGAAATTAACTTATGAACAAATTCTATAGGTCTAATAGTTCCTCCAAAATCATGCACTATGCCATCTATGCCAATTTTTGAATTAGTAATTTCTAATTCGTCTTCTTCTTTTAATTTTCTAATTAAATCTTCGGGCCACCCCTGCGATAATAATTTATTTTGTTTAATTTTTTCACGCTCAGGTAAACCCAAAATAATTGACTTGTCTTCTAATGCGACACCCAATTGTCTGGCTAAATTTCTTGAATACCTATAACAAGATAAAGATAATCTTCCTGCCGGCGTATTTACTGTAGAAAGTCTAGGATATTGCACAGCAGCTAAGTTTCCCGAAGCGCCGCAAGCAAAACCATTTTCTTTTTCAATGATGCAAGGATGAACACCTCTAGTTTTTAATGAATAAGCAATAGATGCTCCGGCAATGCCACCCCCTATGACCAAACAATTCATGTGAGATATATTTGATTTTTTTTCTCCACATTTTTTTCCAATAGTCATTTCCTTTTTAAAGCCAAATCCATCTATTTTTTTTACATTAAATCCAACTTTTTCCAAGTCTCTCCTGACATGGCCTGCAGATGAGAAGGTAGAAAAAGTTCCTGATGGTTTAGTTAATCTAAAAACTTCTGATAAAACTTTAGTATCCCACATTTCTTTATTAGTTTTTGGATTAAACCCATCTAAAAACCATGCATCAGATTGAAAATTTGATTTTTTCAGAGCCTCAAAAACTTCCTCATAAATTAATGTCAGCCTAATTTTATCATCGTTCAAATGGATTCTGTGAATTCCAGACCATAAAGGAGGAAGAGAGTTTAGCAATTGATTTGAATATTTTGATAATTCAGGAAACTTGCTATGAACTTTACGAATTAAACTCTTATTTAAAGGAAAGCCTTCTATCGAAATATAGTCTAAATATCTCTTTCCTGAATTGACTTTATTAAAGAGTTTCCAAGTTAGTAAAAAATTCAATCCGGAACCAAACCCAAGTTCTGAAATTGTAAAATGTTGACTATTTAAAAGCCTTTGACTTAAATTATTTCCTTCAATATACACATGATTTGATTCATTAACTCCATTATCTGCAGAAAAATAAATATCATTGAAATCCTTTGAACGAAGAACTCCATCTGAAAAAGAGGTGGAAAAATGTCCTGGAGAGATGTAATTAGGTTTTTTCATTTGGAAAAATTTATTTTATATTATTTGTATTAATTTACTAGACTAATAAAAAATTAATTATGGCAAATCAAAAATTTTGGAAATCAAAAAAACTTAATGAATTAAATCATGATGAATGGGAAGCATTGTGTGATAATTGTGGGAAATGTTGTGTTATTAAATTGATAAATGAAAAAAACAATGAATTATTCTATACTAATGTTTCATGCCATTTACTAGATACAAATAGTTGCAAATGCAAAGACTATGAGAATAGAAAGAAACTTGTTCCTGATTGTGTTAAACTCACACCCAAAAATCTCAGTCAATTAGATTGGATGCCTAATACCTGCGCTTATAAATTAATTCATGAAGGGAAAGAATTGCCTGATTGGCATCCACTCATCCAAAAAACAAGCAAAGATAGTAATATGGAAAAATATTCAGTTGCAAAACGAGTCATTTCAGAAAAAGATATTAATATGGAAAAAATTACTGATTATATTTTTGATTGGGAAAAAGAGGAGTAATCATGAGTAGATTTTCATGGGTTCTTTTAATTTTGCTAACAATTTTGGCAGTTTCACAACTTTGGACTATGGGTAATAGAGACGCCCCTTCATGGACCAAATGCAAAGAAAGCTTATTAATTCAAACAATAACTGGCTCATGCACAGTAAGAGAAGGGTTACAATCAGATAACATTGAAAATGATAGTAACAGTTAGATTATTAATTATTCCTTAATAAATTTTAATTGAAAGTAATGCATAGTTAACGTTTCTGATATTGTTTATCTCCAAATAAGTTCTCATATTCTGCATCAGTTAGTTTTTTATCTGGTTCTTTTCTTAATTCGTTCCCAATATTCATCCCCTTTATAACTGCAGGCCTATTGTTCATTAGTTTTTTCCATCTCAAAACTTCTGAAAATTCATTCAAGTCGATACCTTGCCTTTCAGGTGTTCTAGTCCAAGGAAAAATAGCCATATCAGCAATGGAATACTCACCCACTACCCATTCATTATCTCTTAATTGGTTATTTAATACGTTATATAATCTATACGATTCTTTTGAATATCTATTCTGAGCATATTCAATACTTTCTTTTGCATAGAAATTAAAATGATGCGCTTGACCTAACATAGGTCCAAATCCACCCATTTGCCAAAAAAGCCATTGAATTGCCTTACATTTAATATTTAAATCATGGGGCAAAAACTTTTTATATTGTTCAGCAAAATATAATAATATTGCGCCAGATTCAAAAAGATTAATTGTCTCGTTACTCTTTTTAATTTGAATAGCAGGTATTTTATTATTGGGGGAAATTTCTAAAAATTTTTCACTAAATTGCTCCCCTTTATTAATGTCAATTTTTATTAGGTTATACTTTAAATTTAGCTCTTCAAATAAAATTGAAATTTTTCTAGCATTCGGAGTAGGCCAATAATAAAAGTCTATCATTATAATTTCCCTCAATTTATATTCAAAAAAATTATACATCTCATTGAACAAGCATCAAAGAGGAATATATATATTCATAATAACTAAATATAAATTGAGATTTCTTTAAATGTAAAAAATTTGCTTTTTTTTTCAAAAACAAAGTTTATATATAATTATAAATACTATCAAAGAATATCAAAAATTATTTGTTTGCAAAATTTTAAATAAATCATGAAAAATTCAGTTCTATTATGGTTCAGAATAGACCTAAGGCTATCAGATAACCCTGCACTTGAAAATGCAATAAACTTAAATAGGCCTATAATTCCTATTTACATCCATGACGACGAAGATGCTTTGCAAAGAAAATTAGGTGGCGCATCAAAATGGTGGTTATTTCATAGCCTCAAAACACTATCTTTAGAACTAAAGGGTTTTGGAAGTAGGCTTTTATATTTTAATGGAAAAGCAGAAAAAATAATTCAACAAATCATAAAGGAAGCCAAATCTGATACCGTGATATGGAACAGGAGATATGAGCCTTGGGCCGTTAAAAGAGATACTATAATTAAAAATCAACTAAATAATCAAGGCATAAATGTATCAAGCTTTAATTCAAATCTTTTATTCGAACCTTGGGAAATTAAAAGTAAAACTGGTAATCCATTTAAAGTTTTTACACCATATAAAAACGCCCTTTTATCAAAAGATCGGAGCTCAAAAATTATTGAAGATCCTAAAAACATTCTTGCTCCAAAATTATGGCCAGCAAGTCTAAATTTAAATGACCTAAAACTATTAGATCAAAAAAACTGGTCAACTAAGTTTGATAAGATGTGGAAACCTGGGAATAAAGAAGCAAAACTAAAATTAGATATTTTCATCAAAAATAGAATCTCAAATTATGATACTGACAGAGACATGCCAGGATTAGAAGGAACTTCAAAATTATCTCCTCATTTGCGTTTTGGTGAAATAAGCCCTAGAGAAATTATTAACACTATAAATTTTAATGCATCAAAGTATAATGTAAAAAGTTTAGAAACATTTAAGTCAGAAATAATTTGGAGAGAGTTTGCTCATAATTTATTATGGTATTTTCCAGAAATTCACAAGAAAACAATCAAAAGAAAATTTGAAAATTTTAAATGGAATTACAATAACAAGAACTTTGATCTTTGGGCTAAAGGTCTAACTGGATATCCAATTGTAGATGCTGGAATGCGAGAACTTTGGTCTACAGGTTGGATGCATAACAGAGTTAGAATGATTACAGCTTCATTTCTTACAAAACATTTACTTTTACCTTGGCAGCTTGGTGAAGCTTGGTTTTGGGATACTTTAATTGATGCAGACCCTGCCAATAATGCTTCTGGATGGCAATGGGTTGCTGGTTGTGGAGCTGATGCTGCCCCTTACTTCAGAATATTTAATCCTATACTCCAAGGACAAAAATTTGATCCAAAGGGAATTTATATTAAAACATTTTTACCAGAATTAAAAATGCTATCTCCAAAATTTATTCACGAACCATGGAAAGCAGATAGTGCAATTTTAAAAAATTCTGATATAAACCTCGGAGAAACTTATCCACCTCCAATTGTTGACCATCAATTTGCTAGGAAAAGGGCTTTAAGAAAATATGCTGAAATTAAATAAAATTAAACTCTTTATTTGGATAAAAAAATGAAAATTGGTGTTATAGGTTCAGGAATTTCAGGACTTGTCACTGCTTGGGCGCTTCAAACCAAGCATGAAGTTACTTTATTTGAAAAAAATAGAAATCTTGGAGGTCATTCAAACACGGTAGACATTGAAATAGGTTCAGATAATTACCCAGTGGAAACTGGTTTTATTGTATTGAATGATAAAAATTACCCACTTTTTACCAGCTTATTAAAACATTTAAATGTGGCCACAAATAATTCTTCAATGTCATTCAGTGTTTCAGTTGATAAAGGCGCATTTGAGTACAGCAGTTCTTACATTGGGTTAGTTTCTCAGACTAAAAATATTATAGATCCTAAATATTGGAAAATGCTTAGAGATATAAATTACTTTTATAATAATGCTTTAAAAGATGTGCAGGATAGCCCTGAAAATGAAACAATGGGGCAATTTTTAAATAGATTTAATTATTCGAAAAAATTTATTGATTACCATATCCTCCCAATGACAGCTTCAATATGGTCTTGCCCAAGAAAAAGTGCTCTCAGTTTTCCTATCAAAAGCCTGTTAACGTTTTTTGAAAATCACAAATTACTAAATATTTATAATCGACCTACTTGGAGTACAATTAAAAATGGAAGTAGAGAGTATGTAAGTAAAATCGAAAAGCTCTTAGAGGGGCCCGTCTACAAGAACACTAAAGTTAACAAAATTTCAAAATTAAAAAATAGCATAAAATTGCATACATCATCTGGAATTGAGAAATTTGATGAAGTGGTTCTAGCGAATCACGCAGACCAATCCTATGAAATTATTAAAGAAAATTTTGAACAAGAAGGAAATTTTTTAAAAGACTTTAAGTTTCAAAAGAATAGCGCAATTTTACATTCTGATATAAATTTTATGCCAAAGAGAAATTCAGTTTGGTCTAGTTGGAATTACATTACTGAAACTGGAAGTTCTGGAAACCTGTCAATAACTTACTGGATGAATGAACTCCAAAAAATTAAATCTTCAAAGCCAATCTTACTATCGTTAAACCCCAAAAGGCTTCCGAACCCTGATCTTATTCATGGTCAATACTCATACTCTCATCCAGTTTTTGACAATACTGCAATTCAAATTCAAAAAAATTTATACAAGATACAAGGTAAAAATAAAATATGGTTTTGTGGCGCATGGACAGGATTTGGGTTCCATGAAGATGGTATAAAATCTGCCGCTGAAATTGCAAACTACTTTAACATTCAACTTCCTTGGTTGCATTCTGATGAAGTGTTGCACGCTGCTCAATAAAAAAAATATTTTATGATTGGTTTGAAAGAAATTAGCTCAGTCAAATTAATTGAGGGTGTTATCAGCCACAAAAGATTTGTTAGTCCTCAAAATTCATTTAAATATAATTGTATTTCAGTTTTAATAAATTTAAATAAAATTAAAAAGATCAAAAAAATAAATTTTTTATTTTCAATAAATAGTTTCAATATCTTTTCTTGGAACTTTAAAGAACATGGCAATGGTAAAGAATTTCCATTATACTGGGCTAGAAGAGAAGTTTCAAAGTATGGTGGTGATGCTTCAGGAACTATATTGCTCCATTGTTTCCCAAAAATTTTTGGATACGTATTTAATCCTTTGTCTGTATATTTTTGTTTTAATAAAAGCAATATTTTATCTGCGCTTATTTATGAAGTTAGAAACACTGTGGGTGGGATACATTCATATGTTAGCATTGTGGACAAACATGATGAAATCCATTCGACAAGTAAACTCTTTGAAGTTTCACCTTTTCTACCTTCAAATGGGCACTATAAATTAAGAGCATCAATCACAGAAAATAATATAAATATTTCAGTTAACTATTTCATCAAAAATAAAAATATTTTATTTGCAAATCAAATTGGTGCAATTAAAGACTTGACATTAGGCTCACTTTTTAATGGAATTATAAATGGAACTGCTTCTCCTGCCAAGCCTATGATTGGCATACTTTATGAAGCATTTAAACTGTTGTTTAAAGGGGCTAAATATAAAAAAATTGAAGTAATTAAAGAGCATAAAACTAGCACAGCCAAGAAAGTTTAGATATGCAAGTTATAAAACCAACATTTTGGCAACAAACATTAGAAAGTATGTTAGAAAACTTATCTCTCGGTGAGATTAATGTAACTTTCCCAAATAAAGAAATAAAAATATTTATAGGAAAGAAAAAAGGTCCTGTAGCTAATATAGAATTTTTAACTGACAAAGCTATAAAAAATACAATACTGGGCGGCTCTCTAGGGTTTTGTGAAGCTGTGATTTCTGGAGAAATAATCAGCACCGAAATTCATAAAATAATAGAAATTGGTGGCCACCAAGAAAGCGGTCTAAATACTTCTGGCAGAGGGCATTACTTAAGTAAATTAATTAATAAAATTTTTCATTTTTTTAATAGGAATTCTATTGGTAGATCAAAAAAAAATATAGCAGCTCATTATGATTTAGGAAATAACTTTTATAAACTTTGGTTAGATAAAAGCATGACTTATTCAAGTGCATTTTTTGGTGGAGAAAAGATAAGTTTAGAAAAAGCTCAAGAAAAAAAATATTTAAAGATTTCAAAAATTGCTGAAATACAAAAAAAGAATAAAATCCTAGAAATTGGTTGCGGGTGGGGAGGATTTGCAGAATTTGCTGCAAAACATTATAACGCTATTATAACAGCAATAACAATCAGCAAGCAACAATTTGAATTCGCTCAAAACAGAGTCATGAAAGCTGGTTTAAATACTGAAGTAGACATTAAACTTATTGATTACAGAGAAATTAAAGGAAAATTTGATCGAATAATTTCCATAGAAATGATAGAGGCTGTAGGGGAAAAGTATTGGCCCATTTATTTCCGTCAAATCAGAAGATTACTTAATTATAATGGAAAAGCAGCAATTCAAGTTATAACGATTGATGATAGATATTTTAAACACTACAAAAATTTTCCTGATTTTATTCAGAAATATATTTTCCCCGGAGGCATGCTTCCATCTATTCCTGCATTAGAAAAGCCCATTAAAGATTCAGGTCTTAAGATCGAGAAAATAGAAAGTTTTGGCAAAGATTATGCTTCGACTCTATCTATTTGGAGAAAGCATTTTAATTGTGCGTGGCCAGAAATATCTAAACTAGGATTTGATAAAAAATTTTATAGAATGTGGAATTTATACTTTTCATATTGTGAAGGTGGATTTAGATCTGGAAGCATTGATGTAAAGCAGATTAGGCTGTCCCCTATAAAGTAATTTTTACTTGTTATTTAATTTCATTAGATTTAAAACCCATGAATCTCATGGATTACTTAAGTTATCATACCTAAAAATGTATTTTAATATAAATCGAACTAAAAAGCCTAAATACGGAAGTTGGACAACTAATTGGGTAAGAGAATCCCAGTGATCAATATGAGCCAATACTCTGCCTTTACTATCAAAGTGAACTTCAGTCATTCCTTTTAAAAGTATATTTTTATTCTTATTTTTAAACTCGCCAGTCATAATCCATTTCATATAACCAATATTAGGGGGATCCTTCAATTCAGAAATTGAATAATCTATAATTTTAAAGGTAGGATTATCTACTTTTTCAAACATATCAGAAAAAATTTTTATAAAAGATTTTGGGCTTTGAACATTATTGAATGGATCTTGAAACTTTACATTATTAGCCAGATAGCTCTCAAACTTATGAAGATTATTAATATTAATATTTTCAAATACTGAAATATATTTTTCTAGAAAAATTTTAGTTTCATTTTTTTTTTCTTTTATTTTAATAACCAGTTCTCCATTTAATTAGTTTATAAGAAAGATTTTCTGGAAAAAATTTTAACAAATATAACACCCAAATTAAATAATTGTTTGGAATAAAGTTTTCAAATGAATTTGAATTAATAGAATTATATATTAAATTTGCAGCTTTATTAGCTGAAATCATTCCTGGAAGTGAATGTTCACCTTTAGGTGTTGATTCTGTCTCAACAAAACTTGGACAGAATAACTGAATTTTTATTCCCAAGGGTTCAAGATCATATCTTAATGATTGAGCTAAATTTTTTACGGCAGCTTTTGTAGGACCATAAGCAGCAGCTTTAGGTAACCCTCTCCAACCTGTAGGTGAAGTTATTATTATTATATGACCCCTTCTTTGAGAAATCATTTTTGGAATTATTGTTTCTAAACAATGAATTACACCCAAATAATTTACTTCCATATGATGTTTAAAAGTTTCTGAATCAATGGTCTTACAATCTACTGATTGATAAACACCCGCATTTAAAATAGCCAAGTCTATTTTTTTAAAAGTTGAAAATAATTCTTCAAAAGCTAATTTAACCTCTGATTTCGATTTAACATCAGCTGAACAAACTAAGTTCTTATTATTGAGTATCTTTGAGATTTTTTCTAATTCAGATTTTCTTCTAGCTGTTAAAGCTATATTCCATCCCTCTTCGGAAAATTTATAACATAGTTCTTTGCCAATGCCTGAACTTGCACCAGTAATCCAAACCAATTTTCTATTTATATTTTTCAATTTTATATTAACTCTATAACTCTATAAGTTCTTCTACTTTCTTATATTATCTAAATTATCAACTTCCGAGAAGTTTTTGAAAATATTCATCAACTTAAAAGTTCATTGCTGACTAATTAACTAGCAAAAATGACAAGATCTTGAGTATAGTCTCTCTTTATTGATAAAATTGAAATCAGAACAATAAGATGAAAATGTTGCCACTATAATTATTTATTTAAGCCTATAGTTACACTAAAAATTAATAACATCATCAATAATCATAAAAATATCGTTTTTTATTTAAGTTTTTATTACTTAATGATACAAATAATTAGATTAAGTATTAATGAATTACCAAAAAGGAAGTAAAAATATGAATACACTTTCCTCTAACAACTCTCTTGTGTCAAATATAGTTGGAAGACAAACAAATGACCTAATGTTTATCATATATTCTTCCATTATAGGATCTATTTTATTAGCTTTATCTTCTAAAATTCAAATACCTCTTACTCCGGTTCCCGTTACATTACAAACTATGGTTTTACTAGTAATGAGCATGTTTTTAGGATGGAGAGGAGCATTGGGTGCAACTATTCTTTATTTATTTCAAGGTGCTGCAGGCTTGCCCGTCTTCGCCCATGGTTCTGGTATAATTTATCTATTTGGTCCAACTGGGGGGTATTTATTTGGTTTTATTTTATCCTCGATTTTAGTAGGATTTTTAGCTGAAAGAGATTGGGACAAATCTATCATATTAACCTTTTGTGCTATGACGATTGGAACTTTAGTAATATATATTTGTGGTGTTTCTTGGCTTGCTTTTCTCAAAGATATTAACACAGCAATTGTTTTTGGGCTTTTACCTTTTATCACTCCTGATATTTTAAAAATTTGCTTGGGCAGTTGTATAGTAGCATCGGGTTGGGAATTGAAAAACAAATATTTAAATATAGGTAGTTAATTAACTACATATTTTTATAGTAGTATATATACTGCCTCTTATTTCAGAATTTTCAAAATTAATAATGGCTAAATTGTTTTGAAAAGGAATTTTTATTGAAAATGGCAAAATACCATTGAACCATTGTTCTATTCCAAAATATCTTATTCTTACTTTTATCGGCTCATCAATATCAAACCATGGATTTACATTATTTGAAGTAATATTTGCCTTTCCTTCAGCAAGTATGTACATACCTTTTTCAAAAAAATATATTTCATGACTAGTAGTTGAGTAAATTGGTGTCATTACGCTTAATTCTTTTCTTAAAGGTTTTAAACATTTATCTGGCTTGCTTAATGACTTTATTGATGCCGTTATTTGCTCTATCGGAACTCCTCTTGACAAAGACCTTGAAGACAATTTTATAATTTCATCTAACTTACTATCTGGCTTTTGGGAAAGTTGAAAGTTTAATTTCTTTATTAAAAGTTTATCTTTTTCTGAATCAATTTTTAATATTTCTAGTTCTTGGTTAAGGGCTTTGAACTCATTTGCTATTCTAATTAATTCAGAAGAGTGTACAGCTATTATATTATTTCTATCTCTGGCACCAATTTGCCAAGCAATAATTGCTACAACACATACAATAAATACATTTATAATTACTGAACTGAATTTTTTTAAATTTTTTCTTCTGTATTTTTTTGCTGTATCAAAATAATCCATAACATACCAACTTAATTTCTAATTTAAATACTAGAAAATTATTACTTTTCCAAGTATTTCTAAATAAAGGTTAATAAGTATATTTTTCAAAATGGCAGTAGATAAAAAAAATTTATCAAGATCATGGCAAAGAATGCTTTCTGGCAGGAGATTGAACTTATTAAATCCATCACCATTAGACATTGAAATCGAAGACATTGCCAGAGGCATATCTAGAGTCGCTAGATGGAACGGACAAACTTTGGGCGACCACCCTCTTTCTGTTGCTCAACATAGCGTGATAGTTGCAGATATATTAAGCATCAATAAAAAAAATATTTTAAATAAATGGTTATTGGCAGCTTTGCTTCATGACGCTGCTGAATACATAATAAGTGATATGATCACTCCTCTAAAAACAATTTTAGGATCAAAGTATATTTCAATTGAGGATATAATACAAAGCGCAATTCATTTACGTTTTAGATTGCCGAGTGAAATTCCTAAATCTATTTATAAATCAATCAAAAGATGCGATAGACAAACGGCATTTCTTGAAGCCGTTCAAATAGCTGGTTTCAGTGAAAATGAAGCAAGAAATACATTTAGCACCCCAAGAATAATTCCTGAGTATAAAATTATCCCTTTATCTGCTAAAAAAGCCGAGTATTTATTTTTGAAAAAATTTCATGAATTTTATAGATAAAATGATTTTAAAAACACCACAAGTTATGAGAGTAGAAAAATTTTTATTTGAAAAAAAAATGCCTATAAAATTAGTAAGATTAGATGAAACTGCTAGGAGTGCTGAAGAGGCATCAAGAGCACTTAAAACACAAGTTGGATCAATAATAAAATCTCTATT
>CACAIE010000032.1 GCA_902532475.1 uncultured SAR116 cluster alpha proteobacterium
ATGACGCGAGAAAAAATGACCATGGATTGCCTCATGATCCTTTCAAGGCAATAGTAGCTCCAAGGCCAATAGGCTGGATAGGCTCCCAAAACAAGGGTGGTCAAAAAAACTTAGCTCCTTACAGTTACTTTAATGGCGTATCTGATCGGCCCCATTATGTGATATTTTCTTCAAATGGACTAAAAGATTCACTGGTAAATATTGAAGAAACGGGTGTTTTTACCGCTTCTTTGGCGACAGCTAAGTTGTTTAATCAGATGAACATTTCATCCGTACCGGCTAAATACGGAGTGAATGAATTTGAGCTTTCAGGATTAACAGCTCGCCAGGGAAATTATGTCGATGCGCCCTGTGTTGCGGAGAGCCCAGCTGTTCTTGAATGTGAGCTTTGGAAAGTGGTAGATCTGCCTCATAGTAGCCGAAAAAATAATTCGGGAAACTATATTGTAATTGGACATGTAATAGGGATCTACATAGATGATAGTTATATTAAAGATGGACTATTTGATTTTAGATTGGCGGAACCATTAGGACGTCTAGGTTATATGGATTATGGTATTATTAATTCAAAAAACACATTCACCAAAAATAGACCAAAATTAAGTAAAGACGGAGAAGTTGAGCCTGTGAAAGATTGGGATGGAGCCTATAAATAATAAAATAAAAAAGATTGCTGATATTTTGTTGTTCTTGACCTGATCAAAAGTTTCTGCATGATAATCTTATTCCAATTTGCAGGAGATGTGTCATGTCGCGAAAACATGAAAACTACCGAGAAGAAGTTATCGGTCGAGCTAATGTTGAAGATACACCAGAACTTTTAGAATACTATAATGAGCTAAATAAATATAAGGCTGGACCACTTTGGACAGTTGCAAATAAAATTGAACCTTGGGAACCTAAAAGTGAAAGTGTGCCTGTTGTCTGGCGTTATAATGATCTTCGAGAACACGTTTTGCGTTCGCTTGAGCTGGTAACTCCTGAAAAAGCCGGTCGTCGAGTGGTCTATCTGAATAATCCTGGTCGCCAGGATGTGCACGCAGCTGTGGGCTGGATTTATGCTGGATTGCAAGTTATGAACCCTGGAGAAAAAGCATTGGCTCACAGGCATTCAGCATCGGCTATTCGTTTTATTATGGAAGGTGAGGGTGCTTATACGGTGGTGGATGGTCACAAGATGACCCTTGGTCGGAATGACTTTGTTTTGACACCCAATGGAACATGGCATGAACATGCGGTAGAAGAAACTGGTTCAACTTGCATTTGGCAAGACGGACTAGACATACCACTAGTTAATTCGTTGGAGGCGAATTTTTATGAGGTACATCCAGATTTGAGTGAACCAGTCGCCTATCCAGTTGATGATATGACCAAAACTTGGGGCAACCCTGGCTTGACACCTGCAGGAGGTGACTGGGATAAAGGTTACAGCCCGATGTTCAAATATGAATGGGAACCAACATATGAGTCACTATTAAAACATGCCAAGACTAGCAGTGTATCGCCTTATGATGGGTTTATGATGGAATATGTTAATCCTGTGACAAACGGACCAGTAATGCAGACCATGGGAGCATCGATTCAAATGCTACTTCCAGGTGAGCAAACAAAGGCTCACCGTCATACAGGAAGTTTTCTCTATCACGTTGCTAAAGGTTCTGGGCATTCCGTTATCAATGGAAAACGTTTTGAATGGTCAGAACATGATATTTTCTGTGTACCAAGTTGGGCATGGCATGAACATGTTAACGGATCAAATACTGAAGATGCCTGCCTGTTCTGCCTTAATGACTTGCCAGTAATGCGTTCATTAGGACTTTATCGAGAAGAGGCCTATGGTGAAAACAATGGTAGTCAACCCCTTGTTTGAGGACAAGAAATAATGAAACTTGTAACTTATCGTGCTTCGATCGAAGACGAAGCGCGTCTCGGTGTTTTAAAGGATGACCTTGTTATTGATGTTCAGGCATTGGGTGCAGTTAATGATGTAGATATGCCCGATACAATGCTGGGTTTAATTGATGCAGGAAAACCTGCACTGGCAGCATTGCAGGATATGTTGGTCAGTAAGAGGGTACCAGTTAACATTTCAGTTAACTTTTCAAATGCTATTATATGTGCACCAATCCCTCGACCGCGCAAAAATATCTGGGGTATTGGTCTCAACTACACCGAGCATATAGCGGAAAGTGCCCGAGCACTTGACACATCCAAAGAATTACCACAAAAGCCAGTATTATTTTCTAAACCTCCTACAGCAGTGATCGGCCAAGGGGAACCGATTCATCACAACAGCAAAATGACGAAGCAGTTGGATTGGGAGGTTGAGCTGGCGGTTATTCTGGGCTCTGGAGGGAAGAACATCACAAAGTCTGATGCCATGAAACATGTATTTGGTTATTCGGTTATTATCGATGTTTCAGCGAGAGACAATAGACGTGCCGGGCAGTGGATATTTTCCAAGGGGCAGGATACTTTTGCCCCTTTTGGCCCTTGCATCGTAACTTCTGATGAAATTAAGGATCCGCACAATCTGGTTCTTTGGTTGACCAAGAACAATGAAGAAAAGCAACGTTCAAACACAAAATTTATGCTGTTTGATGTTCCTTCGCTTATTTCTGATATTTCAACCGGTATGACTGTTGAACCAGGAGATATTATTGCTACTGGAACTCCATCAGGAGTAGGGGCTGGACGCGATCCCCAAGAATGGATGTGGCCTGGTGATATAATTGAAGCCTGCGTTGAAGGTATTGGCACTCTTCGCCACCCAATCATCAATGCTACGCCTTCAGGTGAAGTGTAATGCCTTCAAGTTTTAAAGCGGCTGTTGTGCAAATAGCATCAATCCCCAACGATCCTTTGGCGACAGCTGAAAAAGCAGCTACGAAACTTCGTGAGGCAGCTGCAAAGGGTGCTCGTTTGGTTGTCTTTCCTGAGGCATTGATAGGAGGCTATCCAAAAGGTGCAAGTTTTGGAGCGCCTATTGGCTTTAGAAAACCAGAAGGCCGTGATGCCTTCGCAAAATACCATAGCCGGGCAATTGAGATAGATGGACCTGAAGTTGAAATCATTGCCGAGGCAGCTGCAGAAACAGGTGCCTTTGTAGTTGTTGGAGTTATAGAGCGGGATAAAGGAACGCTTTACTGCACGGTGGTCTATTTTGATGGTGAAAAGGGGTTGGTTGGTAAACATCGAAAGTTAATGCCAACAGCAGCTGAGCGACTTATTTGGGGTTTTGGTGATGGGTCAACCATGCCGGTCTTTGAAACTGATCTTGGTACTATTGGAGCGGTTATCTGTTGGGAGAATTACATGCCAGCACTTCGTATGCATATGTACGCGCAAGGCGTTTCACTTTACTGCGCACCGACAGCAGACGATCGTGACACTTGGGTGCCATCAATGCAACATATCGCTTTGGAAGGCCGAACTTTTGTGTTGACAGCTTGTCAGTACATTAAGCGAGGCACCTTTGATGATAATCATGAAAGCGCACTAGGAGATGACCCTGAAACTGTTATGATGCGGGGTGGATCGGCTATCATTGACCCTCTTGGAAATGTTCTGGCTGGACCCGATTTTACTGGTGAAACCATCATTTATGCAAATCTGGATATGGACGATGTGATGCGTGGGAAATATGATTTTGACGTAACAGGTCATTACGCCCGCCCTGACGTGTTTGAACTGGTCGTTGATACACGCGCTAAACCTGCAGTCCGTAAGGTTTAGTTCTTTTTGGCTTTGCTTAAGGTAGACTGATTCTAAATATATAAATGAGGAACCGACACAATGTCAGTTTAGTAAAGTCTCCATCGGGTGGCAGAAAACTCAAATCAGTTAATTTAAAAACAAACATTGACAGAAGATGGAAGGATATGCAAAACTTTACTCATCAGTAAAGAAAGAGAAAGTCTATGCTACAGGAAAGAATTGAAGGAAAGTGGATTTCGTCATTCCGCCGAGTATTTGTTCTCAATGGGATCGGAAAGGGAACCACTGTTGCGCTGATCTCTGAAACACAATCCCGTCCAGTTTTAGCGCATTTATCAGAACTAGCTCTTTACGATTTGGGAGCAGATTTTTGTATTTTGAAAATGCCTACACCGCCCCAAACGGCGCCTGTGCCTGTTAAAGGAACCGGAACTTCACTAGCTATTCAACATAATCGAGCCATTATTGAAGCTATGAAAAAATGTGAAATTGTAGTCGATTGCACAGTTGAGGGAATGATACACTCCCCTGAGTGGCCAGAGATTGAAGCTGCTGGAACACGCATTCTTGTGGTAACTAATGAGCACCCTGAAATTCTTGAACGCACTGAACCATTTGCTGAATTAGGACCTAAGGTTGATTTGGGTGTTCAGATGTTGACCGAGGCGCGCGAAATGCGTGTAACTTCAGAAGCGGGCACTGATTTAATTGTTGACTTGACTGATGCACCTTGCGGTGGAACCCCTGGGTTTGGAACAAATCCCGGGCATGTGGCTCACTGGCCTGGTGGCCTGTGCTTAGCTTTTCCAGGGAAAGGCTGTGTAAATGGCCGCATTGTGATGGATTTGGGTGATATGAACTTAACGTTTAAAACATACTTAACCAGTCAAATAGATTTCACGGTTAAAAATGATTATGTGACTGCGATTAAAGGCGATGGGATTGATGCTGAACATTTTCGAGATTACATGGAAGCTTGGGAAGATAGAGAAGCTTATGGTTTTTCACATGTTGGTTGGGGAATGAACCCTCGAGCGCGTTGGGTTAGTGGGGCCCTTTATGATAAGCGAGATATGCAGGGAGTTGAATTTCGAGCTTGGGCTGGAAATTTTCTTTGGTCTACTGGTGCCAATCAGTATGCAGGCCGATTTACTGAAGGTCATTTCGATTTGCCGATGCGTAAATGCACCATTGCTCTAGACAACAAAGTCGTTGTTAAGAATGGCGTTTTACAAGGTGATTTGGCTTTAAGCGAGGCAGTTAAGTGAGTTCTCCTGCCGATTATTATGACTTAGAGCGTATTAGACCAGAAGTTTTGAAGGTTTTAAATCGTATCAATGATATGGGTCCAAATTTTGCTGATAGGGCATTTAGCATTGATAATGATGCAAGCTTTCCTGTGGAGAACTACAAGGACTTGGCTTCAGAGGGTTTTATGACTTTGACCGTGCCAGAAGAATTTGGTGGCATGGATTTTAATCTAGGAGAATACGCAATGGTTGGTGCTGAAATTGCGAAATATTGCGGAGCTACTGCATTAACTTTCAATATGCATAACTCTTCCATGATGTGGTCGCGCTTTATGTACGAACTACCGCATTTGACAGAAAAAGACCGAGAAGCATTTGCTCCGTTGCGTGAAAGACAATTCCGTCGTGCGGTTAAAGAACAAGGTGTTTATTCACAACCGATTTCTGAGGCAGGTCAGAATTGGACATCAAAACCAGCTCAGACAGAGTGCTTCAAAGTTGAGGGTGGCTGGAAGATCAACGGTTTCAAGAAATTTGCTTCACTGGCAGGTTATTGTGATTACTACTCTATTGTTTGCACAGAAAGATTTGAAGGCATTGAACCACGGCATGAAGACACGATGATATTTGTGGTGCACAAGGACACACCAGGATTGGAAATTAAAGGTGATTGGGATCCATTGGGTATGCGGGCTACAAATAGCCGAGACCTAATTTTGAAAGAAGTATTCGTTTCAGAAAAAGACCTGATGATGCCTAGGGGTATTTTTATCAAAACTTTACCGAATTTTCCTCATGTTATGGCGACACTTTCACCTACCTATATGGGGATTGCTCAATCAGCATATGACTTTACCGTTGCCTATCTTCGCGGCGATATCAAGGGCCAACCAATTGCAGACAGGCGACTGTTCGCGACCAAAAGGTTTGCAGTGGCTAAAATGTATGCACGTCTTGCGCCGGTGCGTGCATTGTGGTGGCAAGTCTTTATGGAGGCCAAAGGTTTTCCGTCTCATGCAGAGGTTCTAAGGATGTATGCAGCTCAATACAATGTTATGGAAGTTGCACAGGAAATTGCTGCTTTAGCTATTCGTACATGTGGTGGGCAGTCTATGTTGAAATCTCTACCGCTGGAGCGTATCTATCGTGACAGTCGTTGCGGCGCATTGATGTTGCCTTATACCTCAGAGATTATGGAGGATTATATGTCTGTACTTACATTGTATGATCTTGATGAAATAGATAATGCCCCAGGTGATGAATTTGGTGCGCGTAATTCTTTGTGGCGAGGTAACGACGATTTAAAAATGAGAGCAGTTAGATAAAATCATGCCTTGGAAGGATGTTAATGTCTCTGGAGACATTCCCGTCCCACCAGAACTAGTTTGGTCATTGGTGCGAAACTTTTGCGGTAAATGGCACCCCGCAATCTCAACTATGGAGGCAGAAAAAGATAAATCAGGCCGTCTGCTTCGAGCTTTTACTGTGCATGGCCAAGATACGGTGTACCGAGAACGATTGACTTGGTTCAGTGATAGTGATCGTTCGATGTCTTACACCCATGTTGAGGGCATCCAGGGGGTAGAGGCTTATAATGCCCAGTTGTTAGTTTCGGGCAACAAAGATGGTGGCGCGAGAGTTACAATGACTGCAAAACTTCTTGCACCAGATCCGCGCGACGAAGAAATAGCAACAGGCACCAAGGAAATTTTTGATCAAGCTATTATTGAAATTAAGAAATTGGCAAAGTTTTCAATACCGCCTTACGTTTCACCGAAGACAAACTTTGCACATGACACACCAATTCAAACTTACGCATTTGGAGATAATCCTAGATTAGCGATATCCCATATAGGTGAGCCATCAGAAACACTGTGCTTATTTTTGCACGGAATTGGAGGTAACAAGAGTAATTGGAACCAACAACTTACATCAGTGGCTCCTTATGTTCAATCGGCAGCATTGGATTTACGGGGTTACGGTGAAAGCACTTTGGGCGCAATACAGTCCAATGTTGATGAATATTGTGACGATATACTGTCTGTCGCTGATAGGTTGGGTGCCTTGAATTTAGTCTTGTGTGGACTTTCATATGGATCTTGGATTGCAACATCTTTTGCAATGCGATATCCAAATCGTTTGTCCGCATTGGTTTTATCTGGTGGGTGCACAGGAATGTCTGAGGCCCTTCCAGAAGAACGTGAAGCTTTTCGTTTAAGCCGAGAAGTTCCAATTAGGAAAGGGAAGACGCCAGCTGATTTCTCTGAGGATCTGGTAGCAGTAATTTCTGGACCAAGTGTTTCAAATACTGTCAAAAGAGAACTTTTGACTTCAATGCAGGGGATCTCGACTGAAACTTATGTTGACGCCCTTAAATGTTTTACCACCCCACTTGAAAAGTTTGATTTCTCGAAAATAACCATGCCAGTTTTATTGATGACTGGTGAACATGACAAACTGGCACCTCCAGATGAAATTAGGGGAGTGGCGAAACGTATTTTTGAAACAGCACCAGAGCCTGATGTTCGTTTTGAATGTTTGTCAGGTGCAGGACATGTCTGCAACCTGGAAAATCCAAATGCTTATAACTCAGCACTTGTGGAGTTTATTATGAGAGTTGTTAAATGAACAATTTATCTCGTCGCCAACAGAACCGTCTTAACAAACAAAATCGTGCTCTTGAAGCGGCATTGAAAGTGTTTTCTGAATATGGCTTTCAGTCTGCAACTATGGAAGCCATTGCCACTGAGGCAAATTTAACCAAGCCTACACTTTACGAATATTTCGGAAGTAAGGATGAGCTTTTTAAAGCTATGTTGTTGGCTCCTCGTGACTTAATGATGCTTGCTTTCGATGAAGAAGAAGATGAGCACGTCTCGCAACTCTGGACTTTTGCTTGGACGTATGTGGATACTGTCATGAAGCCTGAATTTTTATCACTTGCTCGTCTCATCATTGGAGATGCTAAACGTTTTGTTGAAATTGGTCATGCCTACCAATCCAGTGGACCTGACCGTGTTCTTGAAGGGTTAACAAAATATATGGAACGTCAGGGCGCCCAAAAGCGTTTGAAGATTGAAGATCCAGAGCTTGCAGCTGAGGATTTCTGGGGTTTGATTCTTTCAGCTCCCAGAAACAAGGCATTGCACATTCCAGATTATGCTCCTAGTATCGATATGCTGGAGCGCTACGTCCACAATGGAATGAAGGTTTTCCTTCGTGCGTATTCAGTTGATGTTGTTAAAGATTTGGATAAACTTTCAAACCTAATTGAAAGTAGCTCAAAGAAGGGAGTGAGCAGATGAAAATTAAAGATTATTTATCCAATAGGAATAGTCGATTTGCTACTGTGGCAATGACTGATACAAATGGTCTTTTGCGCGGGCAAATGTTGTCAGTTAGCAACCTAAAGAGTGCACTTAAAAATGGAATGGGTATGGCGCCCGCTCAACTGGCTTTAGATCCAACTGATGAAATATTACACTTGCCTGGAGTTACAGATGATGATGGTGATTTTCATGATGGTCTTTTGAAGATTGATGAGAAAAGTACTCGAATTTTGCCATGGTCTTCACCTGGTCATAATTTACTAATTCTATCACAGTTTTCTGATGAAACAGCTTCAATTTGTCCTCGTTCAATCCTTCAAAAAATATTAAATCGTGCAGCAGAGGCTGGTATCACGCCGCGATATGGTTTGGAGCTTGAATACACTCTTTTTGATGAAACCGGGGAAAGTGCACAGGAGAAAGCATTTCGCAATCTTAAAACAGCAACTCTTCATAAAAGTCATGATTTAATTACATATCAAGTTTTGCAATCAGAATGGTATCAAGATGTTTCAGAAATGTGCGAGAATCTGAATGTTAAACTCTCGAAAATGCATGAAGAAATTGGTGGAGGCTTTATGGAGGCTTGTGTCGAAGCAGGCACTGGTACAGATCCTGCTGACCAGGCTGTGTTATTGAAAAATTTTCTTCGTATCCTTGCCATGCGTCAGGGTCGGAGTGTTACATTTATGCCTCGATGGTCGGAACAAGCTGACAGTCAGTCAATGCATGTTCACATGTCTTTTTTAGACAGCAAAGGGAAATCCTTATTCTATAGTGCGGATGGAGAACATTGTATGTCTGAAAAGTTCAGACACTTTATTGGAGGTTTGCAAAAATATTCTGGTGATCTGAGTTTAATGTTTTTGCCAACAGTCAATTCTTATAGACGTTTTGCACCCGGAACTTTTGCCCCACCTTCACTGCATTGGGGCTTTGAAAACAGGACAACCTGTTTTCGTGTCGTTGGTCATGCATCTGATACTCTGCGAGTTGAAAATCGTTTAGCTGGATCTGATGTGAACCCTTATTTTAACGTATCAGCTACCCTTGCTGCTGGACTTGAAGGTGTTTTGAATAAGATTGAACCTTTGCCAGGCATAGTTGGCAGTGGCTTTGTTTTGCCAGACGCACCGAGTTATTCCAGGTCGATGCCAGAAGCAATCAAGCGACTGCGTGAGTCAAGTTTTGCAAAAAAATGGTTCGGCGAACGCTTTATTACAACTTTTAGTGCATCCCGTGAAAGCCAACTTGAAGCATTTAGTGCTAAAATACCAGATGTTGAGCTAGAGCGTTTTTTTATACTGGGCTAATATAATTAAGCTTGCAAATTTTCAAATAGGTTACAGGTCAGTTATCCTCGGACGATGATCAAGTCTATCATTACGTCAAAAACATCCTATGAGTTGAGTGTTCCCTTGACACGGATAGACAGACATACCCAGGAACCAACTCATGATTTTAAACGTTCCAAAGGCTCTACCATCGTCCTTAAGGTGATCTAAAAGTATTAAACCAGAAATTTCAATTCATGCTAGTCGCTTTCCCAGAGAGATAACTTTAAGCAAACCACCAACGTTCTGTATTCTTACAACCATCAAGAACCCAATTACTGGATTGCTTATCAGCCATTCCAATGCTATCGCTTGTAGCGGAAACGAAGTTGGCAAATACTGGCGCAATCAGTCCGCCTTCTTCATTAACAAGGCGCTGCATTTCTGCGTACATATCTTTGCGTTTTTCATCATTTAATTCTGCACGGGCTTCAACCAGTAGTTTTTCGAATCTCTCATTGTTCCAAGCAGTTTCATTGTAGGTAGACTTTGAAGAGAACGCCAATGAAAACATTGCATTCGCTGTCGGACGACCAGACCAGTATGATACACACATCGGAACCTTATTCCAGATCTTGCTCCAATAACCATCTTTTGAAACCTGAGTGATTTTGATATTGATACCGGCTTTTTCAGCGTGGTTCTTGAATAAAACAGCTGTATCAACACCCCCTGGAAAGATATCTGCTGCATGTATTTCGATATCTAGAGAAGAGTTCCCAGATTTTTTGAGATGATGTTTTGCTTTATCGATGTCATATTCTCTCTGAGGTATATCGTCTGCGTAGTAACGCATGGCGCGAGAAATTGGGTGATCGTTCCCAATATAGCCATGCCCATTCAAAATTGTTTTCAGAATTTGTTCACGATCAATTGAGTGTTTAAGGGCTAGGCGTATATCGTTGTTGTCTAATGGTGATACATTCATTCTCATAGGAATTGTGTAATGTTTGTTGCCAGGTGTTTCCTGAATATTAATCCCCCCGCTTTTAGCAAATAAATCAAGTGTGTTGAGAATGGGATCATCAATAACATCAACCGTCTTTGTTCTGAGTGCATTTTGTCTCGCGGTTGCATCTGTGACACTCAGAGTTTCAACAGAGTCAAAATAGGGCAAGCCTTCTTTATAGTAATTTGGATTTCTCTCCGTTTCAGCAGAAACACCCGGTTCCCATTTTTTTAGAACAAAAGGTCCGGTTCCAACACCTTCCTTAATTCCTGCCGGCATTATAGCAAAGTTATGATCTGTGAGTGTGAAGGGTAGGTCAGCATCTCCAGATTCCAAAGTGAAAATAACTGAATGCTTTCCATTTGCCTTAACTTCTTTGACACCGGACACTAGTCCTTTAGCTACAGATTTAGTTTCCTCTCCTAGATGTTTCTGAATTGATTCAACAACATCTTGAGCATCTAACGATTTGCCGTTATGAAACTCTATGCCTTTTCTAAGTTTGAACTCCCATGTTGCTGCATCAGGTGTGGCTTCCCAACTTTCTGCCAGCTCTCCCCCAAGAGATCCATCTGGTAATTGTTCCGTCAGATTATTGTAAATCTGTCTTTTAACATTTTGAGGTTGTGTATCCCCGGAGCTTGCTCCAGTTTCTAGTGTGTCAGATACAGAGCCGCCTCTAAGTGCTTGACGTAAGTGCCCCCCTTTTTTAGGAGTGGCTGCATTTGCTTTAATACTGCCGACAATTGGAAGCACTGCGGCTGCAACACCAATTGAAACAGTATCCTTGATAAAACGTCGTCGATGAATACCATTTTTAATTTCAGGTGTCTTATATATCTTTTTCATAGTTTCCTCCAAAAAATGTTTAAATTTTAAATGTTTATATAATAATTAATATTAATCTTTGTGGTGCCTAAAAGATAATTCGAAAATGTTTTCGGAGTCAAGAATGTATCCTAACTAATTTATATGAACTAATTCATTAAAGCACATTGAAAAAAGTATAATGAAAGTAATTGTTCTATTATTTTGGTTGAATAAAATAACCGTTAAAATGAAAAATAATGATTTTAGATTAGATGATTTATTTTGAATTTAATAAGGTAAAAACTATACGTATTAAATACATTACAATTAAAAATACCTTGACCGACCTGTCTTAGATTGTCAGTGTCTGATTGTATGATAATTGATCCTCCCAAACAAAATGATTTTAAATTCTTTGAACGTTTGGTTTATTTACTCGCTAGCGCAAGTTGGCAAAAGGATTTGAGTTGAGCAATTTGACAAGAATGGTTCTAAAACGTCTTTTGCTAGGAGTTTTCATGTTGTTCATTATCTCTGTGATGATTTTCATCGGCGTTGAAGCATTGCCGGGTGATCTCGCAGAATCAATTCTGGGGCAGGCTGCGACGCCTGAAAGCATTGATGCGTTCCGTCGTGCACTCCAATTGGACCTGCCCCCCCATATACGATATCTTTACTGGATTGGTGGAATTTTGCAAGGAGAGCTGGGAACATCTCTTGCGAACAATCGTCCCATAGCGGACCTGTTGGGTGCCCGAATTGGGAACACATTTTTTTTGGCGACTACTGCTGCTGTTGTTTCCATACCCATTTCTATCGCATTGGGAATGCTGGCCGCCCTCTATCGGGAAAGTTTTTTCGATAAATTTATTTCAATCTCTACCCTGTCCATGATTTCGTTTCCCGAGTTTTTCGTCGCTTATATCCTGATGGTTCTACTCGCTGTAGAGTTCCAAATCTTTCCAAGCCTGGCAACAGTAAGCGAGGGCATGACCTTTCTCGAAAGATTGTACGCAATCGCTTTACCGGCATTGACGCTTACGCTTATCGTTATTGCACATATGATGCGTATGACGCGTGCTGCAATTATCAACGTTCTGGCCAGCCCTTATATTGAAATGGCTCATTTGAAGGGCATCAAAAAAGCCCGGATAATTGTTTACCATGCCACCCCCAATTCTCTATCCCCGATCATCAACGTCGTTGTTCTCAATTTGGCGTATCTGGTAGTTGGCGTCGTCTTGGTCGAAGTTGTTTTTGTTTATCCCGGGTTGGGGCAATTACTGGTCGACTCCGTATCGAAACGAGATTTGCCGGTTGTGCAGGCCAGTTGCCTCATTTTTTCGGCAGTCTACATACTCTTGAACCTGTTGGCTGATGTTCTCTCAATTCTAGCCAACCCGAAATTACGGCATCCGAAGTAGATGGTAACAAAAATGAAAGACGCGATCAAACTATTGAGAAGTTCATCTTGGTCGGCCAAACTGGGATTGGCGATCATTGCCCTCAATATCTTCTGTGCCTTGTTTGCGCCAGTCCTCGCACCTTACAACGAAACCGAACTGGCCGGTGATGTATGGGAGCCTCCCATTTGGTCAGAATATGCGATGCCACATGACACACCTGTCATCTTGGGCACGGATCATATTGGCCGGGATCTTTTCTCCCGATTGATGTTCGGCGCCCGTAACACAATCACCCTAGCGTTTGTTACGACTGCGATTGCTTTTTTTGTAGGCTCTGTTGGTGGCTTCATAGCAGCGACATTGAAGGGATGGGTGGACCAAACTTTGAGCCGGATGGTCGATATTTTGATGGCATTTCCTACGCTTATACTTGCCTTGGTAATTTTAACAGTCATGGGGACCTCCATTCCAGTTTTGGTGTTTGTGATCGCTTTGATCGATTCAACGCGTGTATTTCGAATCTCCCGAGCAGTAGCCATGGACATTGAGGTTATGGAATACGTTGATGCCGCTCGCCTTCGCGGTGAAGGCCTTTGGTGGGTCATGAAAGAAGAGATTTTGCCAAATGCACTTTCGCCGCTTGTCGCTGAGTTCGGATTGAGGTTTTGCTTCGTGTTTCTTTTCATTAGTTCTCTTAGTTTTTTGGGTTTGGGCTTGCAGCCGCCATTGGCTGATTGGGGAGGCATGGTGCGTGAAAATTCTTCTGCGATTTCGTTTGGCATTCTGACGCCGTTGATTCCCGCAGCGGCAATCGCTTTTCTGACCGTTGGCGTCAATCTGGTAGTGGACTGGTTTCTTCATAAAGCCTCGGGGATTAAAGATGTCTGATCCAGTGTATACCTCTAAAACCAATTGCTTGCTGAACATCCGTGATCTCTATATTGAGGGATATCAGGAGGAAGAATGGCGACAAATCGTCAAAGGCGTTTCGCTTCACGTAAACCGTGGCGAAGTCCTTGGTTTAATCGGAGAATCAGGAGCCGGTAAGTCTACCATTGGTATTGCTACGATGGGATACACTAGGGCTGGGTGCCGGATAAAGTCCGGCTCCATCCTCTTTGAAGGAAATGAATTGTTTGGCGCAGATGATGAAACTTTGAGAAAGATGCGTGGTCCGAGAATTTCATATGTGGCACAAAGTGCGGCCGCTTCATTTAACCCAGCACAAAAGTTGACGCATCAGTTCGTCGAAACGGCTGTGCAGGAAGGCGTTATGAGCTTCGCTGAGGCGGAAGGGCGAGCGAAGGAGCTGTTTCGACGCCTCGACTTGCCAGATCCTGACAAAATTGGAGAACGCTATCCCCATCAGGTTTCCGGAGGACAATTGCAACGGTGTATGGTCGCTATGGCGATGGCTTGCAACCCGGATCTAATTGTATTCGATGAACCGACGACCGCGCTAGACGTAACTACCCAGATCGAAGTCCTTGGTGCTATCAAGGAAGTTATCGAAGCCTACGGAACAGCGGCAATATACATTAGTCATGATCTTGCGGTTGTTGCCCAGATTGCTGATCGGATAATGGTTTTGCGGCACGGTTTTGAAGTTGAAACTGGTGAAACCCGCCAAATGATCGAAAATCCGAAGGAAGATTATACTCGCGAATTGCTATCGGTTCGCAAATCGCGCGGGGAAACGGTCGATCACGAAAGCGAGGAAATTGTTTTGGAAGTTAAGAATGTGAAGGCAGCCTATGGAAACAAGGTGATCGTATTGGATGGTGTCAGTACTAAGATTGTTCGAGGTGAAACCGTGTCCATCGTTGGTGAATCCGGTTCGGGGAAATCCACACTCGCGCGTGTCATTACCGGTTTGCTGCCACCAATCGACGGAGAGGTTCGTTTTCATGGAAACTCGATACAACCAATGTTAAAGAAAAGACCTAAGGAATTGCTGCGACGAATGCAGATGATTTATCAGATGCCCGACACGGCTCTCAATCCCAAACACAAGGTGAAGAAAATTCTGGGCCGCCCGCTTAACTTCTATTTCGGGATGTCAGGAAAGGAACGGGATTTACGTATCCTGGAACTTCTGGAAATGATTGAACTGGAACCGGAGTATGCAGAACGTTTACCAGATGAGTTGTCAGGCGGTGAAAAGCAGCGTGTTTGCATAGCCCGCGCACTAGCGGCAGAACCCGAGTTAATCATCTGCGATGAGGTTACATCGGCACTTGACCAACTAGTTGCAAAGGGAATTTTGAAACTTTTGCAAAAACTACAGAATGAACTAAAGGTGTCTTATATGTTCATCACCCATGACCTGGATACTGTAAAGGCCATCTCCGACCACATCGTCGTGATGTATCAGGGTAAAGTGGTTGAGCAGGGGCAGAAAACCGTCATTCTGGATCCTCCATACGAGCCCTATACAGACCTTTTGTTGTCATCTGTACCGGAGATGGATCCCGATTGGCTGAACCGCGTTATAGAACATCGCCAGAAACTTGCCGACAAGGGTGTCAACATTCGGACTTGAGATGAAAAACCTCCAAGAATTCTCCAGAAAGTCTCTGAACCCGTTGATTTCTATTGAAAAAATAGTGTCGACAGTGACGAGACTTGAACTCTCGACCTCTGGCGTTACAGGCCTGTGGCACCAAAAACAATCGTTCCAATAGACAAAAGCCCAACCTTGAACTAATATTAAAATTGGCTCAACAAGTGGGTCATTTCAGATCAAAAGGTTTTTTTTGGGAAGGGTGCGTTATGAGTTCTGAAGTGTTAGAAGTACATAAGGCACGGGTTCGAGCTCTAGTCGAATCTGATCTAGAGACGCTTGATCAAATTGTGGCTGATGATCTAACGTTTACTTCACCTCACGGAACTGTTCTGACTAAACCGATGGTATTCGATAGTGTGCGGAGCGGTAAAATGAATGTGACCCGTATGGACGTTGAAGATGTGGTTGTTCGCGAATACGGTGATATGGCAATTCTGACATATCGAACTGATACGACATATACTGATAATGACACTCTCGTTGATGGCTCGGTGCGATCAACAACAGTGTACCTGCGTCGTGATGGCACGTGGAAATTAGTTGCTGCGCAGCAATCTATGATTAAGGAATAATTCAATAGGTAAAATTATAGTTTTCAAAACAGAACTTTAATAAATCAATTAAAATATTTTAAAATCTATCTTTTTTGACGATTAGCTAGATTTAAAAGTTCCTTTTTGAGCCACTTCAAAGGTTTTTCTGAACTTAATGCTTTTTGACAAATTGAGCCTGTGTTAAAGGAGCATGTCCTTTCAGTGGTGGGTCCAAATCAAGATTAGTAGGAAATGAATACCCCTCTGCACAGGCAGCAATGGCATTTTCTAATGCTAATTCTGTCAAGCTCTTTTTCTGTTTTGCCTCTAGGAGGGAAGGATAAAGTTTAAGTGAAATTTTATGTCGGTTTACTGTTTCCATAGAGCGACCTAAAGCAGAAGAAATTTGTAAAAGATTAGCCATACGGTAGATATCTGTTGAAGTATTTTGACCAGCTGCGTGGAACACTGCGGGATTGAAAAACAATAAATCACCCTTCTCAAGAGGTATTTGAATAGAATACTTGGAAAAATAATTTTGAAATTTAACAAAGTCAGCATTTTCCTTGTCAAGGAAAGAAGGTTGAGTTTTTGGGGTTTTTTGAAAATTCATTGTATTGTCCTCAAGATTGCTGAACCCTGTTAATATTAAATTTGAAGAGTATTGCTAAATCATAGCCTCGCAACTGATAATTATTCAATATTTTTTGTTCGTAATGTGTAAACAAATATCCAGCTAAAAATCAATAAAGGCAACCCAATACCAAAGGACAACCGAATGCTGTAGTTTTCTGCCACAAAACCAAGTAAAGGCGGTCCTAAAAGGAAAACAAGAAATGATATCTGCGCCAAAGACGCGACATTTACAGTGGCAGATCTGTCAGTCCTTTGTGCAGCAGCAGACATTGCCAAAGGAAACAAGACAGCAGTCCCTCCGCCCATTAGTGCAAAACCAAATAAAGCTAGATACGGTCCTATTGAGAAACAAACAAAAATCAGTCCAATGAACATGGAAATAATAGATACTCGAGAGACATTTACGGGTCCATAACGCTCAACAAATGTATCAGCAAAAAATCTCACTATGAATTGCGAAAAGGCACCTAAAACAAAAGCTAAGCCATTTAAAAAAGGTGGAGTTGAAAAAACATCACGCATAAATATTATTGACCAATCAATCCCCGCACCTTCAATTAACATTGCTGAGAGAGTAAATACTACTAAAGCAAGAACACCCTTTGTTGGGCGAACAAAGATCGGGCTTTTAATGTTGCTGTTAGGTCTTTTAGGGGAGGGCTGAAATCCGAAGGAAAATATGATCGCGAGAAAAGACACCACTAAAAACGACAATCCAAAGTGAACTAATGGACTTATTTGAATTTGAGAAAGAAAAGCACCTATCAAACCAGCTGTAAAAAAACCTAGGCTCCAAAATGAATGGCTTCTGTTCATGATTTTTTTCTTTATACGATATTCAGTTCGATCAGCTTCTAAATTAACAGCTACTTCTATCACTCCAACGGCTAACCCTCCTATGAATAGCGATAGAAAAAATGAAAAGGGATCGTACGATAATGAGCTAATAACTAATGATATACCGAGAGCTGGAATGCCAAGACATAATAATAAACGAAAGCCTGTGAATGTCAGGATTTTTTCTGCGAAAAGTAATGAAATTTGGACCCCAAGAGGTAACCCAACTAAAGCCAGGCCCAAGGAACTCTCGCCTACATTCATTTGAAGTTGTAAATCTCCAATTCTTGGAAAAAAAGCACCAAAACAAAATGAGTATATAAAAAAAGAAAAAAAGACATTATGTTGTGGGCGAGAGAAACGCATCACTAAATACCCAAGGTATGAAACAATCTCATTGCCTTAGCAGTGGACGCGTTAAGCAAGTAGGGCCTCCTTCACAGCCAACACACAGTTCTTCACCTTTAAAAACTTTAACATTGATACCAGCGTCAGATAAAGAAGCTTGGGTATCAGCTAATCCGTCTATCATTATGCAATTACCAGGTGATGTAGCTAAAACGTTGGCGCTTAGAGTGTTACTAGACTCATATTCTTCAACGGGAGCTTGAATTAATGTAAATTCTTTTTTTAACAATAGCTTATATAAACCAACTGGCAAAAACGGCATATATACCAGTGCTTTTTTATCGTCTACAAGACTAATCAGTGACATTAAATGAAGACAAGCTTGTGCTCCAGAGTATACTGGTAAATCAAAAACATGAACCTCAATACCTAAGGGCGAAACAATGTTTTTCAGTTGGCTAATTCCTTTTTGGGTAGTGCGAAATCCTCGACCTATAATAAGCGTTTTATCATCTAACCATAATGTATCTCCTGCCTCTGCAAATGCAGGTCCCTGAATTGAGCCAATTATAGGAATGTTATGTTTTTCATAAAATTTGCGGTGAATATTTTGTTCGCCTGCCCTAAGTGGCTTTCCAGGAGACATGAGAATAGCTCCTTTTTTTGTCATTAATGAAGCGTCATACGTAAAAATAGCGTCTGCAATACCTTGGTCATCTTCATTCATCCAGAAAATTTCTACGCCATCATCTTCTAAGAGACTTACAAAGGATGAGTGAATTTTATCAATTTTCTCTGGCTTGAATTTTGGTCCATAATTCCATTTAAAAGGATCCGCATTTTTTAATGAAAAACTTGGTTTCATGACAGCCACCTTTTTCAAGGGATCTGTCATAGATGAAACACCATAAATCATTCGTTGCCTTGAACTCGATCTAGATAGTCTGCATTGCTATCGCACAGTTGCAAGGCATCATCAGTAGTAATTGCAGTACAAAATTCACCATGTAAATTGCCTATTGCCATATTATGCACAAGATCAGGGTCAAAATCTGATTTGTCATGTCCAATACAATTCATTGCGGCGCAAGCGTCATGAACTAAGTATGTATCAAACCCCAAATTACCAGACATTCGAACAGTGGTTTCAATGCAAACATTTGTAAAAAAACCGAGAACAACTAAGCGTTGTATGCCCGCTCTTCTTAAATCTAATTCTAAAGAGG
>CACAIE010000033.1 GCA_902532475.1 uncultured SAR116 cluster alpha proteobacterium
ACAGACAAAGAGATAGAAGATAATTTAGATTTAAGTATTAAAGAAATCTTTGAAAACTACGGCGAAGAATTTTTCAGAAGAAAAGAGTATAATATTTTTAAGCTTTTAAAAACTAAAGGCAAAATTTTAGTATCTGCAGGTGGTGGTGCCTTTTGTGAGCAAAATATACATACTTTAATTAAAAAAAATTTTATAAGTGTTTGGCTAGATGTCAATGAAAATACAATTTTCAATAGATTGCAACGAAACCAAGCCAAAAGGCCTCTTCTGAAAGGAATGGATGAAAGAGAGTTGAGAAGAAAAATTAAAAATTTGATGATTGAGCGAAATGATTGCTATAGTAAAGCTGATATAAGAGTTAGCCTTTCTGATCAAACGATAAGTGAAAGCATAAATAAAACATACTCAATAATTATTAATTATCTTTCCAAAGACTTTTGAAGTGGAAAAGTTAAGTTGAAAATAAGCTCTATAAAAACTTGTGTCGTAGAAACAAAAGAACGGCATTATAAGATTTACTTTGGAAATGATATTGTCAAAAAAGCAAATATTATATTGGATAGGTATATAAAACATAAAAGCATCGTGATTATTTATGACAAAGTTCTAATACGAAAACTAAATACCCTGGAAATCTCCGTTTCAAAAGCTGCTTCCAATGTTACTAGTATTGGTATTAATTCAGGTGAAAATTCTAAATCTTTTAATAATTTGAACTTTTTATGCGAAAAAATAATAAAAACAGGCATAGACAGAAAATCCATACTTATTGCTTTTGGTGGAGGAGTTATAGGAGATCTTACAGGCTTTGTAGCTTCGGTTTTATTGAGAGGAATTAACTTTATTCAAATACCTACTACTATGCTCTCTCAAGTGGATAGTTCTATTGGCGGCAAGACAGGGATAAACTCAATCTTTGGAAAGAATTTAATTGGTTCTTTCCATCAACCTATTGCTGTTTTATCTGATGCCAACATACTTAATTCTCTTAATTCACGAGAAATTTTATCAGGTTATGCTGAAATAATTAAACACAGTTTGATTCAAGATAAGAATTTTTTTCTCTGGCTTGAGAAGAATGGAAAAAATGTTATTAAGGGTAATAATAAACTAAGAACTGAATGCATAATAAGAGCATGTAAAATTAAATCTGATATAATAAAAAAAGATGAATTTGAATTTGGTCAAAGAGCCCTTTTAAACTTAGGACATACCTTTGGACATGCTATTGAATCATATTTAGAGTATGATGGAACTATATTGCATGGAGAAGCAGTGTCGATTGGAATCATTATGGCTTTTAAACTCGCTATAAAAACCAATTCTTGCTCACAAAAAGATTTGGATAGTGTAACTAAACATTTTAATGACGTCGGTCTCCCTGTTTCATTAAGGCAAATCACTGATAAAATTAAAAGTCCAAAAAAAATTTGGGCGTTAATGCAAAATGACAAAAAATCTTCAGAGGGCATTTTAAAATTTATCATTCCAAGTAAAATTGGACAATGCAGCATAAAACGCAATATAGATCCCGAGATTATATTATCATTACTCAATGAAGAAATAAAAAATGAATAGTGTTGAATTTTGGCTGTTAATGATAGCTATTTTTATTCTAATTTTAATTTCTGCTTTTTTCTCTAGCTCAGAAACAGCTTTAACAGCTGCTTCTGATGCTAGAATGCATCAACTGTCTAGGAAGGGTGATAAAAGAGCTTCTTTAGTTAAGAACCTAAGATCAAAAAGAGACGTTTTAATTAGCTCTTTGTTAATTGGCAATAATGCGGTAAATGTTTTAGCATCTGCGTTAGCAACCAGTACCGCTATAACTCTACTTGGTGAAGGCGGGGTAGCTTTTGCAGCAATAGTAATGACTTTAATTCTAGTAATTTTTGCAGAAGTTGTTCCAAAAACATACGCATTCAATAATGCGGACAATTTTTCTCTTAAAATTGCACGACCTGTTAAAATAGCAGTAATAATTCTGAAGCCATTTTCCCAATTAATCGGTTTCACAGTATCTTTATTTATTAAAGAACAAAGGGATAATGAAAACAGCAGAGAAGAAGAATTAAGAGGATTAATAAAGTTACATAGTGCTGGAGGTGATTTTTCTGATAGAGAGCGAGGGGCAATGCTTTCATCGGTTTTAGACCTAAGAATTATTACCGTGGAAGAAATAATGAAACACAGAAGTAACGTTGTAATGATAGATTATAATACTGATTATGTCTCATTAATTGATAAAGTTCAGAACAGTTCTTTTACGAGGCATCCGGTTTTTTCAGGTAAGGTTGATAATATAATTGGGGTTCTTCATGTTAAAGACTTACTCAAAAAAATTAATAGTACCGACCAAATAAATAATAAGAATTATAACGAAATAAATATTGGAAGCATGATTTCGCCTGTTTATTTTGTCCCTGAAACTACATCCTTATATGATCAATTACAGGCCTTTAGGAAAAGACGTGAGCACTTCGCAATAGTAGTTGATGAATATGGTGATTTTAGAGGAATAATCACTTTAGAAGACATACTAGAAGAAATTGTGGGGGAAATAGATGATGAGTATGATAATACACTTCCTGGTTTATCATCACAGAAGGATGGTTCCTGGATAGTTAAAGGAGACATAACTATCAGAGATTTAAACAGAACATTTGATATTGATTTGCCCGATGAAGAAGCTAGTACAATTGCTGGTCTAGTAATGTATGAATCAAGATCTATACCATTACCAGGTCAAGAATTTAGATTTCATAACTTAAGAATAAGAATTTTAAACAAAGAACAAAATAAAATAACCTCTTTGAGGATATGGTTTGATAATAACAACCAAAAAGATTAAATTTTTGCAAACTTTGAAATAAAAAAATGAAAGAAAAAGCAAGACAATTATTACATTCCAGAACTGTGTTTTCTCAAGGGTTTCTCAGAGAAGATGGGTTAATTGATATTGTAGGCAGTATAAGAGATACAAAATCCTATGATATTCCAAAATCAAATGGAACTATTTTAAATAGTGGTGAGCCTCTTCATGAAATGAAAGTAACTTTAACAATTAACATGGAGATGAAAATTATAGATGCCAATGCTGAAACATATTCTGCTCCATATAAAATTTGCAAGGAAGCTAATTTTAAAACTGGTGGATTGATAGGTGAAACTGTTGGACCTGGTTGGAAGGCTAAAGTTAATACAATTATTGGAGGTAGTAATGGTTGTACTCATGTGAGGGAACTTTTAGTTTCTATGGCGACAGTTGCATATCAAACTATATATGGCGAAAAATCAAGATTAACTAGAGAAGCAAAACAAAAGGGGATAAAAAATCCTTTTCCCAATAATCCATCAAAACCCACTTTGTTAAATACTTGTTATGCGTTCGATGAAACCTCTGAAGTTACAAAAAAACAATGGCCTAAATATTGGAAAGGGTCTAAGCCTCAGCATTGATTGAAATTGAATGAACACCGTTTTCCCATTCTTCAGTTAGTACACTATTTATCAATCTATGAATCTCAACTTTTTGCCTGCCATAAAATATTTCTGATTTAATCTTGATGGCAAAGTGCGTTGCTTGACCCTCTTTATAACCTTTGTGTCCTTTATGCATTTCAGATACGTCATCAACTTCAAGTAAATAAGGTGAAAACTCTTTATTTAATTTTTTTTTAATGGCTATAGAAGTTTTTATTTTATTTGTCATATAGAAATATAATATTAAATCTACTTTCAATTCTTGCAACTAATTTTTGATATTCTATAATGTGTCCATGATGAAAGATGATGATATTAATAAGGTAATCGATAATAAAAGTTCACATTTTGAAAATCAATGCTCAAAATTTAATTGCAAAAAAACTGGTAAATATAGGGCTCCATCTTCAAGGGAAAAAATACATGATTATCTTTATTTTTGTTTAGATCATATCAGAGAATACAATAAAGAATGGAATTATTATGAAGGTCTTGACAATAGTGAAATTGAAAATGAAATTAGAAACGCAACTACGTGGGAAAGACCTTCTTGGCCAACCAAAAAAGGATTGCACAGAAATTGGGACAAGATTAATATAAATTTTGAAGATTTTGATAATTTGAATGAGCAAAAAAGAAAACAAACTTTTTCACAGTCATTTTCAATTAGTGAAATTAAAGCTTTTAAAATTTTACAAGTTTCACCAACACAAAATATAGATATTATTAAGAAAGCTTATAAAAAATTAGTTAAAAAATACCATCCTGATTATAATATTGGAAATAAAGAATATGAAAATAAAATAAAATTAATTAATCAAGCTTATAATGACCTTAAAGAAATCAATAATTAGATAATATTTAGAAGAAGAAACCATATGAATACCATCTCAACTAAACCTAAACACAAACAGAATGAACCAAATATTGTAATCGATACAAAAAAGGTTTTTAACGTTAACATAGATTTTGAAGTTAAAGGATTTTCTGAGGGATCAGATTATGTTCCTGAACTTGACCCTGCCTACCTTTTTGATAAAGATACAACCCAAGCAATTCTTGCCGGCTTTTCGAGAAATCGAAGAGTTATGATTCAAGGTTATCACGGAACAGGAAAATCTACTCATATTGAGCAAGTTGCTGCAAGATTAAATTGGCCCTGTGTAAGGGTAAATTTAGACAGTCACATAAGCAGAATTGACCTAATAGGAAAAGATGCAATTGTTATTAGAGATGGAAGACAAATAACTGAATTCAAAGAGGGCATTTTACCTTGGGCTGTTCAAAATCCAATGGCATTAGTTTTTGATGAATACGATGCAGGCAGAGCTGATGTTATGTTTGTAATTCAAAGGGTATTGGAATCTGGAGGAAAGCTTACTCTTCTTGACACTAATAACGTTATTACTCCCCATAGTTCCTTTAGGCTTTTTGCCACCGCTAATACTGTTGGATTAGGAGATACAACAGGTTTATATCACGGAACACAGCAAATAAATCAAGGGCAGATGGATAGGTGGTCTATAGTTGCTTCATTAAACTATTTACCAATAGAAGCAGAAGTAAAAATAGTTCTAGCTAAAGTTCCCTCATGGAATACCGATAATGGTATAAAAACAATCCAAAAAATGGTTGCTTTAGCGGGCTTAACTAGAAGCGGTTTTATGGCTGGTGACATCTCTACAATTATGTCCCCTAGAACAGTTATTACATGGGCTGAAAATGCAGAAATCATTGGTGACATAAATTTAGGCTTTAACTTGTCATTCCTAAATAAATGTGACGAAATTGAAAGAGAAACTGTTAGAGAATATTACCAAAGATGCTTTGACGCGGATCTCAAAGATAATCAGCAAGCCTCAGGGGTAAATTAGTGGGGGGAAAAGATGATGAAGTTCAGTTGCTTGAGTCTATTGCATCCACTTTAAGAGCAATAGCTGGTGGAACTGAACATGAAGTAGTGTTTATTGGTGACAACCCACATATTGGAATTGATAAAGTTAGGCTTCCTAAGTTAAATGACATTAAAACAGATGGTTCAAGGTTGAGGGGTGAAGCTGACAAAATTGCTCTTTGGATAAAACATCATAATCCAAAATTAGATCAAGCTTGCGCTCCAAAAGGAGCATTGCAAAAAGAAATATATGATTCTGCTGAGTATGCTCGAGTAGAGGCTTTGGGTAGCTTGTATATGCCAGGTATATTAACAAATATAGACTCCCAAATAATTCATAATAATAAAACTAAAAAATTACCATTACCTGGTGATGAAAATGAAAATTCTCTTGCCCAAGTTCTTCATCTCCTAATAAGAGAGGAATTAACAGGTAGAACGCCTCCTTCCGACATTAATGACTCACTAAAAGTCTGGCGCCCTTGGATTACTTCAAGATTGGGTAACTCATTATCTGAGCTTTCTTCAACAATAAATGATCAAGCTGCTTTTGCTTCAGCTATTAAAAATGTAATCGATATTTTAGAAGATACTTTTTTAGACTCCAACACAGATGAAAATGATGAAAGCGAAGATCAAAATGATAATAACGAAAATGAAAGTGAAAACCAACAATCAGCACTCGGCGAAGAATCAAGTGATAACAATGGTGATGATAGTGAAGAAACTGAATTTGGAGATAGTGAAGGAGTGGACTCTTCGGATGATGGGGAAATGGGAGAAACTGATAGTGAAATGCCTGGGAACCCTTCATCTTTTAAGCATAAACATGAATTTGAAAATCAAAATACATACAAAATATTTAATTCTCAGTTTGATGAAATCATAAAAGCTTCAGAGCTATGTGACTTTGAAGAATTAAAAAGGCTGAGATTACAACTTGATAGGCAATTAGAATCTCTCCAAGGAGTTGTTTCAAAATTAGCAAATCGTTTACAAAGAAAACTTTTAGCAAAACAGAATAGATCCTGGGAGTTTGATCTTGAAGAAGGAATCCTTGATGCTGGAAAATTATCAAGGGTTGTAACTCAACCGTTATATCCATTATCTTATAAAAGAGAGACGGATATAAATTTTAGAGATACGGTTGTTACATTATTAATTGATAACTCTGGGTCAATGAGAGGACGGCCGATAACAGTTGCAGCACTTTCTGCAGATATTTTATCAAGAACATTAGAAAGATGCGCAGTAAAAGTTGAGGTTTTAGGTTTTACAACAAAAGCTTGGAAGGGCGGGCAAACAAGAGAAAAGTGGCAACAAGAAGGGAGACAAAGCAAACCCGGTCGACTAAATGACTTAAGACATATTATATATAAATCAGCTGAAGAACCTTGGAGGCGTGCTAGAAATAATTTAGGACTCATGCTTAGAGAAGGAATATTAAAAGAAAATATTGATGGTGAAGCTCTTGAGTGGGCTCATAATCGTCTTTTATCTAGATATGAAGAAAGAAGGATTTTAATGGTAATCTCAGATGGTGCTCCTGTTGATGATTCTACGTTATCTGCAAACTCAGGAAACTACTTAGAAGCACATCTAAGAAAAACAATCAGCTACATAGAAAATAAATCGCCTGTAGAATTATTAGCTATTGGTATTGGCCATGATGTAACTAGATATTATTCACGAGCTGTAACTTTAACTGATGCCGAGCAATTAGGTGGAGTTGTTACCGAGCAATTAGCTGATTTATTTGACGAAAACTACAATTCTGTTCTGAAAAAAGTTTCTTAACTTTATTGAGTGTTTTCTTTGGCCTTTATTATTTCTTGCCTTAATTTTTGAGCTTTTAATGGAAGTGAAGATTTATTGGTAGACAAAAGATAAGAATCAATTCCACCATTTTTTTCAACAGTTCGTATAGTTGATGCTGCAACTCTAAATTGCAAGGTTTTCCCTAATATTGAGCTATGCATAGAACTTTTCTGGAGATTAGGTAAAAATCTTCTCCTGGTTCTATTATTAGCTTTACTAACATTATTGCCTGTCATGACAGACTTTCCTGAAAGCTCACAAACTCTTGACATTATTCTCTCCAAAAAGTTAACCGATGTATAATCCAGCTTGAATAAATCGTCAAGAGTTACTAATTAGTTTTGTATATTTGAATCAAAGTTATTCTAAATTATTTAAGTTAAGAGCCTTTTTATATGATAAGGATCCAACTGCCTCTTCAATTGAGCTAAAACCATCTCTAACTAAAAATTCAGAAATTTGATTTGTTATAACTTTCACTATTTTCGGTCCTTGAAAAAGTAAACCTGTATAAAGTTGAACTAAATTCGCTCCAACTAAAATTTTAGTATAAGCTTGTTTAGCATTCTCAACTCCACCAACACCTATAAGCTTTATTTCATTATTTGAAATTTTTTTGACAACTTCTAATAATTTTGTAGACTTTTCAAATAAAGGATGCCCTGATAATCCTCCTAATTGATTTTTACTATTATTAAGTAATTTAGGTCTTTCAATAGTAGTATTAGAAACGATGATAGCATCTAATTTATTTAAAATTGAAATTTCAATAACGTCCTCCAGTTCACTTGTTAAAAGATCAGGAGAAATTTTAAGAAAAATTGGTTTCTTTTCTCCAGCCTCGTTAATGCCTTCTTTTGTAGAGTCAATCACATCTGACAGTAATGACTTCTCTTGCAATTTTCTTAAGCCAGGAGTATTTGGACTAGAAACATTAATGGCTATGTAGTCACTATATTTTGCAAGTTTTTTAGCAATTATATTATAGTCCTTTATTGGATTTAAAGAGTTTTTATTAGGTCCAATATTAATACCTAATACACCTTTCCTATGTCTTTCTTTTAAAAGTCTATTTTTGACTAGTTCCATGCCATCATTATTAAAACCATATCTATTAATTACCGCCCTATCTTCATAAAGTCTAAAAACTCGTGGTTTAGGATTCCCTTGCTGACCTAATGGAGTTACAGTTCCTATTTCCACTGATGAAAAACCTAACTTAAATATCCCATTAAAGCATTTCCCAGACTTATCTAGCCCTGCTGCCAGACCTATAGGGTTTTTAAATTCAATGTTAGATATTTTTGTGATTAACTCAGGAGCGTCATAAGAAACAAAGTAATTTTTTGACAATATTTCTATGGCTATTTTATGAGCCGTTTCTGGGTCAAAAAAGTGCAAAAAATATATAATTAAATTATTCATTGAGAAATCCTTGCCAAAATTATCTTATAATGGCAAGTGTAAGAATAAATTAATTGCAAAAGAACTTTTTAAACTATGGATTCTGTTACATGGATAGATGGATCGTGGGTGGAAGGCAATCCTCCACTTTTAGGTCCCATGACACACTCAACTTGGTTAGGCTCACTGGTTTTTGATGGAGCAAGAAGGATTAATGGAAAATTTCCAGATTTAGACTTGCATTGTGAAAGATTAATTAACAGTGCCAAAAGTATGGGGCTTAAATCACAAAAATCAGAAAAAGAAATTTTTGACCTTTGTATTGAAGGCAGTTCTAAATTTGATACACAAGATGATTTATATATCAAGCCAATGATATGGGCGGAAGACGGTTTAGGAATAATTGCACCTGACCCTAGTACTAGCCGTTTTGCTTTGTGCATATTTAAAGCTTCAATACCAACAGGGGGAATGTCAGCTTGCTTGTCAAGTTACATAAGGCCAATGAAGAATGCAGCTCCAACTGATGCCAAAGCTGCTTCACTTTATGCTAATACTGGTAGAGCAGCCAGAGAAGCAGCAAAAAAGGGTTATGATAATTGTGTAATTTGTGACCACGAAGGTTTTGTTGCAGAATTTACTGTTGCAAATTTATTTATAGTTAAAAAAGGCAATGTATTTACACCTAAACCTACGGGAACATTTTTAGCAGGAATAACAAGATATAGGGTCATTAAACTATTAGAGGATGCTAAAATAAAAGTTATTGAGAGTAAAATAAAACCTGAAGAATTATTTGATGCAGATGAAATTTTTTGTACAGGCAATTATGTTAAAGTTAGGAATATAAATAAATATGAGGATAAGGCTTTTCTAAATGGACCAATATTTACATTAGCTCATAAGTTATATTGGGATTGGATGGAATCTACTTAAGCTTTCCATTAATTGCATTTTCAATTAAATCTACTGTTTCAGATATGCCATACAAAGATATAAACGATCCCATACGAGGTCCATCAGATTGACCTAATAAAATTTCATATAAGCTTTTAAACCAATCGCGGAGGTTTTCATATTCATTTTCTTTGCCTATTAAAAAAACTAGTTTCTGTATATCATCAGACAACGAATCCTCACCTAACGTTTTTAATCCTTCAACTAATTGCATCAATGCATTTTTCTCTTTTTCATTTGGAGATCTGTAGGCTTTATTTGGTTTGATCATATCATTGTAGTAAATTACCGAAAAATTAATTAACTTTTCTAAGAATTTGTTTTTTGAACGTGAACTTCCAGGAGCATACTTATCAATATAACCCCATAAAATTTCTGGTTCTTCAGCATGACAAACAGAAGCTAGATTTAATAAAAGTGAAAATGTGAGGTGACGCTCATTTTTTGGTATTTTTTGAGGCTCTAAATCATGGACATATAAGATTGGATTATTTATCCTGTCTTTATCAGCTTGATCCCCAAAGCTTTGCACATGCTTTAAATACTCATCTACAGATTTAGGGATAACATCAAAGTATAATCTTTTAGCTCTTTTAGGATTACCGTACATAAAATAAGAAAGCGACTCTTGAGGGCCATATTTCAACCATTCCTCGATTGTTAATCCATTGCCTTTAGATTTTGAAATCTTTTCTCCATTTTGATCCAAGAACAGTTCATAATTAAATCCTTCAGGAGGAATAGAATCAATTTTGCGATTAATTTTACTTGATAATGCAACGGAATCAATTAAGTCCTTTCCTGCCATTTCATAGTCCACACCTAATGCAGACCACCTCATAGCCCAATCACATTTCCATTGAAGCTTACACGATCCACCTGTTACTGGAACTGTAATTTTTTCTTGGTTAGTTGGATCAAGATATGAAACTGTACCATTGTTTTGGTCTGTTTCAATTATTGAAACTTCTAAAACTTTACCAGTATTTTTACATATTGGTAAAAAAGGTGAATAAGTTTTTCTTCTTTCTTCACCCAATGTTGGAAGTATCGTGTTTTTAATTTCATCATATCTATCTAGAACTTTTATAAGCGCTTTATCAAATGTCCCACTCTTATAGCATTCTGTTGCGCTTAAAAACTCATATTCAAAATTAAAACTATCCAAAAAAGATCTTAGTCGAGAATTATTATGCTCACCAAATGATGTGTGTGTTTCGAAGGGGTCCGGAACCTGTGTGAGTGGTTGCCCAATAAATTTACTCATGATTTCATGATTTGGAACATTTGAAGGAATTTTTCTTAATCCATCCATATCATCTGAAAAGCAAATTAATTTTGAAGGTCTTTTCGTTAATAAAGTAAAGGCCTTTCTTACTAGGTTAGTTCTAAATACTTCGCAGAAAGTACCTATATGCGGTAAACCAGATGGACCATAACCTGTTTCAAAAATAATTGTTTTTTCTTCAGGTAATCTTTTAATTCTCTCTATAAGCCTTCTGGCCTCCTGAAAGGGCCATGCGTTACAATTATCAAGATTATTTTGATCAAAAATATGAATTTCTGAAGATTTTGTCATAGAGGTATTAACTAAATTATAGATTTATAAATATATATATTTATTTTCTTTAAATTAAAATCTTTAAATAAAAAAGGCCGGCAAAGGCCGGCCTTTTTCTAATCTAAATAGGTGATTACATCATGCCGCCCATGCCGCCCATGCCGCCCATGCCGCCCATGCCGCCCATGCCGCCCATATCTGGAGCGCCACCACCTGTTGACTTAGGTTCAGGTGCATCGGTTACCATAGCTTCAGTAGTAATCATCAAAGCCGCTACTGATGCCGCATTTTGCAAAGCACTTCTAACAACTTTAGTTGGATCAATTATACCAGCCTTAATCATGTCTTCATACTTGCCAGTTTGTGCATTAAAGCCCATGTTTTTGTCTTTAGATTCCATTAGCTTCCCAACAACCACTGATCCATCTTCACCTGCATTGTCTGCAATTTGACGTGCTGGGGCTTGTATTGCTTTTCTAACAATATTAACACCGACTTTTTGATCATCGTTATCAGTTTTAATGTTTTCAAGAGCACTAATTGCTTTAACAAGAGCAACACCACCACCAGCTACAATGCCTTCTTCAACCGCTGCTCTAGTAGCATGCATAGCATCGTCTACACGGTCTTTACGCTCTTTAACTTCTACTTCAGTTGCGCCACCCACTCTGATAACAGCAACTCCGCCTGCCAATTTTGCAAGTCTTTCCTGAAGTTTTTCCTTATCATAATCAGAAGTGGTTTCTTCAATTTGAGCTCTTATTTGACCAACTCTAGCTTGTATTTCTTTTTTAGAGCCAGCTCCATCTACAATCATTGTATCTTCTTTTGTGATCTCAATTTTTTTAGCTGTACCTAATTGCTCCAAAGTTACATTTTCCAACTTAATCCCAATGTCTTCAGAAATAAGTTCACCATTTGTCAAGATTGCAATGTCTTCAAGCATAGCTTTTCTTCTATCTCCAAATCCAGGTGCTTTAACAGCTGCTATCTTTAGACCACCTCTAAGCTTGTTAACAACAAGAGTGGCGAGTGCTTCGCCTTCAACTTCTTCTGAAATTATTAATAGTGACTTACCTGATTGTACTACCTTTTCTAGAAGAGGAAGCATATCCTGAAGATTTGAAATCTTCTTTTCATGAAGAAGAACATAAGGGTCCTCCATTACAACACGCATTTTTTCAGCATCTGTAACAAAGTACGGTGATAGATATCCACGATCAAATTGCATACCTTCCACAACGTCTAACTCTGTATCTAAAGACTTTGCTTCTTCAACAGTAATAACGCCTTCATTGCCAACTTTCTCCATAGCTTTTGATATCATTTCACCCATTTCAGATTCACCATTAGCGGCAATAGTCCCCACTTGGGCAACCTCATGAGACTTTCCAATCTTGTTGGATTGTTTTTCCAAGTTTCCAACAACTTGGGCTATTGCTAGATCTATGCCTCTTTTTAGATCCATAGGGTTCATTCCAGCTGCAACAGATTTGGATCCTTCACGCACTATTGCTTGTGCAAGAACTGTTGCTGTTGTTGTTCCGTCTCCAGATACGTCATTTGTTTTTGACGCAACTTCACGAACCATTTGCGCTCCCATATTTTGAAACTTATCTTGAAGCTCAATATCTTTTGCTACGGTAACACCGTCTTTTGTAGTTCTTGGTGCTCCAAATGATTTATCCAGAACTACGTTTCTTCCTTTTGGACCGAGTGTTACGCTCACAGCGTTGGCTAAAATTTCGACACCTTCTAGCATTCTACTTCTAGCATCAACACCAAATTTAACATCTTTAGCTGCCATTTTTTTTCTCTCTTTTAATAGTTATTATTAGTTAAAATAAAATTGAACGACTATTTAAGTACGCCCATAATATCTGATTCTTTCATAATTAAGTAATCCTCGTTATCGATTTTTACTTCTGTACCTGACCATTTTCCAAAAAGCACAGTGTCGCCTGCTTTAACGTCAAGCGGAGCAATCTTCCCACTGTCGTCTCTAGCGCCTTTTCCAACTGCAATGATTTCTCCTTGCATTGGCTTTTCTTGTGCACTATCTGGAATAATAATTCCGCTTGCAGTTTTTTCTTCACCATCAAGGCGCCTAACTACAACTCGGTCATGGAGTGGCCTAAACTTCATAGTATTCTCCTCATATCCATTTAAAAATTTATTATATTTTTTGTTATTAGCACTCTCACCATGAGAGTGCTAATGTCAGATAGCTATTAATTGTATTATTTTCAAGGGTAAAATTAAATAATTTTAATTTTTTTTTATTTATTGTAAACGCCCAATTTTTTTTGAAGTGAAGATGATGCCGTTGTATACTGAAAACGTATCTTTTTTTCTGGATAAACATATCCGTGCGCTGCTTGAGACATGAGTGCAGCTTCATGAAACCCCGAAAGTATTAATTTAAGTTTTCCAGGGTATGAATTGATATCGCCAATAGCAAAAATTGACTTTTCAGATGTTTCAAATTTTTCTGTATCTACTGGTATTAAGTTTTTCTCAAAATTAATTCCAAAATTTGCAATTGGTCCAAGTTTCATAGTTAAGCCAAAAAATGGAAGCAAAACATCACATTTTATTATTTTCTGATCTGCATTATCAATTGAAGAGATTAAGATTTCTTCTAACTTGTTTTCACCTTTTAATTCTTTAACTTGACCAATAACCAAATCAATTAGGCCCTTTTCTTTCATTTGATACATTTTTGAAACTGTATCAGGAGCAGCTCTAAAATCTTTCCTTCTGTGAACTAGCGTTAGCATCTTAGAAATGGGTGCCAAATTTACAGCCCAATCTAACGCTGAATCACCACCACCAGAAATTAATATATTTTTATCTTTAAAATTATCAATTTTTCTAACAGCATACTGGATCCCACCTAAATTTTCGAACTTATCAAGATTATTAAGAGGTAGTTTTTTTGGGACAAAGGACCCCCCCCCCTGCAGCAATTACAATCACTTTTGAGAATATCTTAGTATGTTCATTTGTTTTCATTTCCCATAGATTTTTTAATTTATTCCATTTTAGTTCACTTGCCATTTGACCAAGATGAAACACTGGGCTGAAAGGTTTGATTTGTTTCATTAGATTATCAGTTAATTCTTGGCCCATTACTATTGGCAAAGCAGGAATATCATAGATTGGTTTTTCTGGGTAAAGTTCACTACATTGTCCTCCTGGAAACTCTAAAATATCTACTAAATGACAATTAATATCTAATAGGCCAAGCTCAAAAACTGCAAATAACCCGACTGGACCTGCTCCAATTATTATTGCATCTGTTTGATGCTCTCTTCCAGGTTCTGTTATATTAAGTTCCAAGTTAGTACCTTGTTAATTAAATTAGATTGTTTATATAAATTGTTAGACTATGCTTAGCAAAAATATGATTACTTCTGATAAAAATATCAACCTCCAAATTTCAATATGGCTTTTTATTATTAGTTTTATGGTTGTTGCTATGATTTTAATTGGTGGTACTACCCGCTTAACTGGAAGTGGTCTATCTATGGTTGAATGGAGACCATTTTTAGGTCTTCTACCCCCTTCATCAGAAAATGAATGGTTAAGAATCTTTGAAATTTACAAGCTTTCACCTGAATACAATCAAATCAACTCATGGATGACATTATCAGATTTTAAATTTATCTTTTTTTGGGAATATTTTCATAGAGTATGGGGGAGGCTCATAGGGTTACTGTTTTTAATTCCTTTTTTGTGTTTTCTATTGATGCAAAAAATGAACTTTGAAATTTTTTTTAAATCCTTAATAATTTTCTTACTTATTTGCATTCAAGGGATTATTGGATGGTGGATGGTTAAATCAGGATTGTCAGAAGTACCCTCAGTATCTCAATACAGACTTTCAGTTCACTTGGGCATGGCTTTTATAATCTTGGGAATTACATTTTGGACAGCTTTAGATTTATATGAAGGCCCATTAAGAAAAATTAATTTTTTAGATTTTATTCCACTAACCTTCATTTCAATTACTATAATTGCTGGGACCTTTGTTTCAGGAATGGACGCAGGCTTGGTATACAACACCTTTCCTTACATGGGAGAAACTATAATTCCCATAGAGTATGGATCTTTAGGATTGTTTGACCCTTTTGAAAATCCTGTTTCTGCGCAATTTCACCACAGGATTTTAGCGGTATTAACTTTGGTTATTATCATTTTATATTTTATAAATTATATTAATAGATACAAATTAAATTTCCGAATATTGCTTATGGCTTTTTCAACTTTATGTCAGTTCATGATTGGAATTTTAACTTTAATTAATTCAGTTCCAGTTTATCTGGGTGTTTTACATCAGTTTGGAGGTGCCATTCTTTTTTTAAGCGCTTTATGGTTACTTCATTATCCAAAATTTTCTTATTCTTTAAAATAATTTGAAGCAGTTCTTGAATGGCTATTAAGGAAACATTATTTCCGAAGAACAATCAGATAAAAATAATTGTTATTACTTTATAATTTTAGACCTTTTAATATGAAGTTCTTTTAATTGATCGTCATTAATTTCTGAAGGTGCCCCCATCATCAGATCCTCTGCCTTACCATTCATTGGAAACAATATAACTTCCCTGATATTTGGTTCATTTGCAATAAGCATTACAATCCTATCAATTCCAGGTGCAAAACCTCCATGGGGAGGGGCGCCAAATTTAAAAGCGCTTATCATGCCCGAAAAATTATTGTCGACAGTATCTTTAGAGTAACCAGCAATCTCAAATGCTTTATACATGACTTCAGGTAAATGGTTTCTGATTGCTCCCGATGACAACTCCACACCATTACAAACCAGATCATATTGCCAGGCCTTAATATCCAATGGATTTTCATTATTAAGTGCATCTAGACCACCTTGGGGCATTGAAAAAGGATTATGGGAAAACTCAACTTTACCTTTTTCATCTAGCTCATACATTGGGAAATCCACAATCCAGCAAAACTTATACCCTTTTATTTCAGAAATCTCTTGATCAATGCCTATTTTAACTCTCGCTTTACCAGCTAAATCCGCAGCTTCCTTTTCATTAGAACAAGCAAAAAATGCTGCGTCCCCGTCTTTAAGCCCTAGTCTATTTTTTATTTCTTCTGACTTCTCTTTACCCAAAGCGCTTGCAACAGGGCCTTTTGCTTCTCCATCACCATAAATTATGTACCCCATCCCAGGCGCTCCTTCTCCCTGAGCCCAACTATTCATTCTATCAGCAACCGATCTGCTACCGCATTTAGGTCCTGGGATAGCTCTTACAACAGCACTTTTACTTGTAATTAATTTAGCAAACAAAGAAAAACCACTTCCATCAAATATATCTGTTACATCTTCAATCTGAATTGGATTCCTCAGGTCAGGTTTATCAGTTCCATAGTAAAGCATTGCATCTGCGTATGTTAACCTAAGAAAAGGCTTATCTAAGTTTCCATTTGTGAATTCCTCAAAAACACCCCCTATTACTGGTTCAACTGCATTAAAAACATCTTCCTGCTCAACAAAACTCATCTCTAAATCTAATTGATAAAATTCACCTGGACTTCGGTCAGCTCTACTATCCTCGTCCCGGAAGCATGGCGCTATTTGAAAATATTTATCAAAACCAGATACCATAATGAGCTGTTTAAACTGCTGAGGCGCTTGAGGAAGAGCATAAAATTTTCCTGGGTGAAGCCTAGCAGGGACCAAAAAATCTCTGGCCCCTTCTGGACTAGAAGCTGTTAATATAGGCGTTTGAAATTCCATAAATCCCTGATCTATCATTCTACGCCTTATTGATTGAATAACAGAAGATCTTAATATTATATTTCTGTGTAGCCTTTCTCGCCTTAAATCTAAATATCTATATCTAAGTCGGATCTCCTCACCAGCATCATCATCAGAGTTTACTTGCAAAGGAAGTATCTCTGATGTCGAAAGAATTTCTAAATCTTGTATTTTTACCTCTACTTCACCTGTCGGCAATTTATTATTAATTGTGTCATCACTTCTTTTTACAAGTTCACCTGAAACTTTTATTACAGACTCTACCTTCAAAGGTTCTACTAACTTAAAAACATCAGATTCCATATCAGTTACACATTGCGTAATTCCATAGTGATCTCGCAAATCAATGAATAGTAGCCCGCCATGATCTCTTTTTCGATGAACCCAACCTGAAATTTTAACTGTTTCACCTACATTGCCTGCTCTTAATTCAGAGCATTTATGAGTTCTGTAATGGTTCATTGTTTTATCCTTAAAACTGTATGATTAAATCTTTTTTCTTCTATTTACTCTTCTTTTTATGCCTTGTCTCTGTCTAAGAATATTTAACATATTTAACTTGTCTTCATCAGACATTGAAGGCCATAAAGCAATCTCATCTTCTGTTCGAAAACATCCATCACAATATCCAGTTGATTGGTTTAATTTGCAAATACTAATACATGGTGATGGAAGGTTTTTCATTTAGCCCCATAAAT
>CACAIE010000034.1 GCA_902532475.1 uncultured SAR116 cluster alpha proteobacterium
TTTTCCTAGGACTGAAGCGACCAAAAGTAAAGGATACAACGGTAAGATAAAATTTGTAACTGAGGGTAATATTCAAATGCATCTTGCGGAAAAAAATTTAGATGTTGCTATTCAAAATCACAGACATATAAATCCTGTTGAAAAAGGGCATATTGCATTTAGAACTGACGATATAAAAGAATTTATTCAAATATTAAATGAAAACAATATTAAATTTGCAGATTATGGGACAGCATTTGCAGCGGAATGGCACCAAATATTTTTTTATGATCCTGAGGGGAATATAATTGAAGTTCATCAGAAGGTAGAGGGCAAATAATTTCTTTACTAAAGAAATTATTTGCGGAGGATTTTTTTAATGGTCAAACCGCTAATAAATGGTTTTAAAAAATTTAGAAATAATTACTTCGATAAGGAAAGAAAATTTTTCAATAGATTGACCAAAAGAGGTCAAAAGCCAAAAATTATGGTAATATCATGTTCAGATTCTCGAGTTGATCCAGCCATCTTATTCAATACTAGAGCCGGTGAGTTGTTTGTTGTTAGAAATGTAGCTAACTTGGTACCGCCTTATGAGCCTGACGATGGATACCATGGTGTTAGTGCTGCAATAGAGTTTGCAGTTCGAGACTTAAAGGTTAAAGACATCGTAATACTAGGGCATGCATTTTGTGGGGGAATTGAAGCACTATGTAATGCATGTAAAAATGAAATAGAAGGAATACAAGAAAGCAATGAAAATAAAAAAGAGTTTATAAATAGTTGGATTAGTATTTCAAAAAAAGCGATCCTAGATTTGGATCTAAATGATTGGCACGGTCCTACTCAACATTTAGCAGAAAAAGCTTCCATTAGAAATTCCTTAAATAATTTAATGTCATTTCCTTGGATTTCTAAATTAGTTTCAAATAATAATTTGATGCTGCATGGTTGGTGGTTTGATATGGAGAATGCTTCATTGTGGAGTATAAACCAAAAAAATAATGAATTTGAAAGGTTGATCCCTAAATAACCATCAACACTGCCAAATTGATTGTTATAAGGGCAATGATAGAAGCCCGATCAGCTTTTATCTCTGGAGTATCTTTATCTGTTGGCTTTATTTTGGCCTAACTATCTGGTAACATGTGTTCTTAATGCCTTTCTTATTAACAAGTCAGGTCAGAAAAGCTGAGGAAGGGATTTCTGGGATGGTTAGGCGATCAGGGGGTGCGCGGACAAAGCGACGGATGGTGCGTGATGCGATCGGACAAGTAGGGATTGTGGCTCCGTTCATCCGAAAAATTCCAACCTATGATATGGTTGGCGAAAGCAAGCTTGACGCGATCCATGAAGCATCTATGAGTATTGTTGAGGAGACCGGTATAGAGTTCCGAGATCTTGTCAATCCTTCGAGCATTTCCGAATGACGCACTTTCTAATGAATATTCAAGTGATTATATTGAATGGCTTTTAGAGTCAAAAAATTAGATAGAGGTTGAAAAGTTTTATAAAACCAGTGATTTTTTAAAACCCACTAGGTTTATATCTTTTTGAAGTCTCCATGCCTACCTGCTCCTTCAGAAAAACGTTTAGCACCTTTGAGGCCTTCATTTTCAATTGTTTTAGGGATGCTATCATTTCAATCATCAGCATGGTCAAATGGTGTTTGGTATGGCAGAGGCTATAACGGTGAAATACTTACATTAGGCGATTTAGGAAAAGTTGGCTTGGAGGTATTTGATGATGTTTCAGGTAAGTGTTGGACAAACGTAAACGCAGTTCGTAGTAAGATGACCCAGATGTTGGAATCTAGAGGCTTATCCGTAGTTCCAAATGGTGACCCTTTTGAGATGTATGTTTTAAGTCTATCAGTTGCAGGCAAAAGAGCCTTCACAAGCGATGACAGTCCTTGCTTTGGTGGTCTGGAGTTTCAAATATTTATCTTAGAACCAACAATAGTTTTTGACCCAGAGGTCGGAATATTAAACAAGCAATTACTCTACGAAAAAGATACCCTAGTTCTTATTGACGAGAAAAATATGAACAATGAAATTATTGGTTGGGTTGCTAGCGAAATAAGTAATATGCCTTAACACCATGAACACACTCAAGACACTCATACTCACCCTAGCACTAGCACTCCTAGCATTACCTAGTTGGGGTGCAGATTTGACTATAGATGACTTAGTTGAGCGCAATGACCTGTACTACAAGAAGTTCACCAATGAGCCATTTACAGGCAAAGTGTCTGGTAAGCAGAATGGTAAGTTTAAGGATGGTAAAAGTGTTGGTGAGTGGGAAGAATATCATGAAAATGGTCAGTTAAAGTATGTGGAAAATTACAGCGATGGAAAAAGAGAAGGCTATTGGGAATACTTCAATGAAGATGGAACAGTAGATACAGAACGTACAGGCACATATAAAAATGGAGTGAAGCAGGACTAACACACCACTCACAATAACAAACAAAAGCCTCCTGCCAAAAACTTAAATGTAGCTAATGCTCCAGAGAGCAATAGCAGTGACCTGTCTAGCACTATCTTCAGCTAAATCTAACTTGTTCCACACAGGAAGTAATTTAGCTACTGTTGAGTGAACTTCGAGTAACACAATTCATTAAAATCAATCAAGGTTACTTCTTTAAAAACAAACTCACGATCTATACTCGTAGTTGTAGTTTAGATCGTATTAGTACCAAAAATCAGAGTAGATTAGATTTTATTCTAAAACTTCATAATCAAGGATATTCGAATGTTAAAATTACCAACTTTCTACACATATTTGGATTCAAGAGAAGAAATAAGAAAGACAATTATAAAGTGAAAGATGTTTGGGTTTGTTTGAAGAAGTTGAAATTAAGAGAAGAAGCAAAAAAGATCATTATAAAGTCAAAGATGGTTCATAATAATCAAATTGAAGTTCAGGGTGTGCATGTAAATGCTGTCTCCATGTTTTCATCTCATTATAGTATTCAGCAATTTGATTAATGATTGGAATTATCTTATTCCTAAAGTAAATTAAAATATTAACAGTTAATTGAATAAATACTAATTAAAATGATATAAAGTCAAAGGAGTTGGTGTTGAAGGAAATAGACTATGGTTTTCTATTGACATCATTTATACAAATTTGAATGAGTTCACATTGAGAGTAATACATTGAAAATGAAAAGTTCAAACTTATCTTCAAAGATTCTATTAGAACTCAAAAAAGCCAAGATAGACGATGAGCAAATTGACAATGTGTTCAATATTAGTTTAAAGCAATTAAAAACCTTAGAAAGCAAACAAATACCTAAAAACACACCTTCAAGCGTTCAAGACATCTTTAGTGACTTTTTGACTTTTAACACCGATGATTGATTTTAAATCCATTTCAGAGATCAAGAGTTTAGTTTTGAAAAACCCAAACTCTATATTGGAAATCGTTAATGATGTAGTTGATAAATTGGACTCTATAGGGAGAACTCTTAATGCTGTTAAATATACAAATAGTAAATTTTCTCTAGATCAGGCTTCTAAACTAATTCAAGAAAAACAATATGACTTACCACTTTTTGGGGTCCCATTGGCTCATAAAGAGCTGTTCCAAAGAATCCAAGATAATGGTATCGGGTGGCCTAATGAGGCTGGCTCAAAAAGTAGAGAAGGTAATAAATCAGATCAGACCGCAGAAGTTATATCTCTTTTAGATAAAGCAGGCTCAATAGATTGCGGAAGGCTAGTGTCTGTTGAGTATGCATTTGGTGTAACTGGACATAATGAATATGCAGGGACCCCAAAAAATCCATGGAACCAAAATTACGTTTGTGGCGGATCTTCATCAGGATCAGCTGCAATTGTTGCCTCAGGGATTATTCCTGCAGCTTTGGGATCTGATACTGGAGGATCTGTCAGGTTACCCTCTGCTGCTTGCGGGCTAGTTGGGATTAAACCAACCCAAGGCTTAATAAGTAGAACTGGTGTTTTTCCTCTTTCAAATTCACTAGACACGGTCGGTCCACTAACTAGATCAGTGACTGATGCCGCTAAAATTATTCAAATAATTGCTGGAAATGACTATAAAGACTTGTCATCAGTTTCAGTTAAAATTCCAGAATATATTTCTGAAATGGAGAAGGGAATTCAAGGTCTAAAGATAGGACTTCCAAAGAATTATTTTTTAGAAGGCAGTGATAAAGGAGTGAGTGAAAATACTCTTAACGCATTTCGTTTGTCAGAGAAACTTGGTGCCAAATGTAAAGAAATTAATATTCCAAATATAGAAACTGCTAATGACTTGAATATGCTTCTTATATCAACTGAGGCAGCAATAGCACATCAAAAAGTTGCTTTAGAAAGGCATCATGACTTTAATCAACAAACTTTAATGAGAATTTTATCGGGAGTATTTACTAGTCCTAATGAGTACGAAAAACTCAAAAAATACAGAATACACTTTATAAAAGAAGTTATATATAAAGTGTTTGATGATTTAGACATGTTTATAGCGCCAGTCTGGCCATGTTACTTACCTAGTATAAAAGATAGTGATGCTGGGGCTAGTAAAGAGGCCGCTAGTATAGTAAAAAGAATAGGCCATAATACGAGGCCTATTAATTACCTTGGATTACCTGCAATTTGTCTGCCCACTGGATTTGATCCAAATGGACTTCCTATGAGTATTCAATTAATCGGTAAACCATTCAGTGAAGGCCTGCTTTTAAGAGCTGCATCGTCCTTAGAGAGGGAATATAATTTCTGGGATAACAAACCAAATATTTAGCTATTTAATCCACTCTTCCTGGCATTTTCTTAGATAAGTAACCTGCAGAAATTAGAAAAACACCCATTACTAAAAATAGGCTTTGTACTTTTACAAAAAATAACCAGAAGCTTGCAAAGCCTGGCGTAACAGCAAATGAAAACTCCCTCCAAGTAGAGTAGACGGTAGTCATTTCTGTCCTTGTCTTTGGATTGACCATCCTCATAAAGGGTAAGTTGCCAATAATATCGAGCATATCCATTCCTAAGGTTGCTATTAAAAGAAAAATAATTCCTATTAAAGTGGGCTTTGGAAGTATTCCAATTATTGAAAAACATAATCCACTGATTAAAAAACTATAAAAAATTGCTCTTCTAATTCCTACTTTTTCACCTATTTTTGCGAAGTACGAGGAGAATGCCAAAATGCTTATAATTGCGCCCATTACAAATCCAATCCATTGTACAGGCACTCCTGCTTCAATGAAATAAATTGGACCATATGTGAAAAAAAACACCCATGAAGAAGACCTCGTTACTGCAATTAAATATGCTACTCGCATATGAGGGTTATTAAAATATGTTTTTAAATTATTAATTAATCTTAAGTGATTTTTATTTGGAGCTGAAATCTGTTCTGATTCTTTAATCCTTAACCACCAAAAAAGTATTAATAAAATCATCATTATTATTGAAGAAAGTATAAAAGGAATGATTTGATTAGTATTTATCCATAGCCATGTTCCAATTCCAGGAAATAATACCCAAGTCATAGCAGCAAACAATATTTTTCTACTTTCTACTTGGGCCAGTTCCTTTCTCGTAATAAAATCCATCGTGTAGAGTGAAACACATAACATAGTTAATCCAGCGCCAGCCATTCTTAAAACGTTTCCTAAGGTGAATGTAATAATACTTTCTTGTGAAAGTAATAAATTTCCAATTATTATAAGAAAACATGCTAAGGAAAAAATATATTTTCTTGAGAACAACCTAATTAAGCTCCCTGCAAAAAGTACTACTGGAAATGCAAATATTGAAGAAATAAATATAGAAATAGACATGTATTTAGCTGAGTTAAAAATTTCCAACCCAGAAATTGTAATTAGAGAACCTAATGTAGCTCTACTAGCGTTCTCTAATCCATATATTGTACTAAGAGTTAGTCCGCCTGGTGCGGTTGAAGAAGCAATTCGTATTAGTGGACGAATTGCCATAACTTAATTCAAAAGAAATAATTATATTTTATAATCTATTCATTCATTGTTTCACCTGACCCACCAAAATCTTCGGGAAAATTTTTAAATTTAGGTAAGCCATCTTTCATTGGCAAAATAGTATTTTCATAGTTTAAATGAAGCGCAGGAATAAATTTAAAATTATTTAATACTGATGCGTAAACGTCAACAAAACCATATGTTTCAGCATGATCAGTAAAAACGTGTCCGCCACATTTTGAGCACCATGTTCTTTTATGTCCTTCACTATATGAATAGTTTTGTAAATATTCTTTTCCAGAAGTGACTTTAAAGTTTTCTGGCTTCCATAAACTTGCTCCGTTTACAGGACTGGCTGACCATGACCTGCAAATAGTGCAGTGGCAAACTGCCATGACATGAGGTTCACCTTCAACTTCAAATTTTACTGAACCACATAAACAATTTCCATTATATTTCGTCATATTGAAACTCCATTAAAATTGTTTGTTTATTAATTAGTATTAAAAATTGTTTATAAAATAAAGCGGATAATTATTTTTTTCTAGCCAGACAAATCCATGATTCAACTTCTTTTTTTATTATATATGAAGTTTTTAAAAATTTGATGATTTTCCAATCATTTTTCTCAGTTAAGTCATTAATTTTAATGTCAAATTTATATTCCTTAAAAATACCTTCGTTAATTGTAAAACAAATCAAGCCATTCTTTTTAAGAATTCTAAGAAACTCACTTAATGCATTAGCCTTTACGTGACCGAAAGTGAATGTACCTACACAAATGACAGCTTCAAAACTTTCGTCTTCAAATTTAAGTTTTTTATTCAAATCTAGTAATTCTAGCGATGAATATAGATTTTTTGGTACTAAATTTAGCATGTCACCTGAAAAATCAGCGCCATGGAGGTTTTTGTACCCTTTTTTATACAAGAGCTCTCCAACTAAACCAGTGCCGCAACCAGCATCAAGAATTTTTATACTTTTATCATTTGAGTAATGATCTAACAGTTTTACAGAATTCGATGGAGCTTCATATTTCCAATCAATCATATCTTTGTTGTATTGATTGTTAGTTGTCCAATCTTTATAATAATTTAAAATTTCTTTTTTTGTTTTTAAATTGTATATTGAGATTTTCTTTTTAACATCGGAAGAACTCATGGTTATTTCTTTGATTGTATTAATAGTGGATTAAATATGAAAAATAATTTACATGATAAAAATTTAAAAAAAAATAAAATTTTAAAAAATTTATTAAACAAAAGTAACAAAAATATTGAAGATAAGATTGTTACTGTTAAAGTTACCAAAAAAATAGATTCTGATAGATTCCAAAAAGCTTTCAATAAACTTCTTAGTACAAAAAATTAAATTAATTTTTTTTTAGCTAAATAACTCAAGGTTTCAAGTCATAATTTATTATAGGTTGCGATAAGATGTTTACCGAACCTAAAAAGAGCGTCTAGTGTTAAATCATAAGGCGTTCTTTTTGTTGAAATAATAATGATTTTTTAGCACAACGGCTTATTACATATCTTAAAAATTTTTATGTTATTTATAATCATGGATAAATCATCGAGTAACTTTCTTTCCGCTTCAAACTAATATTTAACTTTAAGAAAAATCTTAACGGTTTCTAGTATTACTTAATAACTTCCATTACTTGTACTTTAAGTTTTATAAATATATCTATAAACTTATATCTATTTAGTATTCTTCTTTATCTTAATTACATCGGAACATTTATGGCATATGAAGAACCAAAATATGATCTAATCAAAAATACTGATGTTTATGAAATAAGATCCTACGAGGATAGGCTTGCTGTTAAAACTTTACAAACTTTGGGGGAAGACAGAGCATTTGGTCGTTTATTCAAGTATATTTCTGGAGCAAACCAAAGTTCATCAAAGATCGCGATGACAATCCCTGTAATAAAAACAGATGAGGGTAGGGGTTTAGAAATGTATTTTTTCTTACCAAAAAGTTACTCTATGAAAACTACCCCTTTACCTAATGCTAATAATGTCGAACTGGTTATGGTTAAAGGTGGATATTATGCAGTCATCAAATATTCAGGACGTTTAACCGACCAAAATTACAAAAGACACTCTGCTTTATTAAAAGAAGTATTGAACAAAGACAAAATTTCCACCATTGGCGAACCTATTCAGGCCATATACAATGGGCCACTAACTCCATTCTTTTTGCGCAAAAATGAAGCAATGTATCTTGTAAGTTTGAAATAGTTTAAGGTAAAAAATAAAATTACTTATCTATTTCATTGAGGTTGAGACTATAAATTTTTTATTATTAAACATTATAACAGCGGGATCAGCAGTATTATTTTTTGACTCTATTTTCCAAGTTTGGAAATCTTTACTAGATGCAACAAAGCCAGTTCCATAAAAAAATACTCTGCCTTCATGTAAAAGAAAGTTTCCTAACCAATCTCCTTTTATATTCAATTTAATATCGCTTCTTCTTTCAAAGTTAAGCCCGTCTTTAGATATACCGTAATAACCTTGCCCATTATGTTTGTGGCTAGGAGTAATTATGTGCCAAAAACCATTATAGAAAATAACTGCACAATCTTTAAAATTTAATGATTTATCTCGAAACCTCTTTCCTTTTTCCATAGAAAAGTTTTTTCCATCATTCGATATAGCAGATGAAATATATGTCCTATTTTTGTTATCAACTGTCGTAAAATAAAGTCTAAAGTTTCCGTCTGGTAATAACACCATAGTTGGGTCAACTGGATATTTGTGGGGATTGCCAACAAAAGGTAAGTTAATTAATTCAGGTTCAGACCAAACATTTTGAAAATCAATAAATGCAATATGATCAAAGTTTTGAATTAAATCTTTTGAAGTTGGTAACCATTGGAAATACAATCTAGGCTTATTGTCAAAAAGAATAAAATTACTTACCCCAGCTTGTTTAACCAGAATATCTTTTTTATTGAAGAGTGGATTCTTATTTTGGTTTAATATGGAAATAACTAAATTTTCATTCCACGGACCATGACCACCAATTTTAGGGTCTCCCCAATGATCAGCGTAAGTACTAAAATTAAAAATTTTGAATATTGATAGTACTAGAATAAAAACAATAATTTTCATTTTAAAATTTTATATTTTTTTAAGAAAAATTACAAATATTGTTTATCACCTTATACATCACCTTTTATAGTGCAGCAAAATAAATGATTTAATTACAATGGTTTATTACAATTTTGATGAGTAATGTGGTGCGAGCGGTAGGACTTAAACTACCACGAAAGTTACCTTTCTCTGAATTTTAAGTTCGGGTGAATGGGTCGTCCAGGACTCACACCAGTAATTAGATCGTAACCCTTATCAGTCAACAATCTTCTTGAAAAAAATAACAATTTATTGAGCAGGATTAGATGAAAGTTAGATAGTGTATTTAGTCACTACTAATCTTTTCACCATTTTTGAATGTTCCAGTAAACTCCTTCCAAATAGTTCCATCGCTATAGTAACCAACCCAAGAACCCTCTCTTTTATCATTCTTGAAGTCACCTTGATAATATAATTGTCCATTACTCCAGTATGTAATCCAAGAACCGTCTTTTTTACCATTCTTGTAGTCACCTTTCCTCCATAACTGACCGTTATCGTGGTATTCAACCCAAGAACCTTCTTTTAATCTATTCTGGTAGTCACCTTTACCATGTATAATTTCTTTTCCATTCTTAAATGAACTTTGACTAGTCTCTCCTGTGAAAGGAACATCTGAAAACTTATTATAAAAGAGTCCATCTCTTTGAACCAAATCTTGTTTATTTATTTTTTTCTTTCCCATACAAATTCTCTAACACAAAACTCATAACAAAACCAATAGAAGAAAGAACTATTTAGATACTAGTTAAATTGGTTGATGATTTAAGGGGTCTTGAAGTGAAATCTTTGAGACTCTTTTTTTTATCATCATTTCCTCTGGACTTTTCGTGGACTTAATTTAGCCAGAAGAAATGAAGTGACTGTTCAGAACAAGAAAGAAGCTTGTTTTTTTAGGTCAGAAACAATAGATATATGAAAACTATTGTGAGATATAGATTAGAGCAAATAGTGGTGCGAGCGGGGAGACTGATTTCCCTTATATACGCACCAAGCACGTTGCAAACCTAGCAATACCAACAATTATACATCACACCCTATCTGTCAACACGCACGTTTTGTGCATCAGTTTGTGCATCAGTGGGTGCGGCTTGATTTAAAGAGTCTGTCCGGCTGCAACCCGTTGAGATGACTCTGTATGCAACCCAATGAGTTTAGTTACTCAGAGACTCATAAGAACGCGATATAGAGTCAGTTTAAGAGAGGAATATTAAGGATAGGTATGGGGGACATAAGGGACAGTGGGGGTAGCTGGGTATATGCATGAAATGGTGAGATAGATTTTGGGGGAATTAGGGTTTTGTGTATGGGGAATGGGTTATTTATTTTGCGATTTAATATCTAATATTTCCTCAGTATCGTCTATTTTGATTGTCCACTTTCCATCAAATTTATCTACACTATGTTTAAATGGAAATATTTCTACACTCCAAAGTCGACTTTCATAATTTGAATTTTTCTCTAAAAACTTAATATATATTGGATGCAATGTTTGTATTTCTTCATCCCAATCATCTCTATGATATCTCATTGTTTCTTTATATTTATCATAAAAGTACCGACTTAATAAATGTACTTTTTCTGATGTACGTTCAAAATTTTCCTTTGGATATTTATACATTGAATTTATTTCTTTTATTATATCAAGTCTACTTAAACTCCCCGAACTTTCCCATTCAATTATTTTTTCTTTTAAATATTTAATCTGCTGTATTATTCTTCTGTTGTATTCATCAACTGTTGTTTCCAGTAAATTTTTTATAAGATTAGAATCGGCAACCCTCTTTTTTTCAGCTTCTAATGTTTCTTTTTCAAAGATTTTAAAATCTTCAACAATTTCTGGAATTGGTTTGGATTTTATAAATTTACAAATACTATTATAATTTTCAAGTGAGTTAATAACATGACATAGTTTAGGTGATAATAAAGAGTTTGAAATGGGAAAGAATCTTCTTGAATCATTATACTTCACTATTTCATTGTTTTCAAAAATCTCCCAATAGGCATATTTTTCAGCAGAAAGATAGTAGTTTGATAAATGATTAGATTCACCACTTCCACTTTTAAAGCCTTCCTCCATTTTTAGTTTGGCATGTTGCAGAAAATATTTATAGTCATTACAAACTCCTTTTTTTAAAAATTTTTCACTTATATTAGCTAATATTAGCGATTTTCTATCAATTATTTCCTCGAAAATATCTATTGTTTTTTTTGAAAAAGGATCAACTGAAAAATTATATTTAAATTCATCTTTTAATGACCCACTAAGAAAACTCAGATTATTATTAATTAATAAATCTTTTTTTAATTTTTTTATTAATATTTCTAAAATAAACAAAATATAAATAAATATTAAGCTTATACAAATTACATCCAAAATAAAAATGTTACTATCAATTAAAGTAAAATTGTAAGTAATTAAAATTAAAGAAGGTATGAAAAGAAGATTTAGTAAATATTTTACATAGTACATAAAATTTTTTAATCACAGAAATAATATTTCAATTAATATTAAATAATAAATACTTCAGAATATCAACTCAATAGGATGCGATTAACTCTTGGGGAGTTAATCGCTAAATTAACTGTTCTTAGTATAGGTCTTGCCCCCCTGTTGGGTTGCCTTTTAATTTAACATATTAATACTTATATCTATTCTATAAGTTATGAAGACAATCGATGAACTTACCCAATGGGTTGCAAACAAGATAAAAAATACCGAAAGCAGAACACGCAGCCGAACTGCTGATGAACAGGCTAGATTTCTATACGCTGTTGAATACTTCATTACTGATATATTGAAAGCCTATCATTCCCACCCTGATAAAGAGTGTAACATTCAAAAGAATAAGAACTTTTATTCACAATACAAACGATATCGTGATCCTAACTTAACCTATCGGATGGCTATGGCTGTATTCGATGGGTTGCAAAAACTTGGTATGATAGTCCAAACAAAAGGGGGTTATTATGACCATATAAATATGGAGGGTGACTTAACCAGATATAGAGCTGCCCAAAGTTTATTGGAAAGAATTGGTGAGATTGAGTTTCACCCAGCTATTCATATCAAACCTAATCTTGATATAGAAACGATTATCCTTCGAGACAAAGTTGATGGCAGAAAAGTACTGGTAGATTACGAAGAAACATCATTTACCGATAAAGCAAGACAAAACCTAAAGCTAATAAATAGTTGTATTGCTCGCCACTGGATAGACCTTAAGATTAAAGATGAGGAGTATGTAAAGTTTCAAGAACGATTGATGTCAGACGAAGAAAAACAACCGATTGATTTAACCCAGAAAGTATTGGTGCGTATTTTCATTAATAATAACTTTAAAGAAGGTGGGAGGTTCTATCATGGATGGTGGCAGAATGTACCCACCGAATACAGACCATTCATTACTATTGATAGCAAACGAACACAGGAATATGATTTTTCCCAAATCAATCCCAATATGATTTACTCTCTGTATAATCTAGAATTGGGAAGTGAAGATGCGTACTCACGAGTATTGGATGGAGAACATCGAGATATTGTAAAAGAAGCATTCAATGCAATGCTGCAATCTGATACACAACTTCTTTTTAAACCAAAAGACATTGATCTAAGCAAAGTTGAAATGTCATGGAAGGAGTTAAGACAGGCAGTGTTAGATTCTCATAAACCTATCCAGCATCTTTTTTTCACGGGAATAGGCAACAGGTTGCAATTTGAAGATAGTAATATTGCAGAAGGAATTATGCTTCACTTTACCAAAATGGATGCCGTTGCATTACCCATACATGATAGCTTCATAATGCATCATGCTTATGGTTCTATGGGTGAATTAGAAGAAGCAATGCGAAGGGCATTTTATGAAAGGTTTGACAGAGATATAGGTGTTAAGAACGAAATGGTTGCAGAAGTTCAACACCAAAATAATAAACCTTCTAGAGATGTAAACACAATGGATTTAGAAGAGTTGCTCGATGGAGATAAAGAATTTTCTAAATGGGAAGAACGTGAGAGATTGTGGAGAGTAAATAATAATTAGTATAATATAAACAATAAGTTATAGTATATTATTAATATATTACATTAGTTTACGTATTTATTATCTATTGATAATAAGGTAAATTTAGTTACTAAATATTAATTTTGTTTTAAAGTTAAAGATATAAGTAAACGTAATATATATTAATGTATAGGATTGAAAATGTTTTTAATTTCAGGAGCATTATTTTGGGGAACTGTATATGCTATTATAGCTTTTTTTCTTGGTTGGTGGCCATTTGATAATGAAACTAATTTGTTTAATTTCAATAATGATGAAAATATTTCTGTTAATGCATATTTTTACTACCCCAATGATCAAGAAGTATATTTAGGTCAACACATGGGAGTTTCAGCTTGTCAATCAGCTGCGAGTAATTTTGCTATAAATAAAGATATTTTATCAAGTAACTGGAGTTATATATGCTGTACTATAGAAAAAGGTTCATCTTGTTATAGAAAAATTAAATAATTAGATATGTATTAATTTAATTATGATACTTCACAGCTTAAATTTAGTTTTTTAGCTTTATTAACATATTGCAAGTAATCTGGATCTGTTTCCCAAACCTTCACCCATTTATTATCTTTATATGTATTTTGTGTAGCTTCGTTACATAATTCTTTAGCAGCTAAATAAGAAATATCTGTATTTAATTTTCCTTTTTTAAACTCTTTCTGAGTTTCAATTAAGTCGATATCACTATAGTAATTTAATCTTTTATATATTACAAAACTTAAAAAACTTAATTCATCAGGTATTAATTTAGTGCCGTATTCGCTTTGATAAATTACTTTTACAATCAGTTTTTCTATACTTTGAAATATCTTCTTACGTTCACTATCATACAAATCCATAGAAGTAAGATTACGATTGTAACATTCAGTATATTCACATGTGAGTCCATCTTGATGCTCTTTTAAATATTTAAGTTCTTCATTGGTAAAGGGTTTTAAAACTTTCAATTTTTCTTCAAGATGATTTCTGAACATAGTATCAGAAAGATTATTTAAATTTGGATTTGATAGATTTCCCCAATAAGTAGCATTATATGGAAAATCTCCATGCCAACTGGCTATCCTATTCATATATATATTATGAATAAAACCCGTAATATTATTATTATCTTTAACTATATGTAATTCACCATTTGCATCTTGATTAAATCGAGTTTGAACACCACTATCTAAATTGACGAGTGTTATTGAATAACCTCCTCCACCTGATGCACCTGCAGAAGTTTCAAAAAATCCAAAAAACTTACCTTCTTTGCCTGTAATTTTAAAAGTTGGAATTTCACTATCAGACTTAAAAACATCTGGGCCATCAATATGTTCATCTTCGTTTATAGGAGAAATGCTTCCATCATATCCTCCAAGTTCAAGAGGAAATTGTTTAAGAAAAATTGGAAAGGTTGCCCAAAAGTAACCAGTTTCATACTCATTAATATAAAACTTTGATTGAATATTTAATTTTCTATCACTTTCATCTAAGCCACTTACTTCATAGGTAAATGTCCAGTCTCTAATTTTTTTTATGTATTCTTTTGCAAATAGAAGATTATTAGATAAAACACAATGAATTAAAATTACAATTAATAATGAAAAATTAATTTTAAATCTCATTATATATTTTTGCTTTACGGTTATGGCAAAATTATGTCTTATTAATAATTTATAAATTAAAAGTATAAAAATATAAATTATGACTTATTTTCTCAATTCAAAATTCTTGATTCTTATTTTTATATTTACGATTAATTTTTCTAATATAGTTTTTTCACAAGAAACAAATCCATTTTGTACAGAAAAGTTTTGGGAAAAAGCTAACCATACTAAAGTAAATGACTTTATCAATCAAGGTCATAACATGATGGAAAGATGTAATTGGACTGGATTGCCAGCAATATTTTCTGCCTTTATATTAATGAAAGATGTAAAAATAAGAAAGGTTTTAGAAAAACATAGTCTTGATTTTACAGTAGTTGAAAATAAAACAGCATATGCTAAAGGTAGAAATTTATTACATGCTGCAGCTAAAGGAAATGTTCCAGAAAATATTAGTTTTCTGGTTAAAGAAGGTGTTAACATTAACGCTAGGGAAGGCACTGAAGAAAACACACCTATTCATTCAGCATGTTCAAGAAATAATATTAAAATTATCAAAGCCTTAATTAATAATGGTGCAAAACTAAATGCATTAGATAAGGATGGACAGAGCTGTTTATACAAAGCTGTTTATTGGAATGCTAATGAACTGATAAAATTTTTACTTAAAAATGGAGGTACATTCAATTTAAATAATTGTGAAGAATGTTCTTCATTAATTCACAGATATTTGTCAAATAGTTTCCATTCTGCAAAGATAGATCTTAATATATTACAAATGCTCATTGACTATGGATATAGTCCTAATGAAATTCAAAAATCAGGCAAAAATAATTACAAGGGCAGAACTGCCCTTGCCGCTTTAATTGATAATAAACAAGATACTCAAGATAAACGCCCATTAATCGATGTTCTTTTAAGAAATGGGGTAGATATAAATCAAAGAAATTATGGATACAATTCATTAATAAATGAGGAAATTAAATATGGAGATACTGCTATTTTTGGTGCTATTGCCCCCCTTGATAATAGAATTGATCTGGATTTAATTACATATTTAGTTTTTAAAGGAGCAAAATTAAATATTAATGGTAGATTTGGATCACCATTGATGTCTGCTGTGAGAAGCAATAACAAATATAACAAAGAAGTAATAAAACATTTAATCACACTTGGAGCAGATATTAATTTTAGGAGTTTTGAAGGAGAAACTGTTTTATATACTGCTATAGGTATGAAAAAACATGATCTTATTGATTATTTGATTAATGAAGGGGCTGATCTAAATATTAGAGATAATAATGGAGATACAGTTCTTCATGAAGCGGCTAGTAGTAATGATTCAAGTTTATTAAAAAAATTATTGAAACATAATAATAATTTTAATGCCTATAATAATATGGGTTGGAATATTTTACATATAGCTTCTAGTGAATCCGAAAATCCTGAAATGATTTCTACTATCATGAATGCCTCTAATATTAATATAGATGTTAAAACAAAAAACGAAAATGGAAATACGCCTTTAATGCTTGCAGTTTGTTGTAATGATAGACTAGCTGTTATTAAAAAATTAATTTCACTAGGAGCAAATGTAAATGCAAGAAATAAATTAGAAGCAACTCCATTAATGCATTCTTCGGGATTTCCCCCTAATTATGTGAATGAAAAAAATAAATCACCTGTTCATAGAGTAAAACTTTTATTAAAAAATGGAGCTAACGTTAATGCTATAATGAAACGTAATATTACAAGTTTACATCTTTTTGCCAATTTTGGAGATGAGATTTCAATATTAACTTTAATAGAAAATGGAGCAAACGGTAAAATAAGAGATTTTAATGGAGATACTCCTTACAACGTAATATCAAAAAGACCCTATATGAAGGAAACTAAAGCGTACTGGAAACTTAAAGATCTTCAATATTAATTTTTTATTCTTCCATTAAAAATTTGCAATCTGCAAAACCAATTCTAACATCTGTCATAGCACTTGTTGGACTGTTTCCATAAATAGTAAATCTAAGAACATTCCTTCCATAACTATAAATTACCGAATAGGGATAACTTGAATAAATAGCATAAGTCCATAAGTTAGCTCCAGCAGCATCAAGTTTAAATGGAGCAAAAGATAGATTTGTATATGATTTTGCATCAATTATTGGCGCATAAATAAAATCAGATGCTTGTTCAGGAATTAAAGCTGCAATATAGCCTCCTTCTCTTGAACTTCCATGAACTTTCAGTTTGATTTTTTCTCCTGTTTTATATTCTTCTAAAAATTCGCCAATAAATTTACCACCTTCGGAAGTTCCGTCTCCTCCGATAAAGCTTGCATCCAAAATAGCTGATGCACTTATATTACAAATATATAAAGATGTTTTTTTGCCATGATGAGCAAAGCTGATTATTGGGCAAAAGATAAATAAAATTATATATAGTCTAATCATTTTAATTCCTTAATTATACTTCTAAACTATTCCATTATTCTTATG
>CACAIE010000035.1 GCA_902532475.1 uncultured SAR116 cluster alpha proteobacterium
GTCAAAACTTTTATCCACATTATTATACTTTTTTTTTAAAATTGAACACAAAATATTTGGAGAATTTAAATATAAACAAGTGATTTATGCTATTCAGCATCAATCAATTTGGGAAACTATTGTTTTAGCTGATCAATTACCTGGGTCAATAGCAATAATAATGAAAAAGGAATTAATTTCACTACCTATTATTGGTTGGCTTTTTAATCATTCTGGTGCCATACCTTTAAATCGAGGGAGGCACATTCAATCTATTAGGAGGTTGTTATTAGGTTCTCAAAATGCAATTAATAAAGGCGATAGTATTATTATTTACCCTCAAGGCACTCGGGTAATGCCAGGGGTAAAAAAGCCTTATTTGCCTGGAGTGTATGCAATTTATAAATATTTAAATATACCAGTTGTACCAATTGCCCTTAATTCAGGACAATTTTGGTATAAATTTTATTTAAATGGACCTGGAGAGATAAAAGTTACAATTCTTCCTGCTATCTTACCAGGTATGGGAAAAAAAGAGTTTATGTCAAAGTTAGAGAATTTAATTGAAAATGAAGCAAAAAAATTATTAAAATAAATTGTTTTTGAGGGAAATAAAAAATGCCAGATGGATTTTCGGGGAAAGGCCCAAATAATTATCAAAATAATGTTTTAGGTTATCCACTCAAACCTTGTTCTATGGACCCTTTAACAGGCTTTTACAGGAGTGGTTGCTGTGAAACTGATATAGAAGATCATGGTCTGCATACAGTTTGTGTTAAAATGACTAAAGAATTTTTGGAGTTTTCAAAATCAGTTGGTAACGATTTGTCTACTCCAAGACCCGAGTTTGATTTTAAAGGTCTGAAGGCTGGAGATTTTTGGTGTTTGTGTGCTGCTAGATGGCAGCAAGCCTTTGAATCTGGAAAAGCTCCTTTAGTTAAGCTTTCATCTACAAATATTATTACTTTAAACGTTTGTAGTCTTGAAGACCTGAAAAGTTTTGCTATTGATAATGAAATTAACAATTAAGAAGTAAAAGATTAAATTAATAATGAGATTAGAACAAGAAATTTGGATCCATTGTACAGAGACTGACAAAAGAGTTAAAGGTAAAGTGGTTAGATTATATAAAGGTGGCTTAGATGTTGCAATTGAAGGTTCTATAATAAAAATGTATCTTAAAAGGAATAATATTTATGTTGGATCTTTGCATGGGTTAGAATTTACTTTTATTGATACAGATCTTTAATGAAAACTTTGTTATAAAAATTATTTAATTAGTCTGAGTGAGTGAAGCAAAATGATAAGAGAAAAAGAAAAAGAACTCATAGTAGATTTGTTGCGTCTTCTTAGGAGATATAAGGACTACGATAACCCGTATATAAGGAATGATGGTGATATTGTAATACCATTAGATGCATATTTAAAGAAAAGTAGACAAGCACATTCAAAAGTTGCAGAAGTCTTTCAGGGTATAATGAAAGATGATCCAACTTTCAAAAAAAGAAACAGTACTTGGGTAGAGTAGGTACTATTTAGTAACAAATATTGTAATATCCTTATTTGCTCCTGGTGTTTTAGTGATTAAGGTACTGCCTAAATTATTGTCACAAAATTTGAACACCTTGTCTATTTCTGAATAGTATAAATTTTGTTCTATTTTAGTTTTTTCAGAGTAAAGAAGATTAAATGCAAGAACTTTTTTCGTCTTCTCATAGCATTCTCTCAACTGATTTTCTAGATAGTTTTCCCATTCAGGAATAGATTTATCAAATGCCATATTAAATGTACCAGAAATAAAAATATAATCTGTTTCTTTAAGTATTTTTTCAGAGCAAACCCATTCAGTATGAGGAAACCTTTGTTTAGCTTCATTTATGAAGCTATCAACAATGTCATAACCAATATATAAACTACCTTTCATAAAAGGTTTATTTTTAATATATTGATACAGTGCTCCATAACCGCAGCCAAGATCTGATATTGAGATTTTACCTTTCTGGTCAGAAAGTTTAATTGCCTTTATTAAGGTTTTAAATCTTGATTGCTGAGTATTTTCACTTTGCCAAAATACTCCTTTGGGAGAGAACCCGTGATTTGAAATTTGCTTTTCATATGCATTTTTAGTTTTTTGAAAAATTTCTGAATTTTTAATATTGTTCATTAATCAAAGTGCTGGAATCTTTTTACTATTAGATCAAAAAATTTATCTGAGTGTCCATTAGTTGCCACATTAATATTTTTATTTTTATTTGTAACATTAAACCAGTCAGCGATAGTTCTTCCATAGGCAGGACCATTATTTGTTTCAATCTCTACTGACATTTTTTTAATTTCAAATATATCAGGTTGAATTAACCAAGCAATTGTGCAGGGGTCATGAAGAGGCGCTCCCTCCCATCCATATATTTTTGTGTCATAGGAATTAAAGAATGATAAAAAAGCTGAAACTGTAGGACCTATCAACTTAGAACTTTTTTCAATCATTTTTAATCTGGATGGAGTAATAATCATTTGGTGAGTGACATCTAAACCAAACATGTAGATTTCAATCCCACTTTCAAATATTGATTGAGCTGCATGAGGGTCCACAAAAATATTAAATTCTGCAGCGGGAGTTATATTGCCGGGTTCAAATCCAGCTCCTCCCATCAATACTATTCGCTTGACTCTATTAAAAGTTTCTGGGTCTAGCGCTAAAGCAGCCCCAAGGTTAGTTAAAGGGCCAGTTGCAACTAATGTGATTTCATTTTTTGGGTGCTCTTTTAATGTATTTAAAATATAGTTTACAGCATGTTCTTCCTCTGGGAGATTTTGGGGTTCGGGCAGTGCATTGCCAGAACCTGTATCAAGACCGCTTTCTCCATGCACATGTTCAGCTGTCACTAACTTGCTAATTAATGGTCTTGGACAACCTTTGTGAACAGGTGTAATTTGATTATTTACTAAAGATAGAATTTTAAGAGCATTTTTAGTAGTTAAATCTAAAGAAACATTTCCAGCTGAAATTGTTATCCCCAAACAATCAATTTCATTTGGTGATGCTAGCGTTAACAAAATTGCTACCGCATCATCATGACCAGGATCGCAATCAAGGATAATTTTATTTTTACTCAAGTTAACTCCTATTTATTTCATAAAATTAAGAATTTAATATATAGGCATAGGTTTTGCAAAAAAATTAAAAATTATTTAAATTAATATCTTAATATAAATTATTATTTAAAAAGTGAATAAACAGTGAAAAAGTTTTTAATTTTATTATTTATCTTTATTGCAACATTTCCCGTAATGTCTCTTTCTCAAAATATATTAGAAGAAAATTTAATATATAGAGGCAACTTGGCTTTCCATCAAGAGAGTGATGAAACTGTTACTGGCATTGTGATATCAAAATATGAAAATGGAGAAATAAAAGAAAAAGGCAAATATGTTGAAGGCCTTAGAGAGCTTGAATGGAAGAAATTTCACGAAAATGGTAAATTACTTTCCACTACTAATTATAATAAAGGTTTCAAGGATGGAACTTTTGAAATGTTTTTTGAAGATGGAAAGCTGAAGGCTTTGGGTAGTTATCAAAATGATAAAGAGCAAGGAAATTGGCAAGAACTCAATGCTGATGGGAAATTTTTATATATAGGAAATTATGAAAATGGGAACATGCATGGAAGGTGGCAAATGTTTCATCTGAATGGAAGATTATATTCTATGGGAAACTTTATGAAAGGAAAGAAAGAAGGGATGTGGGAATATTTTGATGAAGAAGGTAAATTGAACAAAATTCAGGTATTTGAGAATGATATTTTAATAAAATGTGAAGGTAAATGTCCCGAAAAAGATGATGAATAATTGTTAAAATCTGAAATCATCAGTCATTCTTAATTTGTTCATTAACTCAAGTCTTTTTAATACAGATAATAACGATAATTTAACTATCGGGGTTTCTAGATCGATTTGTCCTTTTAAGGTTTTAGATTTTATTTCAATTAAAGAAGTGCTAGAGTTTGCAATGGCCGTATTATTTCTTAACTTTCCACTTATTAAAGCAGATTCTCCAAAAGTTTCACCCGCCTTTAAATCTGCTAAATGCTTTTTGTTGTTAGTAATTATAGCTACTGAACCTTTTTCAATATAATACGCTCCCCTTGGTTTTTGATTGCAAATGAAAATCTTATCGCCTTGAATAAAATTTAATTTCCTAAAAATATTATGATACTTTGATACAAATTGGTCTTCTAATAGATAATGGCCTTTTGAATTTCTGTTTCCGAAAATTCTTGCAAGGCTATACTTGATAATAGATTTGACAACTATGTGGCTATTATTTACTTCATCTCTAATTTTTGATCCAGAAAAACTATATAATTCCAAATCAGATAGAGTTTTGTACTTTAATTTTTTTGATTTAGCTAAAATAATTTCTGAAAAACCGATTGGATCATATTCTCCCAAAAGCTGGGTGAAATTATTTTCCCCAAAGCTTAGTAATGCGCCTGTTTTAACTAAATATGCATTATCGCTTTTTTTGAAATCATAACGCTCTGAATGCTTTATCTTTAGAGTTCTGTAACTACTAATTTCATTTAGTATTTTTAAAATTTCAATCATAAAATTATTATAATTGATAATTTGTTATTAATTTAATAAAAATCACTAAATTTAGGGTTTTATCAATTATAAGCCCTTTCAACGAAAACTGAAGCATACAATCCTTCAATTTAGATTTATTCTTTGACTATGAAAGACTTAAAGCTTTACGTATATTATTTATTCAAGTGAGCCTAAAGGCTTTAAAAGTTTGGTTAATTTCTCTGTAGCTTCACTATTCCCTAAATTTATATAAATCCATTTTCCTCGTGCACCATTCTCTTTTCCTCTAGCGAAGTACTCTTTTGCTTTATCAAGGTTCCCGGCTGCTACTTCCATGGCAGCGTAATACCACAAAACCATGCCAAACATATCTTCATTATTTATTGAATCTCCAATCAATTTACGTATCTCTTCTTCTTTTCCAAGTGTATATAAACTAGCTGCGTACATTCGTCGGGCCATATAACCATCATCTGACGGACTTTGACGCAAAGATTACTGCAATTTTGCGATCAATTTCTTTTGAGATCATAACGGCATATATAAAAATATAACACTTACTTTTAGACTAACTGCCATAGAACAATAAATCTAGAAAATAATATCTATTTATATTTATCCAAATGAACAAAAAGTTAACAATAAAACTAAAGAGGAAGGTCTAATGTAATTATAAATAATTTTCTACTACATTATTATTTCTGCATTTCTGTATGGAATTTTAGTGAAATTAATTAATTAATATTGTATTTAAGATTGATGAAGGACAGAATTCAAAACCACCCCTTAGGATGGGTTCCTAGTGAATTTTTATTAAAAGGAACTGATGGTGAATTTTACAGTTTACAAAAAATATTAGGCGCTAAGGGTTTAGTTGTAATGTTTATTTGTAACCATTGTCCCTATGTTAAAGCCATTACTAAACAATTGGTAGAAGATGTTGAAACTTTAAAAGAAAATGATATTTCATCGATTGCAATAATGTCTAATGACTTTGAAACTTATCCTGATGATAATTACGAAAACATGAAAAAATTTTCTGAAATAAATAACTTTAGCTTTCCATACGTTATAGATGAAACACAATTGGTTGCCAAAAATTTTATGGCTTTGTGCACCCCAGATTTTTTTGGATTTGACTCAGAACTTAAGCTTCAATATCGAGGTAGATTGAACGATTCTGGAAAAAATCAAACTACTAATAATACTAAACGAGAATTGGTTGATGCAATGTTGTCTATTTCTAATACAGGTATTAGTCCAGAAAGCCAGTACGCTTCAATTGGTTGTTCCATTAAATGGAGATAATAATTTAAAGATCTATCGTTCTAATATTATTTTACCTAGGGACTGGAATAATGGAATGGTATATTATAAATAAAATTACTTGGAAAAATCTGTGGTTTTAAAATTTTTATGTAAGGAAATAAAATGTCGGAAATATTTGAAGTTTCTAGACTTGAAGAAGCCAATCATGAGAGAGCATTAATCTATTATGACATCTTCAAGGAACTGGAAAAAAGATATGGAAAAATTGAAGCTATCGATGTTCTTAGAAAAGCTCTATTAAAGCGTGGCAGAGAGTTTGGTAAAACCTTAAAGAAATTTTCACCTGATAGATTTGAAGGCCTTTACAATGCATTTGCATTTGCACCGGATGGAGGGAAAATGTTTTCTCCAAAGAAACTTAAATGCAACAATGAAAGTCTTGAGATAAAGTTTATGAGCTGCCCATTAAAAAACGCATGGCAAGGAATAGGGCTGAATAATGAAGAACTATGCACTTTATTGTATTGCGCGTCAGCTTTAGATGAAGGGACTATGGAAGAAGCTGGGTTTCATCTTAAAATTGAACAATGGAAGCCTGGAGAAGAAGGTTGCTGTAGGCTTAAAATATCAAAAAAAAAGTAATATTTTTTTTTACTAAAAGTCTTAGAATATTAAACTTCTTAACTTTTGAAAATAAATGTAAGAGTGCCCTTACTTGTTAAAAGAAGGCCTAGAGTTATGTTCTCACATTTATTGGGTTTCTTATCTGCGGATTTTTTCTTTCTGATGGAATATTGTTCCAAGAAATTCCATAATTAGCGTGGTTGCCAATAGGCATGTTTGCCCATTTAAATCAACCATAGGGTTAACCTCAACGACATCAAAGCCAACTATATTTGACTGCGAAGCAATGCCTTGTAGCAGTCCTAAAACTTCATGATAAAGTAACCCGTCCACCGTTGGCGATCCAGTTCCTGGAGCTATTGAAGGGTCAAGACCATCTATGTCAATAGTAACATAAACATTCCCTAAATCAGGTAATCTTTCTAGTATAGTGTTCACACCTAGATCTCTAATCATTTGACGAGTAGTGATTTGAGATCCTTGACTGATTGCAAACTTATAATCAGCCTCGCGAGATCTCACGTCTCTTATCCCAAGTTGAACCATTCGCCTCGTAAAATTATGCTCCATTGCTCTTCGCATGGGACTCCCATTAGCATGACGAATACCATCGACTTCATCAATCCAATCAAGGTGCGCATCAATTTGTACTATATCTATTGGGCCCAAATGTTCGAAAGCGCAAATACAAGGATATGTGATAGAATGGTCGCCCCCTACTATTACAGGAAACACACCTGATTCAAGCATTCTTTGGACAGACTCAGTAATCACTTTTCTATTTCTATCCATATCATAATAAGCAAGATCTACGTCCCCACAGTCTGTCATAGTAATGCCTTGAAGATATCTTTTATCATGATTGATATCCCAATATCCTTCTGGAACGTTTCCTCCCCAGGTTGAATATCGTGAAGAGTAACTTCTTATTTCCCTAGGCCCAAATCGAGTTCCAGGTCTCCAACTATTCCCAGCATCATAAGGAACACCTAAGAAACCAATATCAGAATTTAGTGATGAAAAATCTTCAGTAATAGGTAACTTAAGAAACGAAGTTATTCCGACGGATGGCATGTTTGCTTTATATCTAGACATATATATATTTATTTATTCCTGATTAGTTTGAAGTATACCAATATGCGCCACTCTAAATCAATCAAAGAGAACTATATGCCAAAAAAAATACGCAGTCATAATCTTGCCGTTAGCTGGATTTTTGACGACCGTTGGTGCTGCTATTTGTTTTCTGAAAAAAGTCTAATCTTTTTCAATATAGACCAATATGCTTTGGAGTGGGGCGGATGGTTACTAATCAATTTTTCTTCCTCCAAATATATGGTTCAATAAAGCTTCCTTCCCAAATACCCTTTTTTTCAGTTTTAGCCATTTCCTCTTCTTTTACATAGTCTTTTGAATAATATCTGTAGGCAATTGCCCAACCTTCTTCTACCATTTTTGCATTCAAATTCATTCCATTTACATAACAGATTGCAATTAATCTTCCGTATCGGTCAGTATCTTTCCCTTCACATGAGACTTCATTATTTTTTATTAATGATTTTAAAAATGCAGTTGATTGTCTACCGCATGGGTATAATTCGTTATTTGAATTAGTGCATGTTTGACGGGTTTCTGGTGCATCAATCCCATGTAAACGTATTCTTATGATACCTTTTTTAATCGTGTCACCATCAGTAACAATAACTTTTCCAACAACATCTGGTGAATGATCCAAAGTCTTGTTTGAAGAAGTGCTGGCAGAGTTGATCATTTCATCTTTAACATCACTTGGAAAACAAATAGGCTCATACCCTCCAGGTTTTGAATAGGCGCTTCTTTTTCCACAGCGTGAGCCATTGGATGTTTTTTGATAAGGACATGCACATTTTCCGGGATAAGACGCGATTGATTCAGAAATTATTTGTTGAATGATTTGATCTTTATTTTCATCGCCTAAGGATTGACTAGTTAGGAAAAAATTAAAAATAAATATTAATGAAAATAAATTTTTATAATAATTTTTCATAGTTCACCCTGATAGTTTTGAGTGGGCGTAACTAACAAAATTTTATGTTGAAAATATGTTCTAAACGTTTTTAAAAACCTTCTTTTCAGAGTTGGAGTGAATGTTTAGTAGTTAATCACAATTTCTTTTGTCCCAAAATTTTGCATTAATTCTTGGTAGAGTAACGATAGTTTTGGCAATCACTAAAGGAGTGAACTTTTCTATATCACCTACAGCCAAGACATAGTTTCCTTTATTTTCCTTATTAAAGACCTTAATATAATATTCACCAGCATCAAAAATTTTTATGCTTTTGAAATCCTCACCGTATTCAGGCCCAACCCAATACCATTTTTTCCCATAAGGTTCATACCACTCCCACCACTGAAAGTTTTGACCATCAAGCTCCTGAATTAAATTAAAACCTTGGTCCAATATTGCAAACGAAAAACGAAGATAATCGTCACAGTTATCGATTTTTGGCACTGTTAGACCCGCATAAAATTTAAAAGGCTTGTCACTGGAAATCATATAAAAATGGTCGGCTCCATTTAGGGTTGAATATATAGCCTTGGAGATTTCAGGATCCTTTATTATATATGGTTTGCTTTGGCTCATTTCTTCTTCAGTGTTTAAAACGGGTTGATGAGCAAAAGATGAAGTTATGGCAAAGAAATGAACTACAAAAAACAATAATATAGTGCAGACGTTATGGAACAAATCTTTGCCTTCTACATCATTTTCAATATTTCCGTATCGTTTGGTTGGATTAAGCCACTTAATTTTTCCGTTAGACATATTATATTCCTGCGTTGCTGTTTATTAAATTTTGAAGTTTTACTCTCAAAACTCTTTTAATGTGTTATTTTAATTGTATCATCTTACTTTCTTACCGCCGCATGGACAGTTATCCCATTATCTAATTATATATTTTACCAACCAACTTGCTAACACCCGTTGCGTCAGTTACCATTACAGGTTTTTTTTATTTATATTTAAAGCCATATATTCTCCTTTTTCTATTTAATTAATGAAACATAAAAATCAACTTTAAAAATGTAGTTTTTTGATTGTTCCCTAAAATTTATAGGATAGTTATGCATTAGGGATTGTGATACTGTTGTTAGAGTAATATTCTCCGGCGTAAGCGATCATTATTCCAACATCCCTTTTTTAGGGATAGGAATAATTGAAAAATTCATTAAAGATAGAATTATTTTACTCTTAGCAACCATCAGGTGTTTCAAGGGCTATGCTTTTAAAAATCAGTCCTAAAATTGAATTAAAGTGAAATATTATATCTTTTGTTTTTCTAAAAACCTTAATATCTTTTCGTCAACATTAAATTCAAAGAGATTGTTATGGCCGGCATTGGGTACAAATAATGCCTCTTTTGGTTCTGGAGCAGCATCAAAAACTTTTTTACCAAATTCTATGCTAATAACATTATCTTTTTCTCCATGTATAACCATCAGAGGCGATTTAATGTTATTGATTTTCCCCAAAATTTCATAGCGGTCTAACACTACCCATTTAGCAGGTAGATACCAATAGTGACGCTGAGCAACGTCAGCAATGGAAGTGAAGGGGGCTTCAAGGATTGTGGCAGCAAAAGCATTCTCAGAAGATAATTTTGTTGCTATTCCACATCCTAAAGATTCACCATATAGAATAATTTTATTAGAGAAAATATACTGTTTTGATAAAAAATTTAATGCTGCATGAGCATCATTGTATAGTCCTTTCTCAGTGGGTTTGCCTGGATTGCCACCATAACCTCTATATTCAAGAAATAATAAACCATGACCGGTGGCTATAAACCGTTTGAATTTTTCAACCCTATCACCAATATGTCCAGCATTGCCATGAAAGATGATTATCGTATAACCTTCTAGAGCGTTTGGTTTTTTAAACCAGGATTTGAGAACCAATCCATCTGATGTGGGAAACTCAACTTCTTTCAATCCAGTGTTATCATAATTAGAAATATTGATTGGTTCCTTTGAAGGAAAATAGAGGAAAGACCTCTGAGAGCATCCAAAAATAACAAAAGCTATAAACCCAAAGATAACTAAATATGCTAAGTTGCTAGCTAATCCATAGTACATTTTCAGATATCCATAATTAATATAATTAAAATCTATTTGTTTTAGTACATTTCAAATGACAACTTTTAAGTTCCAAGAAATTTATAACATTTAAAAGATGTTTTACTACTTTTGTTTTTCAAACGCATCTCCGACGTCGATGATGAGTAATATAACTTAGTATTAAAGTCACTGAACGTACCATCCAGGAAAATCTCCTCCAGGACAAAGCTTGTCATTCCCTGATCCGCCAGTCTGTTTATCATTCCCATACCTATCGGACAGACTGGTCATTACCCGCACCACCATCCAGATTATTGTCAGATGCATTGGCCTTGATACTGAGATTATTCATAGATATTAATAAATTAAAAATTGTTTCTTCATTATAAAAAATTTATAAAAAATTATCGATCATGTTTAAAATAGAGATTTAATTAATAATGCATATCTGGATCAGAGCAGAAGTTAGAGATTTTGAAAAACGCGTTGGAATTACGCCAGAAGCAGTGACAAAATTAATAGCAGAAGGTTTTGAGATTACGATTGAAGAGTCAAAACATCGCGCAATCCCTATAAAAAATTATCAAAGTTCGGGAGCAAATATTGCCCCCGCAAATAGTTGGCAGTCTGCTCCTTTGGATGCTTTGATATTTGGCTTAAAGGAACTACCAGGAAATATCAATATTTTGAAACACAAACATATCATGTTTGGACACGCTTATAAGGGTCAAGATGGCGCCAACAAACTGTTAGGTAAATTTAAAGATGGTGGTGGTGCTTTATATGACCTAGAATACCTATTAGATAAAAATAATTCAAGGATTGCAGCGTTTGGATACTGGGCAGGGTTTTCTGGAACCGCTGTTGGCTTAAAAGTTTGGTTGCATCAACAAACCAATAATTTATTAGGACCAAAAAAAATTAATGTTTATTCTAGCCGCAATGAACTTGTGCAAGAATTAATTAATGATTTTGAAAATAACAATTTAAATAATAGAACAAAACCAAATGTCATAGTAATTGGTGCATTAGGAAGAGTTGGTAAAGGAGCTACAGAGTTAGCAGAAAGTTTAAAGTTAAAGGTTACAAACTGGGATATAAATGAAACTAAACATGGCGGACCCTTTCCAGAAATTTTAAACCACAATATTTTCATAAATTGTATTTTAGCGCACCCTGGTGTTCCGATATTTGTGCCAAGTTCTGCAATAAATGCTTCAAGAAAGTTGAGTGTTATATCTGACATATCATGTGATCCAGATAGTCCTTACAATCCAATACCTATTTATGATACCGCTACTAGCTTTGCTAGTCCAGTTATCCGTATATCAGACAAAACACCACTTGATATAACAGCAATCGACAATCTTCCATCAATGTTGCCCGTTGAAAGTAGCGAAGATTTTTCTACTCAACTCTTACCTGCCTTGTTCGAATTAAAAAATATTAATCAGGGTATCTGGGCTAAAGCACATAAAATATACTTAAAACACCTTTAGGAGACTTTAAATGCAACATATCCATTGGATCGGAACGGGACTATCTGCAATACCTGGAATTAAAAAACTAATTCAAGATGGACATCAACTTACTGTGTGGAACCGAACTGTTCACACAGCTAAGACTTCTCTCAAAAATTTGGATGTAGAAATTCGTGAATTTTCCATTAATGATTTAAAAAAACAACTAAATAATAATGATATCTTAGTTTCAATGCTACCAGGTGATTGGCACGTACCTCTAGCAAACTTGTGTTTAGAAAAAAAATCTCACTTTGTTTCGTCATCATACATATCTCCTGAAATGCTAAAATTAAATCAACCATTTCAAGATTTAAAATTGAGCTGTGTAAATGAAGTTGGTCTTGATCCAGGAATTGACCATGCAATGGCTCACCATTTAGTCCAAGACCTTAAAAGCCGTGATTTAGACTCAGATATTTCAATCGATTTTATAAGTTATTGCGGTGGTGTGCCTAAAATTCCTAACCCTTTTCGGTATAAATTCAGCTGGTCACCAGCTGGTGTGTTGAAAGCCCTCAAATCCCCTTCTAAATCAATTAAAAACGGAAGGGAATGGAATGTAGAACGTCCATGGGATGCAATAACAAGTTATGTTGCTCCACTTCCTAAACCTGAAGAATTCGAGGTATATCCAAATCGTGATAGCCTGCCATTCATTTCACAATACAATTTTAATCAAGAGTGGAACATAAATCAATTTGTACGAGGAACACTAAGATTGCAAGGTTGGGCAGATGCTTGGTCAGGTGTGTTTAAAGAAATTGAAAGTCTTTCCTTTCCTGAAGGAGATACAAGACTTAAGGAAATGTCAGATAATTTTTGGAAGGAAAATGCATATGACAAAGGTGAGCCAGACAGAGTTATCCTTTGCGTCTCTTTGAAGGCCGAAAAAAATAACAATCCACTGTATCATAAAACATACGTTTTAGATGCTTGGGGAACTGATGAAAGCACGGCTATGGCTAGATTAGTATCAATACCTGTAGCCAAGGCTGTTGAATTAATAAAATCTGGAGCATTAATATCAGGAGTTTCATCAACACCTGACTCGCCGGAGATAGTTAGCAAATGGATGGAAATGGTAAATTCTTTATGCCAACATTTGAAAATAATTGATCATTTGAAACAATAATGTTTCCTCCGTGCTTCCCCAGAAACAAAAAGGATTAGATCTAATAAGCTAACCCATTGATTTTAATGGTGCCGGCACCAAGATTCGAACTCGGGACCTGATGATTACAAATCAACTGCTCTACCAACTGAGCTATACCGGCATATTTATATTTTGATTATATAAACTTTATAAAAATTTAGTGCAACCCTGAGAAATAAAAAAATAATTTTATTTAAAATCTTTATTATTTAAAAGCCTTTAAATGCAAAATCTCTACTTCTTTGCAACCAATTATAGTTTGAATATTTTGCTCTTCCATCCACAACATGTAACGCATAAGCGTGCCTTGATATGCTTGAGTTATTAGGTCCAGATAAATGTGGTAATCTGCCATGTAATACTATTAAAGTGCCAGCTTTAGCTTCTAAGGGGACGTTTGCATCCGGAAACTTAGTGTCATTTTGGCTAACCATTTTAAATTCACCACCAATATTTTTAAACCTACTTCTTAATGGTTCTTTATGACCTCCAGCTGAAGCCCACATGCATCCATTATTTATTGTAGCATCTTCTATTGCCACCCAGAAACCGACACAACTTTCAGGCTCAGTATAAAGAAAGGTGCTATCCTGATGGTACGTTACTTCTCCACCAATTTTTGGTTGCTTGCATATATACATGCTTTGAACGAGTAAAGGCATTTCAATGCCCAGAGCGTTAGATAACATAGCTAAGGATTTTTTCCTGGAGAACTTATCAAATATCGGATCTAAATCATGCATTGCATGTCCAATTTTGTTAATGGATAACTTTTTATCTTGATTTAAATTTCCATCATTATCAAAAGCTCCATCCTCAAAGAAAAAACTTATTTTATCAGCTGAGTTTTTAAAATACTCTTCACTAGCGTGCTCTTGATTAGTAGTTGAAAAAATGATTTTTTCTTCAGGGTTAAATTGGTCAATTAACTTATTTGCATGTTCTTTAAGATTGTTGCAGTCATTTTCGCTGTAGAAATCATCAATAATTAAAAATCCATTATTCTGCCAGAAAGACAGCATAGCAGTTGAAATTTCGTTGTTATTATTACAGTCAAAATGTTTGGGTCTATTTTGTTTTTCTTTTTCCAAGATCGTTCCTCTAAAGTAAAAGTTATTAGTTATTTAAATTTTCTGGACCAAAGGAATATGGTAACAGGTCATTTAAGGTAAATATTTTTTGTATTTTTTTTTCATTGCCAATTATTATAGGAGTATTTAGTGAAGAAAATTCTCTAATTCTTTGCCTGCATCCACCGCATGGAGTGCATAGCATATCACCATAACCTGTTACAGCAATTGCAATTATTTTAGTTCCTTTAGATATTATCATTGATGATATAGCAGAAGCTTCAGCACAATTTCCTATTGGATAAGCAGCATTCTCAACGTTGCAACCAACATGATAATTATCATTCTCATCGAGAATGGCTGCTCCAACTTTAAATTTAGAGTAGGGCACATATGCTGCCTCCATAATTTTTGAAGCTTTGATGTAAAGATTATTAGTCGTAGAGTTATCTAATTTCAATTCAACGTTCCTTAATATATGGTTGTCCAATAGCAGCAGGAGCAACTGCTTTGCCAATGAAACCAGCTAATAAAACTACAGTTAGTATATAAGGTAATCCTTGCATTAACTGAACAGGAATTTCACCAATAAAGGGCAACGGAACTCCCTGAAGTCGATCTGATATAGCCTCAAGAAAACCAAATAGGAGGCAAGCAAGGAGTGTATTCCTTGGCTGCCATTTACCAAAGATCATTGCTGCTAGTGCTATATAACCTTTCCCCGCACTCATTTCTCTTCCAAAACTAGCCCCATGCGCAATTGCTAAATAAGCGCCAGCAATACCACATAACAACCCAGCACAAAGAACTGCTCTATATCTGAGCCAAGTTACAGAGATACCAGCAGTGTCGACTGCCATTGGTTTTTCTCCTACTGCCCTTAACCTTAATCCAAATCTGGTTTTGTATATTACGTAATAAGTAAGAGGCACCGATAGAAAAGCTAAATATACTAACAAGTTATGCCCACCAATAAGGTCGCTATATATGGGCCCTAAAAAAGGAAATGTTGATATGCTTTCTGAGAATGGAAAGTCTATTGACATAAATCTTCCAGAATTGCTTAGGTGAGGGGTTTGACCACCTTGACGGAAAAAAGCTATACCTAAGACTACGGTCAAGCCTGAAGCAAGTATGTTTATTGCAAGTCCACTAATGACTTGGTCGCCTCTATGTGTGACACAAGCAAAAGCATGGATGAGGGAAGCTAACATCGATATAGATATACCTGCCAATAGGCCTATCCATGCTGATCCAGACACAAACGCCATGGCCCCTGCGGCAAATGCAGCGGCCAGCATTTTACCTTCAAGACCAATATCTATTATTCCACTTCGTTCTGAAAAAATACCAGCCATAGCGCATAAAATTAATGGTGTAGCTACTCTTAATGTAGAGTCTAAAGTTGATAAAATAAGAAAAAAATACTCCATTAATCTTTCTCTTCACCAATTAACTTGATTAAAATTTTTTCTACAATTGGATTGTACATGTAAGCTAAAGCGCCTGAAAAAAGGATTATTAATCCCTGTATCATTAATACCATTTCTCTTGTTATTGTTGAGAATTCAAAATCTAATTCAGCCCCACCCTGATAG
>CACAIE010000036.1 GCA_902532475.1 uncultured SAR116 cluster alpha proteobacterium
GAGTACAAAAATCTGGTTCGTCGGTTGCGCCGAAGTGGATTTTTTCATAGATTTTTACATTCTGAGCGAGTTCAGTGAGTGATGGGTCGGTATGGCCAAGTCCTTTTGGGTTCTGTTCCGTTATCAAAATGGGCACAGAAAACCGATTGGCAGCCTCAATCAACACCTTGTTGCGCATTATAATACCTTCAATTCCTTGGATTGCCGGGGCAAGCTGTTCCTGGACATCAACGATGAGCAACACCGAATTGGCAGGCCCCATTCTTGAGGATTGTAAATTGTTCATTTTGGCTCTCCCAATTTTTTTCATTTACATAGTTTGCAAAATAAACCTATATTGTCTACAACAGTTTTTTCGGGAGCAAGATGTGTCAAACCAAAGAAAAAAAGATGTCGAATTTCTTCGCAAGGCAATTGAGGTTGCTGCACGTTCCCAAGAAGAAGGTGCACACCCATTTGGCTGCATTTTAGTGGGTTCTGATGATGATGTGTTGCTTGAAGAGGGGAACGGCTTTCCAACCGATGGAGGACCCGGCCACGCAGAAACCAATCTGGCACGCGCTGCGGCGCGCAAATATTCTCCTGAATTTCTTTCTGGTTGCACGCTTTATACGTCGGTCGAGCCGTGCTGTATGTGTTCGGGTTCTGCCTACTGGGCGGGGATCGGAGCCATCGTATTTGGTACCACCGAACACGCCCTTGGCGAAATCACTGGTGATCATCCGGAAAACATGACTATGGATCTGCCGTGCCGCACTGTGATCGCTTCTGGCCGTCGCAATATTGACGTGCGTGGACCTTTCGAAGAATTGGAAACAGAAATTCTGGATACTCATAGGAAATACTGGTCCTAAAGCATTTCTGATGCGATAAAGTCTGGAACATTTATATCTGAAATGTTCGCAGAACAAGGTAAGCGCCATCGAACTGATAAGGGCTTTAACATAATGTCTAATGATCTGGTATCGGGTAGATGATTAAAATCGGGAGGCCTAATCAACTAATACTGTGGATAGTTTAAATGCTGATTTAAAATAAACAGTGCCCAATAAGATCAATGCTAGAGGTTTGAGTGGATTTATAAAAAGGGAGGAAGCATGATCATGGATCTGCCTTACCGCACGGTGAGGGTGTCTCGCTATCGCAATAGTGACATGCGAGAGCCTTTCAAAGAACTGGAGGGGAAATTCTGAAAAATTCTGAAAATATTGGATATTAAATTTGTTTAATCCCGTTGACCCCCAAGTGAAAACGGTGTCCGAAACGTCATTACTCAATCTGGAACGACACGATCGACATCGAGGCCCATATCGTATTTTGACAGTTTGCGCCGACAGAAAATCGACCATCGGTCGGCGTGGATGTGGTATTCTTCTTTGGGATCCAGAGGGACATGCACGGGTAGAGCAGGCTCGATCACCTCACGGTCTTCCTTGTTCACTTCAACCTCAAATTCAAACAGATCGTCCATCGGTTGATCCTGATTGTAGTTACGCGCGCTCGACTTACTTTGAACAACGAAGACAGAGTATCTTCGGTTAACTTGATCCCAGGCTTCCATCTTCGCTCTGCAATTACACGCCTGATTTCATTGTATAATTTTAGTTCTGCTGCGTCCGCTGCCGGACGACTCATATTAATTCACCTTTTGGTTTGATTAGAATAACGCTTGATTAACAATACGAACTCAAAGAATAGTTGCACGCAAAAAGATAAAATATAGTAGACAATATGTCAATTTTATGTAGCTTGTCACTATGCAAAACACCTCTGACCAACCATCCGATCTCCAAACTGAGGACGCATGCTTAACAACACATGTTCTGGATACCTCTACTGGCCGACCGGCTGGTGGAATGGAGCTAAAAATTTACCGAATCCAGGGCGAAAAGTTAGACTTTTTAGGTGAATTCATCACTACAGCTGAGGGGCGGTTGCCTCGCCCTTTACTGAGTAGCAGCAATGCAACCCCCGGCCGTTACCGGATAGACTTTAAAACCAGGAATGATTTTCTTGGTGATGTTCCCGTTATTTTCGATATCGACGATACATTGGCGCACCACCACGTGCCTTTGATTGCGTCCCCATTCGGATTTTCTACCTATCGCGGGGCACCGCCTCATCGACCAGCAAGTGGTGGCTCTCCTTCTGCTACTCTACTAGGTGATATACCAACAGGTCAGGCCCCTGCACCAGGGAGTATAGGCCCAGGGGTCACAGTTCACGTCATTGATATCGCACGAGGCATTGGTGCTGGTGGACTTCCGGTCGAATTGATTGTACCAGATGGCAATACCGTTTCCAAGATGACGACAACAGAGGAAGGCCGTACACCCGAATGGCTGGCCTCCCCTGGATCACTGGTTGCCGGTACGTACGAACTGCTTTTCGATCTTTCATCATTTTACGAGGCGGCAGGGCTAAAGCCTTTCTTTCCCTTGGCAATAGTCAGGTTTTGCATAAATGACCCAACCCAACATTATCATATCCCCCTGCTGGTCACTCCGTGGGGATATTCCTGCTACCGAGGTTCATGAACGGAGAAAAACATGACTGATCCACTCTTTTCGATCCCGATGATCGAGCGCTTTATTGGCTTTGACACAATTAGCCGTAATTCTAATCTGCCGCTCATCCATTTTGTGAGGGACTACCTGGCCGACCTTGGTATTGAGTCAATTCTCACACATGACGAAACAGGAGAAAAGGCAAACCTCTTTGCGACGATTGGTCCTAAGGATAAGCCAGGCATCGTCTTGTCCGGTCACACCGATGTCGTGCCTTGCGAAGATCAGATCTGGACAAGTGATCCGTTCACGCTTGCTAAACGGGGTGACAGTGTAGTGGGACGTGGTGTTTGTGACATGAAGGGCTTTCTAGCCATTGCAACTGCTTTTGCGCCTGTCTTTGCTGACCTCAAATTGCACACACCTATTCATTTGGCGATGTCCTTTGACGAAGAGATAGGCTGCCTTGGTGTACCACTGCTTTTGGAAGACTTAAAAAATCGCAGCATTGCACCACTGGCATGCATCGTTGGAGAGCCATCCAGTATGGGCCTGATCCGCGCCAACAAAGGGAAAATTGGTGGCCATATAACCGTTACCGGCCTGCCAGTCCACTCTGGTATCTCCCATCTGGGTGTGAATGCGGTTGAGGCTGCTGCCGAGGCCATTGCCAAAATGAAGCAGATTCAGCGCCGGCAACGCGATGAAGGCCCGCACAATAGTGCCTTCGAAGAACCTACCTATACTACTATTCAGACCTGCGTGGTGCAAGGTGGAACCGCAGTTAACATTGTGGCTGCGCAATGCAGCTTTGATTTCGACATTCGTTACCTCCCGGGCGAAAATCCGATGGACTATGTTGACGAATGCCGCGCCTATGTTGAAAAATACATTGAACCTGAAATGAAGACCACCGACCCGAATGCCGGCTTCAAATGGGAATTTGTGCCCGGTTGTTTGGCGTTCAACACATCTGAAGATAGTGAAGTCATGGAAATGGCCAAATCTCTTTCAGGTCACAACTCATCCACGTGCGTCGGATTCGGTACCGAGGCCGGTCACTTTCAAGATGCAGGTATCCCGACCATTATTTGTGGTCCTGGCTCCATTGACCAGGCTCACAAAGCGGATGAGTTCCTAACGCATGACCAAATTGTCAAATGCGAAAAATTCCTTTGGAAACTTGTTGAGCGCATTTCGGTCCGAATATAATGAGCGGATGGGCTATCAATCCATTGCGATGACTTGCTTTAAGGAGTGAAATCGACCAAATTAGAAAATTTCTATCCTGGAAACAAAGTTGTTGTGGACATATCATAAAAAATTGTAGAAATATATACAATGCTGATGTATGTTTGAAGGCTTGAAAATTAACTTCATCAAAAAAGACCTGCAGCAGAAGTGACTACTAGAGTGTGGAGCAAAGACCGCAACCCTAAGTGTTGCGCAGCAGGTGTAAGGGAGAGGACCTGAATGCGACCATTTCTGAAAGTTGAAAACATCACAAAATGCTTCCATCAAGTAGTCGCAAATGACAACCTCTGTTTCGACGTATTGCCCAGCGAAATTCACTGCTTTCTGGGCGAAAACGGTGCTGGGAAATCCACTATCGCTGAATGCATCTACGTGGTCCATCATCAGGAAGAGAACACGATTTACATCAATGACAAACCGCTTGCATTGAGTTCTCCTTCAGAGGCAATTTCAAACGGTATCGGTATGGTTCACCAGCATTTCGTATTAGTGGAATCTTCTAGTGTTTTGGAAAATATCTTGATCGGAACACAAGCTACGACAACCTAGTACTGGATTTCAAGGAGACGGAAGCCGTAGTGAACGATGGTGACCACGCATAAATATACTGCTAATATGGGAAGATTGCTATGAAAATACTTGTTATTAATCCAAACACAAGCCAGTTCGTGACAGATAAAGTGTGCCAGGTGGCTGCCGATGCCGCGGGAAGCGGGTTCGAGTTTGTCGGAGTAACCGGGCGCTCTGGCAGTCCGATCATTGGGACTCGGGCTGAATGTGCCTTGGCTTCCAAGGAGGTCATGACAATTGCCGCCGAACATGCGGAAGGTTGCGACGGGGTTCTATTAGCCATTTCCTTTGATTCCGGACTGGATGTGTTACGAGAGATACTCGACATTCCGGTGGTCGGCATAAGCGAAGCGGGTATGTCAGCGGCAATGTCTGTCTCCCGTCGTTTTGCGTTGTTGACATTCGGAGATCGTGCGGTGCCCCTCTATGAGGAATTGGTAGAGTATTACGGTTGGAAACTGCGCTGTGCCGGTGTCATTTCGCTACCCCCTCTAAGCCAGAAAGAGCTGGAAGATACAAGAATTGTCATCCCAAAGCTGATCGATAAAATTGAAGAATCTACACAAACCATTCGTGCTGAAGCGATCGTGTTGACGGGGGCTGTGTTTGCCGGGATCGCAGAAGAACTTCGTGACCGTGTCTGCTTACCCATCGTTGATGGTGTTGTGGCAGGCGTGAACCAACTCAAGATGTTGCACGCGCTCAACTTGCGTAAACCTACTTCGGGAAGCCTTGCTTTTCCTCCTTCCAAAAAATTAGTCGGATTGCCTGAAAATCTCACCAAAATGTTCAAGGCCTTTGGTTCCAAAATAGATCGAAAATAGGTGCTGGCAATGGATATTTTAATGGAATGGCTCGGGTACATTGGACGTTGGGGGCATATTCTTGCAGCCATCACTTGGATCGGCACATCATTTTACTTCAACTGGCTAGATCTTTCGGAAAGACCTCCAAAGTCGAAAACCTTAAAACCAAATGTGGTCGGTGAAGTGCACGAAATACATGGTGGTAGCTTTTATTATCATGAACGGTTCTGGCCTACCGAGGACAATCCACGCACTCTGGCGCATTCGGGCCCGGCGCAGTTGACGTTTCTGACTGGGTTGTTTTTGATGTTCCATATCTATTGGTTGGGTGCGGATGTTTATCTCGTCGATACAATCGAACCGCTGATGACACCGCTAAGTGCGATCATGGTCAGCGCCCTAATTCTTGTCGTACCCTGGCTAATCTATGACTTCCTGTGCAAGAGCACCGACGATGACACCGTTGTTCTGGTTTGTATGATCGTTGTCGTTACCATCCTTAGCTACCTGTCCACTTGGGTGTTTAGTCCCCGCGCGGCCTTTGTCCATGTCGGTTCAGCGCTGGGTACAGCGATGGCGGCCAACGTATATTTTCAGATCATTCCCAATCACATCAAGATGCGCAAGCAAGTCAAAAAATTTGAGCCAGTCAATCTGAATTTCCACAAGCTAGCGAAGCGCCGCTCGCAACATAACAATTACATGACCCTGCCCGTATTATTCTCGATGGTCAGCGTGCATTTTCCCCTGGGTTCGGCTAACAACTGGTCTTGGCTAATCCTGGTACTTGTAATGGGAAGTGGTTTTACCATACGTCACTACCGCAACATCAAGCTGGCCACGGACGTGAACAAACCATCCTTGGCCTTGCTGGCCTTTTGTCTGCTCTGCGGCGGTATCGCACTCAGCTATGTCCCGCCAACGACCAGCGTGCAGAATTTGAGCGATCTAAACGAGACCGATCTCAAAGTTTACAATATCATCCAGACACGCTGTTCGGTTTGTCATGCGGCGGTGCCGACGCAGAAAGGTTTTGCCAGCGCGCCTGGTGGCGTTCGCTTTGAAACCCTAGCTCAAATTCTGGTCCGTAAAGACCAGATTTACACTCAAACCATAGCAGCTGATCTCATGCCTCCGGGGAATTTGACAAAAATGACCAACATCGAGCGCGCTGCTTTAGGCGACTGGCTCAGCTCGCAGGGAGCTGCCGTAATCCCCAATGAGGAGTGAAATATGGAGCAATTCCACCCTCACGGACTCATCCCTCTCGCGATCTAATTGGTGATACGGCGCCACGCTTCCGAAACCTATCTGCCCGAGGGCGTTGGGGTTGACGGCGCTGCAAGGACAGCGCAACCTAGCCATTGAACGCTATAAATAAGTCAGTCATGTGGATGTCTGGCTTTTGTTGGACCTGTTAAGATGTCGCTTTACGCCGAAAGTGCCCGAACCCAGCAGATGGTGTCAGTAGGTTTTTCATTGCCGCATCGCAGAAAAGCCAGGATGACTTTCTGCTCTGGAAAAGTTTCTGAACTATGTGCAATCTCACGAGGATGCGTGGGCTTGCCGTCGCGTGGATATTTCTTGACACTGGCGGATCGTTCATCCATTTTACTTTTCAGATTATCCATAAAAAGAGACCTAAATATGAGACAGAAAATTGGTGAGAGCCGCTCAAAATTCCGTGATAACCATGCTTTAATGAGTCATGACAGTCACGAGCGAACAACTTTGCCAAACTGGCCGGGCATCGACTTGGTAATTGTGATCGCGCCACAGATGGGTGCCAAGTTTTCCCAGTTTTTTGCCCACATGCCCGCTGGATCGATCGCACACCCTCCCCTAGAAGGAATGGAACGTTTTATTTTTGTCTTAGACGGCGAAGTGGAATTGTCAATCGAAGGCACTATCCACAAACTGCAACAAGAAGGTTATGCCTTTCTGCCTAATGACCGCAACTACCAGATAAACGCTAAGATCGACACCCGACTGATCGTTCTGGAGCGTCCGTTCGTCCAGCTTGAAGGTCAGCCTTCCCCGACACTGCATGTAGCCAATGCAAAGAAACTGACCGCTGTCCCGATGAAGGGCGACGACATGTTGATGCTAAAAAAACTGATCCCCGAAAACTTAACCTACGATTGCGAATTCAACATCATGGATTTCTCGCCCGGCGCATCGCTGCCCTATGTCGAAACCCATTTCATGGAGCACGGGTTGCTATTTCTCAATGGCGGAGGTATCTACCGACTAGACGACTGCTGGTATCCGGTTGAAAAAGGAGACATCATCTGGATGGGTCCTTACTGCCCGCAATGGTTTGGTGCAATCGGCCGTAGCAACGCACGTTATCTGATTTACAAGAACTGGAACCGAGATCCGCACGCGTTTTAGGCTCCATGCGACATGCAATCAATTAATTGGTTGTGGGAATAGGATCAAGATTTACTTATAGAGGTTCAGTGAAAAAACAATTATTAGTTCACGAACTTAAAGTAAATTATTTTACTGCAAAGGAAATTCATGATGGAGGACTTTGATTTAATTCTAAGCAACGCTCACATCATAGATCCCGAACAAGGGATAAATGAAATGAAGGATATTGCTTTTCGCAATGGAAAGATTGCGGCACTTGAAAATGGGATACCCCGTTCTAAAGAAGTTCAAGTAAAAAATTTAAGTGGTTCAATAGTGACGCCTGGTCTTATTGATATGCACACCCATGTTTACTGGGGAGGAACCTCAATTGGTATAGATGCAGACTCTTATTCCAATTCTAGCGCCATTAGTACATTAGTTGATACCGGTTCTGTAGGTCCAGGAAATTTTTATGGTTTTAAAAAACATGTAATCGAAAAATCTCGTGCAAGAATTCTTATCTATCTTCATGTATCTCATGCGGGAATTTTTGCTTTTTCAGATAAAGTTATGTTCGGAGAAAGTGAAGAAATGCGATTAATGGATCCTGAAACTGCGATTGAAGTAGCAAATGCTAATAAGGATATTATCGTAGGAATAAAGGTAAGACTTGGAAAGTGGACATCAGGTTCAAACGGAATAAGACCCTTAGAAGTGGCTTTAAAAGTCGGAGGTGCTTGTAACTTACCAATTATGGTGCATATTGATGAGCCGCCACCCACTTACAGTGAAGTTGTAAAGAGTTTGAGACCAGGTGATATACTGACTCATTGTTTTCGCGGTTTTTTAAATTCTCCTTTAGATAAAACCGGAAAGATAATGCCTGAAGTTTTGTTGGCGAGGTCTCGTGGAGTATATTTTGATATCGGGCATGGCAGTAAGTCATTTTCTTTTGATATAGCCAGGAAAATGCTTGCTCAAAACTTTTATCCAGATACAATTTCTTCTGATATTCATCGCCTTTGCATTGACGGACCAGTGTATAATCAGGTCACAACCTTATCCAAATTTTATAATTTAGGAATGCCTTTGGTTGAGGTTATTCGTTCGTCCACTCAAAATGCAGCTAATATTTTGGGCCGGTCATCATTGGGAAACTTAAAGATTGGCTCAGAGGGCGATGTCTCAATTCTAAAGATCAAAAAGGGTTCTTTTGACTATGTAGATAGCACCGAGTCAAGAATTATAGGTGACAAAAAAATCTGCGCTGAGGCCATGGTTATAAATGGTGAGTGGATAAAGAAAACCTAAATTTGGTTTTTTGATTGTATGACCTGGAGGATATGATAAGCGAGCCTTATAAATTCAAAGAGTTGGTTGCGGGGGTAGGCCACGTACTTTCGTTTAATACGTTTATTTTATCGTCTTTTCTTACATAGTCTAAAAACGTACGCATTTGCGTGTCTACTATTGTTCTGTATCTTCCTTCAACTATGTTAAAGTCGCCTTCGCCAGCACGTGTTTTTTGATACTTTAAGTATTCTTCTACTGCTTCTTTAACTGTTATAGCGGTTGCTATTAAAAAGTTAAGATTCTTTCATCATCCTCCTGATGATGATGCTTGGTTTCGTTATTTGAAGGCAGTTCGAAGCCTCCATCCAATACGCGCAGCGATTGACCTGCAGTCAATATCGCGAAATCGCCGTCAGCGATTGATGCGCCTGCCATTTGTAATGCTTCAATATCTAAAGTCGCATGGCAAATCTTCAGTTCGGTTAGTTCAAGCTGTCCGCCCTCTACCGTGAGCGTGGCTCCATCCGATCCGATCTTGATCGATCCCCAGGATTGACCGTTGGACCAGAGAGAGTTGTAGGTTCCGTCTTCACCGGTGATCGGCTTGAAGCCCATAGTTTTCTGTGCAGCGTCAAATTCAAATCCGGCCAGTATTAGCAGCGCGGCGAAGGACGCCATCGAACGAGCATAGTTTGAACCACATTCGATTTCATTCCATGGATTGCGGTTGTCACCACGATAACGGTCGCGTACCGCTTTGAAGACTTCATACGCCTTTTCCAACTCGCCAATCATCATAAGCTGAGTACCAAACGCATATTCAAAACCATGCATGGTTTCTTGTGAGTACGGCACAGGGATACGAGGCCGACGCACGTTGTCAGGCCATGCGCACATGATCGTGCCTGCTTCATCGCCCATTCCAAAAACACGGCATGGATTCACGGTATCGCCCAAACGTGGTTTGAAGTTGTACTTGTAGATTGAAAGAACGGCTTTCTTGAATTTTTCGTTGTCAAAAACCGGTTCAAGACCATAAAGCGCGCCGTGCCATCCGGCCAAAACTTGGTCGATCTCGCATCCTTCGCCTATCTGGTACTTAATTTCGGCAGTCTCGTTCGACCAGTACATGCCGTGTATATCCGGCTTATCAGCGTTGAAAATGTGTACATGACCCTTAGCCGTGTTGTACTTTTCGAGGATGCTTTTGTCTTCCAAGTCAATCTGTTGGATGAAATACTCACCATTGAATAGGTTTTCGTTAGTCCACGATCGACCACGCTCGTAGATACCTCGGTAAAGCTTTGCTGCTTCAGGGTCTCCGATTGCCTCCGCCATTTCGGCACCTGCCAATAGCGCGGCCAAATAAAACCCATTCAACCAACTGTTGGGACCAAACAACTCCATATCCAACGTATGGTGTTGGCGCCCAGTCATCACTCCCGTCTGATCGGGATCCCATTTGTCGTAATTTTCCGGATGCCATGCGTATTCCAACGCTGCTTTTGTGGCCGGCCATATTTTCTTTAGCCACTCAATTTCTCCAAATAACTTATAGTCGCGATATGTTTTTAGGACGTTGCCCATTTGGCCATCCACGCAAGGACGCGCCAAGCCTATCCCGATTCCCAACGGGAGCTTTAAGCGGAATGCCATACCACCGCTTTCTGGCACTTGATTGTAAGTATAATCGGCTTCGCGCATCGAACGCTCAAGGTCAGGAAACAGGAACGGTAATACCTGCTGGTAGTTCCACACGTGAGTACAGGAACCTTCGCAACATCCTTCGTTGGGATGACAACCTTCCCAACCATAAAATGTACCGTCCTGAAGACGCATTGTTGTCACAGTTTTTATAATCGAGAGATTGGCTGAAATCGCATCGATTACTTCTACTGGCGCAGACGTGTTCTCCAACAGCTCTTTCAAGCGTTTGGTGCGACCGATAGCGTAGTCCCACTTCCCGAATGCTTCCTGGGCCACATCGTGGGCATCAGACCATTCGCCCGCATAATAGTTAGTCCAAACTTCTGAAACCGGTTTTGGCTCCTCGAGCAACTCAGACTGTCCTTCCCAATACTTGGTGGCGTTAGGGACAAACCAAGAAATAACGTAACGGACCCGTTTGGATTGTCCTGGTTGCAAGGTGAAATGACTCGCGAGCACCCCATGCTCGGAGTTTCTCCGTGGAATGTCGATAGCTTTTTCACCATCCACACCATAGAACCGATCGTTAAGTTTGCCCGGCGCGGAAATATCTTGCCAATACACTTCCATGGTATCGAACCAGCTGCCGCGGAATGTATTTCTTTGGTAACTAGTGTCTGTGTGGTCTGTAGCCATGCAGACCTCGCCATAGTCAACAGACGTCTTCTTGCAGACAGCACGACCTATCAAACTAGTTTGGTCACCAGTTTTTGTTTCGACCGCAGCGTCATCGAATGGGAAGCCGATGCAGCCGTAGAGAACATAGTCTAGTGCCTCTTCGCCATCGTTTGTGATTTCGAATTCGAAGTGTGCTGCTGGCATTGACGAAAGTCGCGAATCCAAAGGAACAAATGGGGAGAAAGCCTCCATTTTTACATTTCCTGGAAACCGTTTATCCTCAAAGTTTAACTCGGCTACAGGATATGGCCCTGTTAAAGAAGTCTTTTCAAACCATGGAAATCCAGCCATGGTTTCACGCTGAGGTCCAAATCCAAAGGTATTGTGTTGGGTGCCTTGCAATTCGCCTGCGGCGTTCCCCTTGTACTCGCCATTCAATATTCGGATATCTACGAGTTCGTCACCCCGCATTGCTTTGATAGCAAAGTGTGTGAAACCATTTAGACTTCCCTTTGCTGGTCTATTGTGGATTTCCCAATCCCTCAATCGCCCGTCAGCTCCAATTCCAATTGAGCCAGCACCAATTCCACCTAAAGGAAATGAGGTGTATCGTGTGGCTTCACCTTCGTATTTAAAGTAATCTTGTGTCATCTATTTTGTTTTCCTGTTTCATCACCGCGCCGACTTGCCACGGCACGAATTCGTGATCTCCCAAGCCTAATGCTTCGGATTTGCTAAGAGTGCCCGAAGCCACATCCAAAATTTTATATAAATTTATTATTCTCACTATCTAGAAAAGAATCTGGAACTTTCGCACTACTTTCTAAGTTTATTTTTTGATCAACTTTTGCAGATTTAATGATTGATTGCATAATATCTAAAACATGAAGACTTAATTCACCACTACATCTATTTTCTTTATTATTTATAATAGAATCAATCATTTCAGAAACTCCTATACCTCTATAATTTTTTTCTCCACCTATTCGATTAGCATCTAATCTACCTAAATTCATGTCATCTGTTTTTATAGTTTTCCAATCTGAGTTTTTTTCAGTACAAATTTTTATTTCCCCACCAAAATAACTTGGATCAGGGACATTAATTGCACCTTTGGTACCATATAATTCAATGTGAGATTTATTATGTTTGTAAACATCGAATGAAAAGAAGGAATCTATGAGAGCACCGCTATTAAATTCAATTTGAGATACTAATGTTGTTGGAATATCAACATCAATTTTTTCACCTTTTCTATTTCCACTTCCAATTTCTCTTTGGGAAAAGACTGTTCTTGATTGACTATAAACACTTTTTACTGGCCCTAACAAATTCACTAATGCAGAAAAATAATATGGGCCCATATCCAATATCGGACCACCTCCATATTTATAATAAAAATCGGGATTTGGATGCCAAATCTCATGACCTGCTACTCCCATTGAAATGCTTCCTAAAACTATGTCTCCAATACTTCCTTCTTCAATTATTTCTTTTGACTTTTGTATTGCTGCGCCAAGAAAAGTATCCGGCGCGCTGCCGACATACAAATTTTTTGATTTGGCAATTTTTAATAATTCCTTTCCATCCGCAAATTCAATTGCAATAGGTTTTTCTGAATAAGAATGTTTTCCTGAATTTAAAATTGATTTTGAAACTTCAAAATGTGCATCTGGTATTGTGAGATTAATTATTAATTCAATTTCTGAATTTAACAATAATTCTTCTACAGATAGATTTTTTATATTATATTTTTCAGCAGAACGCTTAGATGCCTCCGGGTATAAATCAGCACAAGCAATTATTTCAAAATTATTAAAAAAATTTTTAGCACTATGAAAGTAGGTATCTGCAATATTTCCACACCCAATTACCCCGACCTTCATCATTTTATAATTCCTTTCATTTCTTATTTTTCATCCTATTCTTTAACAGCATCACCTGTTAGGCCAGCTATTAGAAATCTTTGAAGTGTTAAGAAGAATACAACCGCAGGAACTTATGTTAAAGTCGCCTTCGCCAACACGTTTTGTTGATACTTTAAGTATTCTTCTAGTGCTTCTTTAACTGTTATAGCGCAGTACTTAATACCTTTTTCAATATCACTTCTAATTTGCATATAAAGTTTTTCGCCTTCTGTTATTGCGTAGTCTTTTACTTTAGTACGCAACTACACTCTGCCTGAACGACCGCTTTGCGGACCACAAACAGCCGTTCACACCTCTTTCTCGAATGTCCGCTTTCGGTGCCGGTGATTGAGCCCGTCTTGCGTTGGAGCAATTGAATCATACAAACCGATTAACGGCATTCTCGAGGCGTTCTTGCCGGCCAGACCGTGGTTCCGGAGAAATGTTCTCCGCAATTATCCGATCCGAAATCGATGACAACGTCTCTTCCGCTAGCATCTTTTTTGCGGATGGAGTGTCCCAACCGGCATACCGTTTTGCTCGTTCATTTTCGATCAAACCGTCTTCGAGGAGAGCGGCAGCGGATTTGAGCGCCCTTGCGCAAACATCCATTGCTCCCACATGCGAAAGGATCAGATCCGCCGGGCCCAAGGATTGACGGCGAATTTTTGCGTCGAAGTTTGTGCCTCCAGAAGCGAAGCCCCCACCCCTAAGGATCTCGTAGTAAGCCATCATGACTTCGGGCACGTTGTTGGGAAACTGGTCTGTGTCCCAACCGGACTGGTAGTCGTTTCTGTTCATGTCAATCGAACCAAATATTCCCATTGAATTGGCTAGAGCGATTTCATGTTCGAAACTATGACCCGCAAGGATTGCATGACCCGCTTCAATATTTACCCTCACCTCGCCCTCAAGACCGAAGCGCCGAAGGAACCCGTAGACGGTCGCAACGTCGTAGTCATATTGATGCTTTGAGGGTTCCTGCGGTTTGGGTTCTATCAGGATCTGTCCTTGGAACCCGATCTTATGCTTGTACTCGACAACCATTTGTAGGAACCGCCCAGCCTGTTGCGCCTCTCTTTTGAGATCGGTG
>CACAIE010000037.1 GCA_902532475.1 uncultured SAR116 cluster alpha proteobacterium
ATTTGTTAATATAAATCAGTTTTATAATAATTAATATAGATTTATTATATCCAATCCATACGCACTATGGTATAAAACTTATTAAGAAACAAATTACACATATTCAATAAATGACTAAAATAATTAATAATTTAATAATCTTTAGGAGGTAATAATATTATGAATTTTATAAAAAAGTATTTTATAGCTATATTTGCCATACTAGTTTGTTATGCAGGTGTAGTCGAAGCTAAAATTAAAATTACATGTCTTGCGGATGGTGGGAGATATACAAAGCAACATGTACCACTTGCGAAATTATTTAATGAAATGCAATCTGAAATTGAAGTTGAATATCAGTCACCAGCTAAGAACTATGGCGATATTCATATAAAATTAATGAGAGCGTCAGTAACAAAGACGTTACCTGATTGTGCATTTCAAGCTTTTAATCAATTACCATCTTTAGCAAGAGCTTTAGAAGCTAGAGACCAAATTGTAAATTTTCAGGATTTATTTGATACAGAAAAAGATGGTTGGGTTGATGAAAATTACTCACCGGCAATTTTAGGTAATGGTAAGGTTGATGGTGTGCAATATGGAATTCCATTCAATGCATCTTTGTACCAATTTTATTATAACCATGAATTAATTACTAAAGTTGGTGGTAAAGAAGAAGACTTCCATACTTGGGATGGCGTAATGGGTCTTGCAAAAAAACTAAGAGATAATGATATAACAGCGTTTGGAGGTTGGTTGCTTCACGGAGATGATTGGGGATGGCAAATGCTAATAACCTCTCAAGGTGGTCGATTGCTTGATAAAAATGCTGGAGATAAAGTTACTTTTAATGAAAATGATCATGGGATTAAAGCTTTAACTTTGTTAAAAAGGTGGCATGATGAAGGGGGTTATGACCCTGATGGTGTTTATAAACAAATGGTGACAGCATTTACTGAAGGAAATATGGGATTTTTTGCAACTTCACCTGCAGCTGCTACGTCTCTTAAGAAAAAAGTTGGCGGTAAATTTGATCTTAGATCTACAACCTTTGCAGTATGGAATGAAGATGGTTTATTACCTACAGGTGGTAATGCAGCTGTCATCATGACAAAAGACCCTGAAAGAATGAAAGCAGCTTGGGAATATATAAAATTTGTAACAGGTCCTAAGGGGCAAGAATTTGCTGCAAAAACTACAGGTTATTTACCAACTAATAAGCGAGCACTTCTTCCAGAATATTTAGGAGATTATTATAAAGAAAATCCATTCTTTGGAATTCCAGGCATTCAATTTGATAGAGCAGGGCCTTGGGTAGGTTACAAGGGCACTCAAACCCAAAAAATATGGAAAGAACAAAGGTCTGTAATTAGAAGCGTAATGTATGGGAAAACCCCTATTGCTGAAGGTGCGTTGAAATTACAAAAAATAGCTGAAGAATTAATGGAGCAATAAATAACTATGAAATCAGGGAGGATATTTTTCCTCCCTGAATAGGTTTTTTATGAATTGTTTAGAAAATTGAACGGGTAAATAAATCTTTTGGTGATACCCAAGTTTTAAAAGATATTAATGCTCAAATTGAAGAAGGTGAATTTTTCACTTTAGTTGGAGAATCTGGATGTGGAAAATCAACATTACTTAGAATTATTTCTGGTTTAGAAACACCTGACACTGGTAATATTTTTATAAAACAAAAAAATGTTTCTAATATCGATCCAAAAAATCGAAACGTAGCAATGGTTTTTCAGGATTATGCATTATACCCTCATATGCGTGTAAGGCAAAATCTTGAAATGCCTTTATTAATGAGCATGACTTCCCTTGGTCAAAGAATGCCACTTTTAAACTTAATTGATAGAAAAATTAAAAATACAAAAATAGAAATTACCAAAATAGTTAGTGAAATTTCAAAAAAATTAAAAATAGAACACTTACTAGATAGAAGACCTGGAGAATTATCTGGTGGTCAAAGACAAAGAGTAGCTTTGGGAAGGGCATTAGTAAGAAACCCTGATATATTTTTGATGGATGAACCTCTTTCGAATTTAGACGCAAAATTAAGAGAGAGTGTTCGAACAGAGATTACAGAGCTTCATAAAGATACAGGTTTAACTTTTATTTATGTAACTCATGACCAAACAGAAGCGATGACTATGTCAACAATGGTTGGATTGATGCACCTTGGTGAATTTCTGCAAATAGGGCGCCCTAATGAACTTTACAAGAAACCGAAAAACATAACAGTCGCTCGCTTTATAGGCTCTCCAGAAATAAATATTTTTTCAATCAAGGATTTTGAAAATATAAAAGAAAAACTTATTAAAGTAAAAAACTTTGAAATTAAATCGTCTCAAATTGATAGTTTTTCATTGGGTGTAAGACCTGAAGATATTCAAATAATTAATAGTCAACGTAAAACTAATTTATCAAAAAATAAACAGGAACTTATAGATTTTAACTTTAGTGTAAAAATCAAAAACATAGAAGATCTTGGACCCGAACTATTTGTTCACTGTACTGGTTTACATGAAAAATCTAGTTTTCGTATTCGTATTCAAAAAAAATCATTAAATAACAACTATAAACAAGGAAGCCAATTGAATATTAAAATTAATTTAAGAGATGCAACCCTGTTTAATCATGAAGGGCAAAGTTTAGATGCTAAACTTGAAAAATAGGATTTTTTTTAAATGAAAAAATATTCAATAACAGGTTATTTTTTGAGTTTCCCAGCAATTACTTTAATCATAGTAATATATCTTATACCAACTTTCTTTGTTATATTTATTAGTTTTACTGATTATACATTGGTAAGAGACGGTTACAATTTTGTTGGATTTGAACATTATAAAAATATGGTAAGCGATGAAGTCTTTATAAATTCATTATCGGTAACATTCATCTATGCTTTGCTTGTATTGCCTGCTGGATTTGGTTTGGGTTTGTTAATTGCTATTGCAATATTTGAACAAAAGAAATTCCGATCTCTTTTAGAAGTATGTTACTTTATGCCTGTCACAAGCACTCTTACTGCAATGGCATTAGTATGGAATGCATTGTTAGATCCAATTGGAGTAGTGAATAATACTCTCTCATTAGCAGGAATTGAAAGTTTGACGTTTTTAGGATCTCAGAGTTTAGTATTAGTTTCATTAGCATTAATTTCTCTATGGGGTGTGATTGGGTTTAATATGGTTCTGTTTCTAGCTGGATTAACTTCTATACCAAGCCACCTTTATGATGCTGGTAAAATTGATGGAATAACAAGTGGTATAGATAAATTTCTTTACATAACATGGCCTATGTTAGGGCCAACAAGTATGTTTGTTGCTGTAACAAATTCTATCAATGCATTTAAGCTATTTGATATAGTAGCAGTTCTTACACAGGGAGGTCCTGACAGAGCCAGTGAAGTCTTTTTGTACCTCACATATTTGGAGGCTTTTGAGTATTTCAATATGGGATATGCATCATCTTTGAGTATTGTTTTCTTGGGAATAATTTTTGTATTTGCTTTACTACAAGCTCGATTTATAGACAAGAAAGTTACTTATTAATGGCATCAAATTTTTCAAGATTTTTTATACGTAAAGATTTCAAAATAAAATCTATTCTAAGCTATATCTTTCTGTTTGCAGGGGCGTGGGTAATGATGTTTCCTTTCATATGGCTTATTTCTTCTAGCATGAAACCTGAACATGAAATTTTTAATCAGAATTGGTCTTTTTGGCCAAAAGAACTCTATATTATAGAAAACTATTACAGTGTTTTCTTTGAGCAAGATTTTATTGGTTATCTTATGAATAGTTTGATTGTTTGCATTCTTATTTTGGTAGTACAGATAATTACATCAATTCCATGTGCATATGCACTTGCTAAACTAAAATTCAGAGGTCAAAATATTTTATTTGGTTCAATAATTTTGGGCCTTACAATACCAATTAATGTAACCTCGATACCTATATATTTAGGCATTGTTAAATTGGGACTTCTTGATACCTATTTTGCGATGAGTTTCCCTTTTTTCCTTAGTGTTTTTGCAATATTTCTTTTCAGGCAATTTTTTAAAACATTCCCAGATAGTATAATTGAAGCAGCGCGCATCGATGGTTTTACAGAGTTAGAGATAATTATAAGATTAATAGTTCCAAGTGCTATTCCTGCAATAGCTGCATTTTCTGTATTTTCTTTTGTTGCTCACTGGAATGATTTATATTGGCCTCTAATAGTTGTCACATCTATGGAAAAAACAACAGCCACTTTATCTATGATGCAATATGCATCAGGTTTCTATACTGACCATAAAGGTGCTTTCGCAGCAGCTACAGCAGTTACACTACCAATGGTTATTGCTTTTCTTTTCGCAAGAAAACTTTTTATTCGAGGAATAACAATGACAGGAATTAAAGGTTGAACACTGAAGAGTATAGAGCTGTTATTTTCGACATGGATGGTACTTTATTGGATAGTGAAAATTTTTACAATATGACCTTTAACCAAGCTCTTTATAAGTTTGGTTTAACACATTATAAAGATACTTACCTTCTTTCGGTAGGTTTGCGGTCTGATCTAAGCGTTAAACTTTTTAAAAAGGAACTAGGAAGTGATTATGAAAAAGTAATTTCTAAATGGAAGGAAATTAGATCTAAAGAAAAATTTCAAATATCTCTAAAATCTGGTGTAAAGGAAGTTTTAAAGTTTTTTAAAAAAATTAATCTTCAAATTGCAGTAGCTACTTCTGCAGACACAGATTATGCTTCAAGTCTTTTAAAAGAAGCTGGAATTATAAAATATTTTGATTGTGTAATTGGAGGCGATCAGGTTAAACATCCTAAACCATTCCCTGATATATACCGTAAAGCTGCATCATTATTAAGAGTTAAAACAAAATATTGTATAGCTTTTGAAGATTCTTCACCTGGGGTTAAATCAGCTCATCATGCAGGCTGTAAAACTGTCCAAATACCTGACTTAACAAAACCTGATTATGAAATGTTGTCATTGGGACATACGATTGCACCAAATTTGGTTTTGGCAACATCAAAACTTGGTTTTGATATTAAAATTTAAAATGATATAAATTATGGATAAAGAAACTTTAAAATTTATTGTATTAGCAGACTTGCATATTGTGCCTGAAGGAGAGTTATCAAATAGCTTAGATACAAACGCACGATTAATTCAGTCAATTGAGTTTATAAATAAAAATCATGATGACGCAGATTTTGTTATATTTGCTGGGGATCTGGCTGATAATGGTGAAATTGAATCATACCATAGATTAAAAAAAACATGTAAATTATTAAAATTAAGAAAATATTTTACTCTTGGCAACCATGATATAAGGCAAAATTTCTTAAAAGTTTTTAATCAAACTATAACTATGAATAATGGTAATTTAGACCACTCAATTGATACAAAAAATCATAAAGTTTTAATTATTGATTCATCCCATCCTCCTTACAAGGATCCAGGTTTAATAGAGGATTCTCAACTATCTTGGATTAAAAAAGAATTAAATGAAGCAAATGATAAGCCTGTTATTGTTGTTTTACACCATAATTTTGTTTATTCGCACGTCAAAGCAGGAAATATGATTCTAGAAAATAACGTTGAATTTTCTGAGTTATTAATGCATTCAAATTGTGAGATTAGGCAAGTTATATCTGGTCATATTCATATGACTACATCAGGATACTTTAAAGGATTACCTTTTACTACTTTTTCTGGCTCTCACTATAATATTGAACCTACATTAAATTATATTGATGGTAGAATTAAGCCTCCTGTTCCTCGAAGAGAAGGACCAGGACAAATTGCGGTAGTTATATCAGATAAAGAATCTACAGTAATTCATATGGAGAATTTTATTGATCGCCATTTAACTATGGCACAAGAGTTATTTGGCAAATGGACAAAACATTAAACTAGTAGTGACGTCAATAACTTTATGACCTCATTTCAACCCGATTAATCTCATCAAGTATATCCAATATCTTTTCTCTGTCTATTAAGGATGGTTTCGTTGTACGAAATATTGTACGAAAATCTATTAAACTACATTTTATCTATTATAACAAAAACTCAATAAGTGTTGGTTTTCTGCTAAATGTGTTTGATTTATTTTCTGTGTTTACAAGAAAAGACCGACTGTCACGCCAGAGGTCGCGAGTTCAAGTCTCGTCACTCTCGCCACTAATTATAGATAGTAAAATCAATTATTTTAGAGACTTTTCGGAAAATTCTGGAAAGTCTTTTTTTACTTCTTATCTATAAATTTTACTTAAGACTTCTTTTATAATCCAGATAATGATAAATATTTAAGTGATTAAATCATTTTATCACTGGTGAATAAAATTGCATTATACATGAATACCTTAAAAAAGCATAGTAATACTATGCTTGGAGTAAGCGCTTTAGTGTATGTGTCTTTCGAGTTATATTTATAATTAGATGTATAGTTAATATGTTGAATAAAAAAACACAATTCTTAGTTCCAAATATTTATCGAGCAAAAAGATCATTTATTCTTCATATGATAGGAAAGATTTTTCTATATCTTACAGGCTGGAAAATAGAAGGCACATTACCAAATGTGAAAAGAATAGTTGTTGTATGTGCACCCCATACTTCTAACTGGGATTTTATTTTTGGAATGATTATACTTTTAGGAATTGATATAAAGGCTCATTATTTAGTAAAAAAATCAGTTTTTGTTCCTATTTTTAAAATTCTGCTTAATAAATTAGGAGGAATACCTGTTGACAGAAACAATCCAGAACTTTTGGTGCAAACAATAGCTGATTATTCAAAAAATAATGAAGGTGTTTTGATAGTGGTTACACCTGAGGGAACAAGAAAAAAAGTTACAAAATGGAAAACAGGATTTTTAAGAATTGCTAAAATCTCTAATTCAATAATTCTTCCTATGGGATTAGATTATCCAACTAAGACATTTAGATTAGAGAAAGCTTTCATTCCAACAGGTGATAATGATAAAGATATTTTAGCTCTTAAATTTATATTTAAAGACTATAGGGGTCGTCACCCATCAAGACATTTATCTCCAAGTGATTTTAACAATTGAGCTAATCCTTCAACGTCAGATTTGTTACTTATGCAAGAAGTTGGTGACATATCTTTGCAAGACTTCAAATCTTACAAAGAAAATAGTGGATCTTGGATATGTATGCGCTTTACAAAACCAAAAACAAATTATTGAGATCCTAGGCTAGATTTTTTAAACATTAAATTTTATAGAATATACAAAATTAAAAGTACTTTCTTATGATTTTTGACCCGGTAACGTTCTCATTTCACTACCAAAAGTGTCAAGAGTATTTCCTAGTGTTAATGCAGTTGATTTACTTATTGCGAGCAATTCCACTCTATTTTTTGCTCGAACGCTCGCAGTCCGGGTTGTGCCCGAGTAGATTGCCTGTTCTCCAAAGTGACTTCCCGGGCCCAACTCAGCTAGGACCTCACTTTTTCCTGACTCCTCTTTAATTATTTCAACCTTCCCGGATTGGATAACATACAGATCCTTTCCTATGTCACCTTCGACAACAATCAATTGGCCAGGCTCAAACAGTTTTTTTGAGATGCCTAATCCCTCCTTTTTCTGGATAGAAACAATGTCTCTGCCAATAATTGGCCAAAGCAGCCAATCTGACAGCGCTCTCAAACGACGATCCCAGGTAGGCAAATAAATAAACATAAATATTCGCCAGACTACCCATGCAGGAAAACCAAGAAGCGGTATGCCTTTAATGTGACCAACAGCTTTTCTGTTACCCAAAGACGCCGCATCACCCAAGCCGGTAAATCTATACTTTTTCAGAGGACTCTTTTGAATAGAATTAAGGATGTTTTTTCCAATGAGTGCGCCCACTGTCATGGCAAAAATAGCCAGAGGAGGTGCCGTTCCGCCATCAGTCATCGGAACCGCCGCACAGTCTCCACCTGCCCATATATTCTTGTGGTCAATGGCGTTACCATGCGGATCTGTGACCAAGCGATGCATTTTATCTCTTTTTAAACCAAGTTTTTCTAGAAGAGGGCTTTGGGCATTTCCCGTGCAGCTTATTATGGTTCGGGTTTGGATTTTTGAACCGTCTTCGAACACTGCCTCATCTCTTGTCGCCGATTTTATCCTGGTGTTTAGAATCATATTTAGATTTGATTGCCGAGTTATGAGTTTTGAAGCGGCACTGACTAATTTTGGATATCGTGAATTAAGTTCGGGCAGGATACTGTTTCCTGAGTGAATTAAATTTACTGATATTTCGTCTGAGGCCAAACCTGGGAATTCGGGCCGAATTTTATTAAATAGCGACGGAAGTTCCGTTGCGACTTCTACGCCCGCATAGTTGCCTCCAACTATAACAAAATTAAGCAACCTTTTTCTCTCAATGGGGTCAGTTTCTATTTCCGCCAGTTCTAGCATGTGGATAATATGACTTCTGACTTCAAAGCAATCCCAATAATTTTTTAACCGAAAGGTATGTTCAGCAATGCCGGGGTATCTTGAGAGGTCATCCACCACGCCTAAGGATACAACCAAGTGATCAAAACGCACCTCAAATTGCTTGTTATCAAATTCCCTAAACGTAATGACTCGCTTATTTTTCATGTCTATATCTTCAATAATTGCGTTATGAAATCGAGCTGGTTTAAATAAACGTCTTGATGGGCTTGCGATTTGCCCCGGCTGTAACTGTCCTCCGAGCATTTCTGCAATCAAACCATGAAACGTATGGTAATTATTTTTGTCAATTATTGTTAATTCGACGATGCCCTTCTTGATGGCTTTTTTCATCGCCTTTACAAGGTGCATAGCAACGTAACCGCCCCCCAAACACACCACTTTAGTTGACTTGGTCATGATGTAAACTCTCCCCCTCAATATCGATTAAATGGTCGCTTCAACCATTCCTTTAAGAACTATAACCATTGAAGTTACAGTTGCCTCACCAAAAACCTTAATTTTGTTAGAACATTTATTTACTTTTGCACTTTCTAAAATTCTGTCTTGCTCTTCCTTTTCGATTTCAAATGCGTAGGCTTCACATAATATTATTTTTGTCTTATTAAAGATGTCTAATTTGGATTAAATATTTCAAATAGCTTTTCCTTATTTATTTCTGCACAGTTATATCCAATTGAAATTGCTTTATTGTAAAGTTTGAAATCAAAAATTTTTATTTCAGAAACATCTGGTAATAGAAGTACATCACATTGTTTTCTATGTAAATCAGCACCTGCACTATCACCAAGTGTTGCTACCAAAGTAATTAAACTAAACAAACTTGGGTCTTTTTGTTCTTGTCTAGATCTTTCAGGTGATGCGTTAGCACCAATATCGATTCCAATTATTTTTGAGACTCCCATACCTCTAGTCTGATCTGTTGGAAGGTTATTCATTACTCCACCATCAACATGCAGCGTGTCACCTAATTTTACAGGAGGGAAAATACCAGGTAATGCTCCTGATGCTCTTACAGTCGCTTCAATCCTTCCTCTGTCATTTACAGATTCTTTCGATTGTTCTACATCCACCGAAATATTTCTATATGGGATACGAGTGTCTTCAATGTTTAAATCCGAAAACCACTTTGCACTATATTGTCTTAGCGCCTTGTCTTTAAATATTGAAGTTTTTGGGATATGTAAATTTAATAGTGGGTTAACCTTAGCCATCATTGACATGTTTTTTACTATTTCATCAAAAGACCATCCAAGTGCTATACCAGCACCAACCAATGAACCACTGCTCGTTCCAACTACAAGGTCAAACTCAAACTTATTTTCAAGAGCAAATTGATAAAAGCCCATGTGTGCCATTCCCCTTGCTCCACCTCCAGAAAGAACTAGAGCTATTCCATTGCCTGTTAAAATACGAGATATTCTTTTTAGATCTGAGGAGTCAATATAATGATAGTGATTATTTATATTTGATGAGTCCAAAAGCCAACCAGTAACTCCTGGAATAATTTTTGAATTAGGCCATTTAATGATAGCATCGTAATTACTTAAGTAATTATTTAGTTTATTAAATTTTAGCTCTTGTTGTTCTCTTATCTCTTCCCCATTATAAATCAAAATCGACCGATCACTGTTTTGGATCATCCATTTTATTGATTCTGTTGGTTGATCAGAAAAATTTTCAGAATAATAAATTGTAAAATCGACTTTCTCTTGGGAAATCTCTCGGTCAATGATTGTTTTGTTGTCGAGTTCTATATCGTTGAAGATATCAACAGAACCAAATTTTTTCATATATCCTGAGATAGCTAAGGTTACTTCTTCTGCGTTTGGGCCAAGTAAACAGTACACAGATGGTAAGTGTTCCACAGTTTTACCATTTTGGCTATGGAGTAATCTTGCAATGGCAACCCTCGCCAACAGCAACATAAATTCAGAGTTATCTTCAGTAGAAATTTTTATATTCTTCAAATTAAGTTCAAGCACTTTACTTTTTCTATTCGCTATAACTGTTGCTGACCGGGATAGGCCAGTTATTGAGCCCATCTCTCCTATAAATTCTCCTACTCCAATATTGGCTATGCTTGTTTGATTATTAGTGTCATCTGTAATAAAAACTGAAAATGAACCAGTAATTGTTATATAAACAGATACAGTAGGATCACCTTGTTTAAAAAGTTTATCATCTTTTTCAAAAGACAAAACTTTACCATTTTTTAACAAGGTTTGTAGAGATCTTTTACTAAGTCCTGCATCTTTGTTTTTTTTTAATATTTTGTTGATTAGATTATCAAACTGGGTGTCACTTTTTATCGTCATTTAAATGTATCCTACATCCTTAAATTTTTCTCTTTCCAGTGATATTAATTAGTAATTAGGATAAATATCTGTTAACATTTTTGTATAAATTATAAGAAAAGGAAAGTTATTTTTAAAAAAAGTTTTACGGTATAACTTATTGATTAAATCTGCGTAACACATTAGAATTGACTTTTACTAAGATTATCGGCTAGAGAGCCGACTAGAAGAATACTTTGGAGTTTCTTGATTGGGGAGGCAAAGCATGTCTGCAGGACATATAGAGCTGGCTGGCTCTGAATTGACGGTGGGTATTTTGACGGGGTTAGCAATGTGTGCCGTTTTGGAAACTGCTGTTCTATACCATAATTTCAAACCTTGGTTCAAAAAACCCCATTTAACACCTAGCCCGTCTCCGGAACGCTTTATGGCTGCCTCAATTCATTCTTTTATTGCAATGGTGATCACTGGCGCGGTTTTGACATATACGTTTTCGCGCTTGGATTTCGAACATAATCCAATCAACGACTTTTACGGTTACAATAATGTTTGCATCCTTTTTGACACAGCTCCCTCAACATATGTTTCACCGATCTTCTGGTTCTTTGTGGCTTATTTGATCGTGCGATATGCGGTCGAGGATACCAAGCGATTGATGCAGATGAAACATCTCTCTGTAAGTTTGAGACGAGCATCATATGGCGCCAATGTTGCCTTGGTGGTTGTTGCTGCTGCATTTTCCGTTTGTCTGGCAGTTGGGCCAGAAGAGAATATGGTTATGCACACTGCACCTTTCGTGGCACTGGTGATTGCTTTTCCTGTGATCTTTATCATGCATTGTCTTCAGGATCAAAACCGCACGATGATGGTTGTCGTCTCTTGTACCGTATTCATGGCTATATCAACAGTGAAAGTGATTTTCACGCTTATCGCGCTTCTTCAGTTTGAAAATTTCCGTCATGTGCCTGCCGAAATTGCACGGCCAGTTGATTTGATTTGGCTCCTGTTGGCTCTTACTGCCCCATTCCTTATGCCAACCCCAAGTATTGACCCCTCGGAGAAGCAGATTGCCTGAGGGTGATACAGAACGTAATTCAATTGTACCTGTAAAAAGTTCTGAAGTTGTAAAGCGGGCAACTTTGAAATTCTTATATGTAATCGTTATCCCGATGGTTCTCGTGAGCCTTTTGGTGCACATCATCTGGGGCGTTACAAGGCGTATTAGAGCTGTTTTTGTGAAATCAAAACCTGATGTCGTCATTACGCCGAACACCGCGTCACATAGTGAAGTTTATGGTAACCCCACTATACCATCAATCTTGCCTGTGCCTTCTTTTGGCAAATATCTTGGAGACATTTTTGGCTATTTTAGCTATCTAGCGAAGGGCGGTCCCAATTCCCTTGGAAAACAGTCGCAATTGATCGGTAAAACTGTATTTTCAACAAATGTGGGCACTCCAGTTGTGGTTTGTGGTGACCACCTATCGGCAGAAGTGCTGTTTGCCAATGTGGACAACCTAACTCAGGCTCACTGCATCAACCTTGTGAGCACTCGCCAATCGAAGCCGATCTTTACCACGCATGGGCTTGAGGCACAAAAAGCACGTCAGTTTATTGTATCACTGCTTCCTGCTAATGAAAATACAGATAACTTCAGGGATGCTATGGAAACTGTTTGTTTAAAAATGGACGGATGGGCTGCACTTTCAAAAACCAAGCTCCATCAAATGTCTCTGGAGGAGGCAGTTGGAGAACTGGTTTACAACTTCGCGAGTTGTCTTTTGCTAGGGTCCTCCCTCGACCAAAGCTTGATTGGCAAGGTTTTCCCGATGCCTAATTATTTGCCACGTTATCCAACAATGCCTATTACTCTTTTACCTTCTTTTCAAAACATGCAGTCAGCGCTGACCGAGATGTTTGAGCAGTCTAAACAGTCCGATAGCTGGGAGCAGGTTGCCACCAAAGCCGCCGCAGGAGGTCTTTCTGAGCGTGAGGCTTTTGAACAGCTTTTCACAGCGATAACTTTCAACGCAGCAGGATTGTCTAATTCGCTATTGAATGGGATTTTGCTGGCATCGCTGATGCCGGATCGTGGTCAGCAGCTTTTAGAGGATGAGGCGCACCTGACTAGCTTTTCCTGGGAATTGCTGCGCCACAACGGCCCTACTGTGATGATGCGCTTGACCGAAGACACAATGATTGAAACCGCGAAAGGCAACCATCACAAATTACGTTCCGGCACTATTGTGCTATGTAGTACGTCAATGGCGCAGCGTGATGGGAGCCAGTGGAAGGATCCCTCCGTATTCCGCAGTAAGCGGTTTATTGGAAATTCACTTGATTTTGTTTCTAACGATCAAGTAGACGAGCCCTTACCGACATTGGGATTTGGCTGTCCTATTCATCGGAGTGGTCGGACCGAGAAGGTCAGTAATATGCACCAATGCCCCTTTCTGCCACTGGCACCGGCTTTTCTTAAGGCATTCCTTCGTTTGCTGATTGGTCGCTACGAATGGAGCTTTGATGCTGACGTCTTGGCCAATGTCCATGTTCTGACAAACGATAACGGGCTTGAAGTCGACTATGACTTGAAACATCTGCGAGGGGGTTTTAAGGCGAATGTCGATATGGTTCCAATTATGGCAAAAGGAATGCGGTTTTCTTCATTTTCGCAATTGTAAGGCCCATTCCCACTTTTGGTAGTCTTTCGTCTATCGTTACCCATGTTACGCTTGTTAATACCATTCATCAGTTTCAATCTTCATAATATTCCTCATAATTTAAAGACGAGCAATCTATCAAATTTATTAAAAATATACAAATTTGCGTTTACGCTTACTCACTTGTTAAGAAATAACTTAATTGTTGTGACGTCACCACAAATCTTAACATTATTGTAAGGTTCTAGTCATTAAAATAGTAAGTAAATTTGGTCGCTATGTGATCACTGTATAATATTAGGTTAATGTAATTATTATATAAAAAAGGTTAGAGTTACAAGTTCAAGTCTCGTCACTTTC
>CACAIE010000038.1 GCA_902532475.1 uncultured SAR116 cluster alpha proteobacterium
GGGCCGCCCCTGTAATCATGTTCTTTACATAATCAGCATGGCCTGGACAATCAACGTGAGCATAGTGCCTGTTACCTGTTTCATACTCCACATGAGCCGTTGCAATCGTAATGCCGCGCTCTCGCTCTTCTGGCGCTTTGTCAATTTGGTCATACGCCTGGAATTCAGCACCACCAGCTTCAGCTAAAACCTTGGTAATCGCTGCTGTCAAAGTCGTCTTGCCATGATCAACATGGCCTATCGTACCTATGTTAGCATGCGGTTTAGAACGATCAAATTTTTCTTTGGACATTTTTGTACCCTTTCTTTAATCCATAATTATTAAAATTTAAGCCATTTTTGCTATAACTTCATCAGCTACTGCTTGAGGCACTTGTTCATAATGATCAAATTGCATGGTAAACTGTGCTCTTCCTTGGCTCATTGATCTTAATGTGTTTACGTAACCAAACATGTTTGCTAACGGAACCATTGAATCAATAACTCTTGCATTGCCTCTTTGGTCCATGCCACCTACATTTCCTCGTCTACTATTTAAATCACCAATAATATCACCCATGTATTCTTCTGGTGTTACAACCTCAACCTTCATTATAGGCTCAAGCAATTTTGCTGCAGCTTTTGTCATAGCCTCTCTAAATGCCGCTCTTGCAGCTATTTCAAATGCTAAAACAGATGAGTCTACATCATGGCTTGCTCCATCTACTAATTCGGCCTTAAAATCAATCACTGGAAAACCAGCAATAATTCCGGTTTCCTTTTGAATTTTTACACCTTTCTCAACTCCAGGTATGTACTCAGTTGGAACATTTCCTCCTTTTATGGAGTTTTTGAAGCTATAAGCTTCTTCACTTGAAGGCGTAAATATGATTTTAATTCTTGCAAATTGTCCTGCTCCACCTGATTGTTTTTTATGAGTATAATCAACTTCAACTTCCTTAGTTATGGTCTCTCTATATGCTACCTGAGGGGCTCCAATATTGGCTTCAACCTTAAATTCTCTCTTCAACCTGTCTATTAAAATATCTAAATGTAATTCACCCATTCCCTTCATTATAGTTTGTCCAGATTCAAGATCAGTGGAAACCCTAAAAGATGGATCCTCTGCAGCAAGTCTAGCTAAACCTGCTGACATTTTCTCTTGATCATTCTTAGATTTAGGCTCTACAGCTATTTCAATTACGGGTTCAGGAAAAGTCATTGTCTCCAAAACAACAGAGTCAGATGCATCACAAAGCGTGTCACCAGTAGTCGTCTCCTTCAAACCAGCAAGTGCAACAATATCTCCTGCATAGGCAATATCAATTTCTTCTCTATCCTTTGAATGCATTACCATCATTCTACCAACTCTCTCTTTTTTACCTTTAGTAGAATTCAGAATAGTATCGCCTTTTTTAAGCACCCCAGAATAAATTCTAACAAACGTCAAGGAACCTACAAACGGATCATTCATTATTTTAAATGCTAGGCCCGATAGAGCTTCATCATCTGATGGCTTTCTAATTATATTTCTTGTTTCCGAAACATCTCCTGGTTTAAATCCTTCATAGGGAGGCACATCTAACGGTCCTGGCAAATAATCTATCACAGCATTCAACATTGGCTGGACACCTTTATTTTTAAATGCAGAACCACAAAGAACAGGAACAAATGACATAGACAATGTTCCCTTCCTAATTAGCACATGTAAATCATCTTCTCCCGGCTCTTCTCCCTCAAGAAATTTTTCTGTCCATGCATCGTCTTGCTCAACAGCTGCCTCTATAAGAGATGATCTCAATTCATTCGCTTTATCAATTAACTCAGGCCTAATTTCTTTAACCTCCCAAGAAGCCCCTAAGTCTTCACTTTTCCATACCCATTCCTTCATTGTTATTAAGTTAACTATACCTTCAAATTGATTTTCTGATCCGATTGGTATGTTTATTGGTAAAGCAATAGCACCAGTTTTATCTTTTATCATATCAACACAATTAAAATAATCAGCGCCTATTTTATCCATTTTATTAACGAAAACTATTCTTGGGACTTTATACCTATCAGCTTGTCTCCAAACGGTCTCAGTTTGAGGCTCAATGCCTGCATTTGCATCCAAAACGCAAACTGCACCATCCAAAACTGCAAGTGATCTTTCAACTTCAATAGTAAAATCAACATGACCTGGAGTGTCAATAATATTTAATCTAAATTTTGCTTCCTCAGGATTATTGCCGTACCTTTTATCTGTATTCTCTCCATCATTTGTATTGTACCAAAAACATGTTGTAGCAGCTGAGGTTATAGTGATGCCTCTTTCTTGCTCTTGTTCCATCCAGTCCATAGTAGCTGCCCCATCATGAACCTCACCTATTTTGTAGCTTTTCCCAGTGTAGTACAAAATTCTTTCAGATGTAGTTGTTTTACCAGCATCTATGTGTGCCATAATGCCAAAATTTCTATATCTCTCTAGTGTATTTTGTCTTGTCATAATTACGTTTCTCTAGTCTAATTACCAACGATAATGTGCGAAAGCTTTGTTTGCATCAGCCATTTTGTGGGTGTCTTCACGTTTTTTAATAGCCAAACCTCTACTGCTAGCAGCATCCATTAATTCATTGCTAAGCCTTTCGACCATAGTATTTTCGCCCCTTTTTCTCGATGCATCTATTAACCATCTAATTGCTAAAGCTTGAGAACGTGAGGAACGAACTTCCATAGGAACTTGATATGTTGCACCCCCTACTCTTCTACTCCTAACCTCAACCTGGGGTTTTACATTTTCTAGGGCTTCTTTAAAGACATTTAAAGGTTCATTGCCTGATTTTTGTTTTATTCTGTCTAAGGCTCCATAAACAATTTTTTCAGCAGAATATTTCTTTCCATCAACCATCAAGCATGTCATGAATTTTGAAAGGATAATGTCTCCAAATTTTGGATCTGGTAACATCTTTCTTTTTTCTGCTTTTCTTCTTCTTGACATATACTAAAAACCTAAATTGAATTCCCTATTTTGGACGCTTTGCACCGTATTTTGATCGACGTTGCTTTCTGTCAGCGACACCTTGAGTGTCTTGTGACCCTCTTATAATATGATACCTAACGCCTGGCAAATCTTTTACTCTTCCTCCTCTTATAAGGACCACTGAGTGTTCTTGAAGGTTATGCCCTTCTCCAGGAATGTAACTGGTAACCTCAAAGCCATTAGTTAGTCTTACTCTAGCAACCTTTCTTAGCGCTGAGTTTGGTTTCTTTGGAGTAGTGGTATAAACCCTAGTACACACGCCCCTTTTCTGAGGGCATGATTCCATAGCTGGAACTTTAGTACGTGCAATAGGAACTTTTCTGCCTTTTCTCACTAATTGATTAACTGTTGGCATTAATTATCACTCCAAAAAAAATTGTTATGCAAAATATAATCTATTTACATAAACATATATTTAAATTTTAAATCATTAATTTTATTCAATCATAGCGTCTAAATAGGTTATTTATTTACCACCTATAATTGTGTTTCGAACAATATTTTATGACATTGAAAATGTCAAACGATTTATTCTTAATAAAACAAACAATAATTTAGTTTTTTATGTGGTTTTTTTTAAGAGACTTCCTTTGATATGACCTCTTCTTCAGAATTTATTTTTTCTTCTTGAAGGAGCTTGTCTCGTTCTAATTGAATTTGCTTATCATTATCATTAGCAAGTTTCCTCAATCTATTCATTACACTTCCTGTTCCAGCTGGTATCAATCTTCCGACAATTACGTTTTCTTTTAACCCATCTAGGGTGTCTTGCTTTCCTGAAACGGCTGCTTCAGTTAAAACTCTTGTTGTTTCTTGAAATGATGCAGCAGAAATAAATGATTTTGTTTGTAATGATGCTTTTGTTATTCCAAGCAATATTGGTGTTGCTAATGCTGGTTTTAAATTATTAGCCTCTAATTCTTTATTAACTTGATTAAGGTCTTTAGTATAGACCTGTTCGCCAGCTAAGAATTTTGAATCTCCAACTTCATCAACTTCACTCTTTTGCAGCATTTGCCTGACTACTGTTTCGATATGTTTGTCATCAATCTTAACACCCTGAAGTCTATATACATCTTGAACTTCCTTAATTAAATACTCAGCTAATTTTTCAAGTCCCAAAACTTTTAAAATATCATGCGGAACGGGATTGCCATCTAAAAGCATGTCACCTTTTCTAACATAGTCACCCTCTTGAACTGTAAGCATTTTTCCTTTTGGAAGCATCAGTTCAACAGGTTCCTTGTTTTTGTCAGAAGGGATTATTTTTATTTTTCTTTTACTCTTGTAATCTGAAGAGAATTCAACATAGCCTTCTTCTTCAGCAATAATTGCTGCGTCTTTTGGAATCCGTGCTTCAAATAACTCAGCCACTCTTGGCAAACCACCAGTAATATCACGAGTTTTTGACGTTTCCCTAGGTATTCTAGCTAAAACATCTCCTGCACTTACTTTCTGACCATTTTCAACTGATAAAATTGCCCCAGAAGATAAGAAACTTCTGGCTTCCACTCCATTTGCAAGCACAACAACCTCACCCTTATTATCTCTTAAAGTAATCCTAGGCCTTAAGTTAGCTCCACCAGGCTGTGATTTCCAATCTAAAACTACACTGCTAGTAAATCCAGTGATATCATCTGTACTTTCAAGCATAGATACACCATCAATAAGATCCATATAGTTTGCAACACCATCAGCTTCAGTTATAATTGGTGAAGTGTATGGATCCCATTCAACTAGTTTTTGCCCAGAAGTAACCTTATCTCCATCATTAATAAATAGTTTTGCTCCATATTGTAATCTATACCTAGCTCTATCTTTTCCCTTTTCATCAGTTATAAACAATTCTGCAGATCTACTAAGAATTACATTGTTCCCGTCTGAAGCTGTAACAGTTGAAGCAGCTTCAAGTCTTATTTTACCGCCAATTGATGACTCAATACTACTCTGCTCAGCTCCTCGTTGGGCTGCTCCTCCAATATGAAATGTTCGCATTGTGAGTTGAGTTCCTGGTTCACCAATTGATTGAGCGGCGATCACTCCCACGGCCTCACCAATATTAACTGCAGTTCCTCTGGCTAAGTCTCTACCATAACATTTGCTGCATATACCTACTTTCGCTTCACATAATAATGGGGACCTTACCAAAATTTGATCTGATGAAGATTGTTCAATCAATTCAACCATTTCTTCATTTATTATTTCCCCTTCAGAACAAATTTGAATATTGCTTATAGGTTCGATAATTTTTTCGGCTGCCGTCCTGCCCAAAACCCTATCGCCCAAAGGCTCAATCACGTCCCCTCCTTCAATTACCGCTCTCATAGTGATTGATTTTTCTGTTTCACAATCATCAATAGTAATTATACAATCTTGTGCTACATCAACCAGCCTTCTGGTTAGGTAACCAGAATTTGCCGTTTTAAGTGCAGTATCAGCTAAACCCTTCCTTGCACCATGAGTAGAGTTAAAATATTCCAGAACATTTAATCCTTCCTTAAAAGAAGAAATTATTGGGGTTTCAATAATTTCACCAGATGGTTTTGCCATAAGGCCCCTCATACCTGCAAGCTGTTTTATTTGTGCTTGAGATCCTCTAGCACCTGAATGGGCCATCATCCAAACAGAGTTTACTGTTTTGCCTGGCCTATCAGTGCTGATTTCAATCATCATTTCTTCGGCTATACCATCAGTAACTCGAGACCAAACATCAATAACTTTATTATATTTTTCACCTTGAGTGATAAGACCGTCTAGAAACTGCTGCTCAAATTCCTTAACCTGTTTATCTGCATCTTTGACCATTTTTTCTTTTTTAACTGGAGTAGTTAAATCGTTTATCCCAAAAGAAATTCCAGATTCACAAGCTTGATTGAAACCTAACCGCATCATTTTATCAGCAAAAATCACAGTGTCTTTTTGTCCACAATGTCGATAAATATAATCTATTACATTGGTAACCTGCTTTTTAGTCATTAGCTGATTAAGTACATCAAAATTAACTGCCGCATTCAAGGGCAAAATTTCTGACAATTTTACTCTGCCTGGCGTAGTTTCAATCAGCCTTAAAGAAATTTTTCCGTTTTCAGTTGGGTATTCCATTCTAGCCTTAATTTTTGCATGTAAAGAAACAGCCTGATTATTTAAAGCCATCAGCACTTCAGTTTTATCGGCAAAAGTCATTCCTTCGCCTTGTTCCCCTTCTCTCTCCATAGTCATAAAATATAGGCCAAGAATTATATCCTGAGAAGGGACGATAATTGGTTTGCCATTTGCTGGAGATAAAATGTTATTAGTAGACATCATTAACACACGAGCCTCTAATTGAGATTCTATTGACAATGGAACATGAACAGCCATTTGATCGCCATCAAAATCTGCATTAAATGCTGTGCATACCAAGGGGTGCAATCTTATAGCTTTACCCTCTACAAGAATAGGTTCAAAAGCTTGAACTCCCAGTCTATGAAGTGTCGGAGCTCTATTGAGCATTACAGGATGTTCTCTTATCACTTCTTCTAAAATATCCCAAACTTCAGGTCGATCTTTCTCCACCATCCTTTTTGCAGCTTTAATTGTAGTTGCCATTCCATAAAGCTCTAACTTTGCATATATAAAAGGTTTAAATAACTCTAATGCCATTTTTTTTGGCAGGCCACACTGATGTAACTTTAAATTAGGTCCAACAACTATTACTGATCTTCCAGAATAATCTACCCTCTTACCTAAAAGATTTTGTCGAAACCTTCCCTGCTTACCTTTTAGCATATCAGATAGAGATTTTAGTGGTCTTTTATTTACGCCGGTAATAACTCGACCTCTGCGACCATTGTCAAAGAGTGCATCAACAGATTCTTGAAGCATCCTTTTCTCATTCCTAACAATGATGTCAGGTGCTTTTAGTTCAATTAGCCTTTTAAGTCGATTATTTCTATTAATCACTCTCCTATACAAATCATTCAAATCTGAAGTTGCAAACCTTCCACCATCTAGAGGAACTAATGGCCTTAACTCTGGAGGTATTACTGGAACCACTTCAAGAATCATCCATTCAGGCCTACTGTTTGACTTCAAAAACGATTCAATTAATTTCAATCTTTTAACTAATTTTTTTCTTTTAACTTCAGAACCAGTTTCTTTTAATTCAACTTCAACTTTTTGTCTTTCTTCATCTAAATTTATATTAGATAATATAAAATGTATTGCTTCAGCGCCTATCATAGCTTTAAAAGAATCCTCTCCAAACTCCTCAAGGCTATCATAATACAACTCTTCAGACAGCAATTGACCGGACTTAAGATTTGTTAAACCGGGATCTAAAACCACAAAATTTTCAAAATATAAAACCCTTTCTAAATCTTTTAAAGTCATGTCTACTAATAAACCAATTCTAGATGGAAGTGATTTTAAAAACCAAATATGTGCAACGGGTGAAGCCAACTCAATATGCCCCATCCTATCTCTTCGAACCTTTGATAGAGTTACCTCAACTCCACATTTCTCACATATAATACCTCTATATTTCATTCTCTTGTATTTTCCACATAAACATTCATAGTCTCTTACAGGACCAAAAATTCTAGCGCAAAAAAGTCCGTCTCTTTCGGGTTTAAAAGTTCTATAATTTATCGTTTCTGGTTTTTTTATCTCACCAAAAGACCAAGACCTTATTCTTTGAGGAGCTGAAATAGTAACTCTGATTTGATCAAAGCTTTGGGGGCTTTGATTTTGAGAGAATGGGTTAACAAGATCATTCATTATAAAAAAACTCCTATTTATTTCTTATATTTTTTAATTTTCAGACGAATTCATATCCACATTAAGACCAAGTGATTTTAACTCTTTAACAAGAACATTAAAGCTTTCAGGAACGCCAGTTTCAAAATTATCATCGCCACGTACAATTGATTCGTACACTTTAGTTCTTCCTGAAACATCATCTGATTTAACTGTTAACATCTCTTGCAGAGTGAACGCAGCACCATATGCTTGCAAAGCCCAAACTTCCATTTCTCCAAAGCGTTGTCCACCAAACTGAGCTTTGCCGCCTAGAGGTTGCTGTGTAACCAAACTATAAGGACCTATTGAACGAGCATGTATCTTATCATCGACCAAATGATGAAGCTTTAATAAATATTTATAGCCAACAGTAACAGGTCTAGAAAATCTTTCACCAGTTCTTCCATCAGTTAAGTATTCTTGTCCAGTCTCATTGAGACCCCCTAACTTAAGTAGATTCCTTATATCTGCCTCCCTGGCTCCATCAAAAACATCAGTTCCCATTGGAACCCCATCTTTGAGTTTAGAAGACAAAAATAATAAACTTTCATTATCCATTTTTTCAATTGAAGATTTATATTGTTCTTCACTGTAGGTTTTTTTAAGAATATCTTTTAAATTTTTATAATCAGAATTTGTTTTTGCATCCTCAGCAGCTTTGCCAATTTTCTTACCTATACCTGATGATGCCCAACCTAAATGAGTTTCTAGTACCTGCCCTACATTCATTCTAGAAGGCACACCTAAAGGGTTTAACACAACATCAACCGGAGTGCCATCATCTAAGTATGGCATGTCCTCTAATGGCATTATTCTACTTATCACGCCCTTGTTTCCATGCCTTCCAGCCATTTTATCACCAGCCTGAAGTTTTCTTTTTACAGCCACAAAAACTTTGATCATCTTCATTACACCAGGTAACAATTCATCACCCGATTGAAGTTTTTCGACTTTGTCACTAAAATCTAACTCTAAGTTATTTAGTGAATGTTCAAAATGATCATTTAATTTTTCTAAATTTTTATGAGTTTTTTCATCTTGAATATTTATTTTTAACCAATCTGATCGATTAAATTCATCAAAAAATTCTTCATCAATTATTTTTCCTTTTTTAAAACCTTTAAATTCAGATGACAATTTTTGGCCAATTAATAATTCTTTAAGACGATTATTATAAGCTCTTTCTATAATAAACTTTTCATCATCTCTATCTTTGGCTAATCTCTCAATATCTTGCCTTTCTATAGCTCTAGCTCTCTCATCTTTCTCTAATCCTCGCCTTGAAAAAATACGCACCTCAACTACTGTGCCACTTGCTCCTGGAGGCAGCCTAAGAGATGTATCCCTAACATCACTTGCTTTTTCACCAAAAATTGCTCTCAATAACTTTTCTTCTGGAGTCATGGGAGTTTCACCTTTCGGAGTAACTTTACCAACAAGAACGTCACCTGCTTTAACTTCAGCTCCAACATAAACTATACCGGCTTCGTCCAAATCTTTTAAACTCTCCTCGCCTACATTAGGAATATCTCTAGTGATATCTTCTTGACCTAATTTAGTGTCTCGAGCCATTACTTCAAATTCTTCAATGTGTATTGAAGTAAATACATCATCATGAACAATTCTTTCTGAGATTAGTATTGAATCTTCAAAATTATATCCGTTCCATGGCATATAGGCTACAAGTACATTTTTACCCAGAGCAAGTTCTCCATCTTCTGTAGAAGGGCCATCAGCTATTATATCTCCTTTTTCAACAAAATCTCCAACTTGAACCAGGGGTCTTTGGTTTACACAGGTATTTTGATTAGATCTTTGAAACTTAAATAATGAGTAAATATCAACTGGCGAAACTTCAGAATTATCTCTATCGTCACTGAAAGCACGAATAACAATTCTAGTAGCATCAACCTGATCAACTGTCCCTGATCTCTGGGCTATAATCGTAACACCACTATCCCTTGCAACCACTGCCTCCATTCCAGTGCCAACAAAAGGACTTTTTGAAACTAAAAGTGGCACAGCCTGTCTTTGCATATTTGATCCCATCAATGCTCTATTTGCATCGTCGTTCTCTAAAAAAGGTATTAAAGCTGCTGCAACAGAAACCAATTGCTTTGGAGAAACATCCATCATATCAACATTCTCAGGGTTTGCTAAACCTATTTCCCCTGCTTTTCTAACTGGAATTAACTCCCCTTCAAATTTACCATCTTTTTTTAATTCAGTATTTGCTTGAGCAATAGTAAACCTTCCCTCCTCCATGGCTGAAATATATTCAACTTGATCAGTAACCTTGCCTTTATCTACTTTTCTATATGGAGTTTCAATGAAACCATATTGATTTATCTTAGCATGAGTTGCTAAAGAATTAATCAAACCTATGTTAGGGCCTTCTGGAGTTTCAATCGGACAAATTCTGCCATAATGCGTTGGGTGAACATCCCTAACTTCAAAGCCTGCTCTTTCTCTAGTTAACCCCCCAGGGCCAAGGGCTGAAACCCTCCTTTTATGAGTAATTTCTGATAATGGATTTGTTTGGTCCATAAATTGAGATAATTGAGATGATCCAAAAAATTCTCTTACAGCAGCAGCTGCAGGTTTTGAATTAATTAAGTCATGCGGCATAACAGTATCTATTTCTACTGAGCTCATTCTCTCTTTTACCGCTCTTTCCATTCTTAAAAGTCCAACTCTATATTGATTTTCCATCAGTTCACCAACAGATCTAACACGCCTATTACCAAGGTGGTCAATATCATCAACTTCACCACGACCATCTTTTAAACCAACTAAAACCTTAATAATTTCAAAAATATCTTCCCGTCTCAAAGTTCTTATTGAATCTTCAGTTTTCAAGTTTAGCCTATTATTCATTTTCACTCTTCCAACACTGGATAAGTCATACCTGTCAGAATCAAAAAATAAACCCTTAAATAAAGCTTCTGCAGATTCTATTGTGGGCGGTTCGCCAGGTCTCATTACTCTATAAATATCTATTAAGGCCTCATCTCTATTATCATTTTTATCGACAAACATTGTGTTTCTTATCCAAGGGCCAACATGAACGTTATCAACAAAAAGTATTTCAATTTCATTGTAATTTTCTGAATTTATAATTTCCAACTTAGAAGTATCAATTTGATCCCCAGCTTCAATTAATACTTCTCCAGTATTTAAATTAATCATATCAGTAGCTATAAATTTATCCAGCAGCTCATCTTCATTTACCCTTATGAACTTTAACCCATTTTCTGAAAGTTTTTTTATTGACCTAAGAGTTAACCTTTCTCCAGCCTTGACTAAAACTTTATTTGTTTCAGCGTCAATTAAATCTTTAGAAATTTTTGATGGGCGCATTCTTTCAGGATTAAAAGGTGTTTTCCATCCTGACTTATCTCTGTAATAAAGATCTTTTTCATAAAAATAATTTAATATATCTTCTGGAGAAAGTCCGTTTAGACGTGATCTATCTTCAATAGGTTCTGCATTAGATAAACTCTCAAGGAATTGCTCACTTTCTTGATTTAATAATGCCATTAGAAGAGTTGTTGCCGGAAGTTTTCTTCTTCTATCTATTCTTACATTCAAAATATCTTTAGTATCGAATTCGAAATCCAACCACGACCCACGATATGGAATCACCCTTGCAGCAAATAAAAATTTACCAGAAGCATGGGTTTTCCCGTTATCATGATCGAAGAAAACACCCGGCGATCTATGCATCTGAGAAACAATAACTCTTTCAGTACCATTCACAACAAACGTACCATTTTCAGTCATCAAAGGAATATCTCCCATGTAAACATCTTGCTCTTTAATATCCCTTAAGGTTTTAGCATCTGTTTCTTCATCTATATCCCAAACTTCTAAACGCATTGTTACTCTCAATGCTGAGGCAAATGTAAGTCCTCTTTGTTGGCACTCATCGACATCATATTTCGGTTTTTCAAGATTATATGAAACATAGTTGAGGTTAGCCCTGCCAGCAAAATCATCAATAGGAAAAACAGATCTAAATACTGCTTCTAATCCTATATCTTCTCTATTGGAGGGCTCAGTGTACATTTGAAGAAAAGATTTATAAGACTCTCTCTGCACTTCAATAAGATTAGGCATTTGAACGATTTGTTTTATTTTACTGAAACTTCTTCTAATTTTTCTTTTTGATGTAAATGATTTTAAGCTTGAAGACATATTATTTTTAACTCTCTATTTCATTAAATTCCAATAATTAGACTGTTTTAGAATTAATTATAACACCCACCTTTAATTATCACTCTCAGGTGGGTGTTATAATTAATTTACTTTACTTCTACAGAAGCCCCAGCTTCTTCAAGCTTCTTTTTAATCTCTTCAGATTCTTCTTTAGATGCTCCTTCTTTAACTGGCTTAGGTGCAGCTTCAACTAGATCTTTAGCTTCTTTTAACCCTAAACCAGTTATAGACCTTACCTCTTTTATAACGTTGATTTTCTTATCCCCTATAGCAGATAAAATAACATCAAACTCAGTTTTTTCAGCAGTCTCATCAGCCCCTGCATCTCCAGCTCCATCACTTGGAGCAGCTACCGCAACTGCAGCAGCAGCCGAAACACCCCATTTTTCTTCAAGTGCTTTGGATAATTCAGCAGCTTCCATAACTGTCAATTTAGATAATTCATCTACTATTTTTTCAATATTAGCCATTTGTATTAAACTCCCTTATATAAAAGTTATCTATTGGTTAGCCCTAGCATAAAAAACATTTACAAGTTTATTTGCTGAAGCGGTATTTATACTCACCAGCTTTTGAGCAGGTGCTTTGATTAAACCAACAAGTTTACCCCTAAGCTCATCCAATGATGGTAAAGAAGCCAATTGCTCAACCTCTTGAACTCCCAAAAAGCTCCCATCAATTCCGCCACCAAGAATAGTCAACTTGTCATTTTCTTTTGCAAATTGAGATACTACCTTTGGAGCACTCACTGGATCTTCTGAAACAGCTATTGCTGTTGGACCAGAAAATAAATCAGAAATATTTTCATATTTTGTATCTTTTAGAGCTAACTTTACAATTCTATTTTTAGCGACTTGATACTTGGCTCCAACTTCACGCATTTTAATTCGCAAGTCATTACTTTCTTCAACAGTTAAGCCCACTTGCTTAGTCACTACAACTACACCAGCATCGTTAAATGTAGAATTAAGATTTTTGATCAGTTCTGCTTTTTCTTCTCTATTCACAGATCTTCTCCATTTAGTTATGGGGACAAACCCCGGTTAAAGAATGTTTAAAATTTAAACATTATAATTGCCCAGGGTTTTAAGTTAAAAAAACTTCTAAACCCTATCTAAGTAGGAAATTAAGAGAAAACTCACCTACTGTCTTGGACAGGTTGGAACTTTAATAAAGCTCCATCTAAATCTAAAAAGATTTAGAATTCAAAAACTATATAACTCATACAACTGCTCCCACGGTATCTATTTTTACACCAGGCCCCATAGTTGAGCTTATAGTAATTTTTTTCATATAAACTCCTTTTGTACCTGAAGGTTTTGAAACATTTACAGCTTTTATAAAAGCTTTTACATTATTTGCTATCGCGTCTTCACTAAAACTTGACTTTCCTATTCCTGCATGAATTATACCTGACTTTTCAACCCTAAATTGAACTTCTCCTGACTTAGCAGCTTTAACAGCCTTAGCTACATCCATAGTAACTGTTCCTAATTTTGGATTTGGCATTAAACCTTTTGGGCCCAGTACTTTACCTAATTTACCAACTACACCCATCATATCGGGAGTAGCAATTACCCTATCAAAGTTTATATCTCCTGCTTCCATCTTTTCGGCTAAATCATTTTCCCCTACGTTG
>CACAIE010000039.1 GCA_902532475.1 uncultured SAR116 cluster alpha proteobacterium
TTGGAAAAATTATAATTTTGCCAATCAATTAATTTCAAAAAATTTATTTTATTCTTTGGACAAGGAAGTTTTGAAAATCAATAGGATAAAAGATTTATATTTAAGGATAAATAAAAAAAATATTAATCTTAATAAATCTCAAAAAGAAATAATTTTTATAACAGGAATGCCAAGATCTGGAACTACATTAATAGAGCAAATTATATCAAATAATAACTTTACATTCGCAGGGGGTGAAATAGATTTCATTTCGAAGAACATTGACAATTTTCTATTCAGTGAGGGTCAGGACTCAAATTTTTCAGATCAAAAAATTGATTCATTTTTAAAGAATTTAGGAAACCAATATTTAAAATTGCTGGACTTAAAATCAGACTACAGCAATTTTACCGATAAAATGCCTCAAAATTTTTTTTACCTGGGCATTATAAAAACTCTACTGCCAAATTCCAAAATAATTCATGTCACTAGAAATCCAATCGACAACTGTTGGTCTCTATATAAAACCTATTTTTCCAATAATGCTCAGCCCTTTTCTTATAGCCAGGAGAATATTATCAATTATTTTAAACTATATAATAACCTAATCAAATTTTGGGAAAGTTATTTGCCAAACACTATTTATACACTCAAATACGAAGATTTGATATATAAACCAGAGAGTGAAATAAAAAAATTATTAGCGTTTTGCAATATGAAATGGAGTAAGGATTATTTAAATTTTTACAAAAATAAAAATAATGTTTACACAGCTAGCGCTTTCCAAGTTAGAAATAAGTTATATTCTACTTCCATAAATTCATGGGAAAATTACAGTAAATTTTTAACAAAGTTTAAAAAAGAATTAAAATATATTCAATAGCTCGTTGTTGAGATTACTCATAACAGATGACCAATCGAATTTTTTGGTCTGCCTAAAAATTTTGATACTTGGATACCAAGGCGTGTCTATTCTATCTTCTTGCCAACGCCAATCTGAAACAAGCGGTAGTAAAAGAAAAGTTTGTTGATTAAGGTATCCTGAAAGATGGGCAGTAGAATTATCGATAGAGATGACTAAATCACATTTCTTTATATTTTCTGCAAGCCCTTCAAGGTCATTAGTATTGTCATTATTGCAATCTATGAAAATATTGCGTTGTAATTTGTTTTCTATTTCATTGATTTCTTGATCACAATCTCCATATTGCAAATTTAAAAACTCATAATTTTTATTTTGAAATAACTGACAAAATTGGTTCAAACCAATATTTCTCTCTGGACCAAATTGCTTATTTTTTGTATGCCAGGAAAGACCAATTAAGTTTTTATTTTGGCTTTTATTTAAACTTGAATTTTTAATTTGATTGTTTCCTTGAACAAGTTTATGTGACTGAAATTCTTCTTCTGTATTGCGAAAGTATTTTGGTAATGATCCCATAGGTAACTTAGATTCAAATTTTTGATTTTTATGATCATTTTTGTTAATTATAAAGTGCAAATATTTATTTTTTTCTTCAAAAATTTTCTTGAGCCTTGGATCACAAAATATAAATATGTTTTCTACATTTTCTGATAATTCATGAATTATTGTTGAATACATTATTTCATCACCGACGCCCTGTTCGCCAATTAAAACAATAGACTTTTTATGCTTTTTTGGATCCCAAAAAGGTAAATTTTCAAATTTCTCAAACCCTGGCCTAAGTTCTCTGGATCCATTATTAAGACCAGATTCAAAACCAATCCAACCCTCTTTGTAATTGCCTAGCTTAAGATTTATTATTGCGTCATTATATTCATAACTTTTGGCATCTATAGACAGATTGTTGATCTTTTTAGCCTCTTCAAGATTACCTAAAAAAAGATGGCAAATCGCAATGTCTGATAATAAATTATCATTAAATCCCTTTAATTTTCCAAGGTCATAAAAACCGTTTAAAGAATTTTCAAATTTTCCAACCTTAAGGGATATGATTGCTCTTTGAAGCAACGCATCCTCATTACTTGGATCTAATTTTAATAATGTATCAAGTTTTTCTATTGCGATATCATATTCCTGCATTGTGAATGAAATCGCAGTAACTAAAGTTAACGCTTTCATATTTCCCGGATCAATTTCAAGGGATTTGAGTAAAAAATAGCAACATTTTTTGTACTCTTTAATTTCTTTATATAAATTCGCTAAATTATAATAATGATCAAAATTATCAGGTTCCAAATCGATTACTTTGAGAAAGAATTTTTCAGCTAACTTAACTTTCTTTTGCTTAGCGTATGCAATTGCTAAAACGTTAAACAGCCAACTATCTTCACGTCCATTTGCAATTATCACATTTATGTCTTTTTCAACTTGGCGGTAATTTGATTTGATGAAATTTTCTTCAATTTTATTTTTATCTAAATTTAAACTTTGCATTGGTTTATCGATTAATAATCTGAATTTTGGGCTTCCATATAATTCGTTAGATACTCCCCTGTTCTTTTGAAAGAATTAACCGTGGCTTCCATTTCACCGTATTGTTCTTTATAACGCTGCCTCGATTTTTCTATTTCTTCATCCAAATCGACAAGTTCTTGGTTGTAATCAGTTAATTCATTATTTAGACCATCAGTTTTAACTGTTAAGGCGCCTTTTGGAGTAAGTATTTGCCCTAAGTAGTCTGACAATCCAGATAAAAAGCTATTTCCGATTGAAATATACGCATTCGCTCCCGGAGAAGAAACTTTTAAGCTTAACCCTAATGCTTTTCCTGAGGTTGTTTTAAAACCTTCTGATGTTTGCTCAAGAGCTGTATTTGTTAGTGATGCACCTACAGTGTCTCCTGTTCCTGCAGTCGAAGAACCTGATGAAATTCCTAAATAGTTTTGCAAGCCAGCATCTATGCTATTGAAAGCTACGGTACTATTAGATCCATATTTCTTTGATGTAATGGTGTATTTATTTGAGGAGAACTCTACTTCAACTCCAATACCCGCAGCTGCAAGGGTATTATCAGCGTTAATTGCTGTCTCTAAAGCAGAGGCCATATTGGTTGTGGTGCTATAGGGACCACCTGTAATTTTTATTGTCCCTGAAGTTTTTCCGTCGATCGTTAATTGTAAATCTTGATTGCCTGATGATGGAGTATAATTACTTGTTGTAATATCAGTTGAAACAGATGTCCCGACAAGTTTACCTCTTGTTCCTATATCAAAATAATAAAGCCCTGGCTCATATGATTTAACCTGACTGCCTGATAATTTTGGAACAACCAAAGAGGAAGTACTATGCAATCGATCAGTGAATAGAGCAGTTAATTCTTCAGGGTTCCTATCAAAAGCTTCATCAAATGTTCTGGTATTTAATACTAAAGTTCCATCTTGTGTGGTACTAACACCTAGATTTGCTAAATAAATAGTATTTTCTCCATACCCTTCCATAGGCTTAGTTGTCAATTTCTTTAACCTTTCAGAGATTGTTCTCATAGTCGTGTCACCCGCTAAGGCTCCTTTTTTCTCTCCGTTTAATCCCCTAGCAGTTAATTCTTGAAGTTGAGAGTTGATTTTATTGACCTCTACTATTAAATCCTCAATTGCACTTAATACCTTATCTTTGGAAGTTGTTACGGATATAATCGCATCCGTTGTAGTTGTGGTTGAAAGTGTTAGCGAAGCTCCGTCAATAACGTCATTTATTGTATTCGTAGATCTCGAGATATTCACGCCATCAAGAGTAAACGTTGCATCTTGGCCAGCAACTGTTTCTGTATTTGTCCTGACAAAAGCATCCGAAGCATGCCCGTTAGAGCCTCCGTAGGTAACGGTACTCCCATTTGTATTTTGCAGAGTAAACGTATTCGAACTTGGAACTGACGCAATGGAATAAGAGTTTAAGGAGGTAAGGCCGTCTAACGCTGTCCCGGCTGCAATATATTTAACTGTGTCACCTACTTTAAATCCATGGGCTGAAGACGCTGTCAGTGTGGCACCTGATGCAGATGAAACCCCTGTTGTATTTGAAACTTGAGACTTATGTTCTAGTTGCTTTAATCCAGCATTTGAACCTTCATTAGCAGTTATTTGAAATGAATTTTCTGCTCCTGAATTAGCCCTTATAACCAGAGCAAAGTCAGTTGCACTTTTCTTGACCACTGAAGCTGTAGCTCCAATATTTCCAGCATTAATCAAATCTTTGATATCTGTTACGGTATAAGATGTATCTCCAACATTAATCATTTTTGAATTATAGGTACTATCAGGTGTGAACACTCCATTTGACCACGTTCCTCTCTGGAAAACTAAACTACCTGAACCAACATTTGCAGTTGCACTAGAAAATCCATCAAAAACCAGTGTTTGTGATTTAGCTAATTTTGACACAGAAACAGTATTCAACATTTGTGAGACTTTTGCAGGATCAGTTACCTTTAGAGAAACCGCTGCGCTTGAACTGGTTCCAGTAAAAACCTCTGTTCCATCTAAACCTTTAATTACAGAATTGGATTCACTTATTGTGTTTTTAAGCTCTGCGATTGCTGAAATTGAAACTTCAGCTGTTTCAATGTTTTTATTAATCTTGTCTTCTTTAGGCTTTCTTTCTGCATCAACAAGATTTTTAATCAGTTCAGTCGTATTTAAACCACTTCCTACATTTAAAGCACTAAAGACATCTGATTCAGCCATTATAAGCTCACAAAATATTAATAATTAAATTACTGAACTTATATTTGCAAAAGGGATGCCAAAAATATCCCAAAATAACTTATGTTTTTGTAATGTGGCATTCACATTTAATTTTTTGGCACACCAATTGCAGAACAAAGGCAGTTCCTAGAGGTCAGCAAAATTGCTAGGAACAAATCTCCGATGGCGGTCTTGTTGTTCTAAATAACAAGGCCGCTTCATATTTTAAATACGACAAACTCTTACAATTATTAAATGATCAACTAAAAAATTGAAAAAAACACGAATATCAAATAACATAATTACCTTTGTGACGTTATTATATATACGTAGTTTTGCTGACCCTCAAACCCCTTGAATTTTTTTAAGTAAAATCAAGGGGTTTTTTATATTTTAATTTTTTGGCACACCAATTGCAGAACAAAGGCAGTTCCTAGAGGTCAGCAAAATTGCTAGGAACAAATCTCCGATGGCGGTCTTGTTGTTCTAAATAACAAGGCCGCTTCATATTTTAAGCTAATTGAGCTAAAGCTATGCTAAAATATTAACTTTTTTAGTAAACCTTGGTTCTTCAGTAGACCAGGATGAAATTCTAGCGTATTTTGTTTGGGCTATATTATGGGTATATAAAGGCGAGTTAATTGATTTCGCCATAAAAAAGTTTTCTGAAGAAACTGCCGAAGGCGCTCCATTTGGATGGGGAACTCTGTTCATTGCGTATCTTTTTATATCAAGGTTAGACTTATTAACTGACCCAGGGTTAAACACACCAATGGATGTCTGTCTTTCACTTGGCATTAAATTTGCACTCACATTGAAGAGTTGAGCGTTAGTTTGAGATAAATTTGATCTTACTCCAGCGTTTTTACTTAAAGTAGAGTTAGACAATGTATTTAGCAAAGGATTTTCCATTGTGTAAACATAGTCTATCTCAAAGAAAATATCAAGTAATAACAAGAGGTTCGTAAAAAATGACTTATAATGCAGCTTCTGAAGCTTACAAGCAGGCAGAATCAATAGGATTAAGTGAAGTAACTAATCCTCACGAAATTATACAAACCTTGTTCAGCGAACTTATAAAGTCTATGAGCGCGTTTGAACGTTCGTTAAGTGATGAAGCAATGTTAGAAACAAAATCTTCCAGTTTTGCTAAATCGTTAACCATAATTTACTCTCTTCAAACTAGCTTGGATTTTGAAAAAGGTGGTGAAATATCTAATAATCTATTTAAAATTTATGAATATTCTCGCCAACAACTAATTACAGACCTTAAAAAGGGAACACCAAAGGGTGTTTCTAATGCAATTACAATCATTAAAGAAATTGCCGATGCATGGCAACAAATAGGAAGTGAGGTAAGCAAATGAATAACGAACATAATAAAATATTAGACCAGCTAATGGAAAAAATTTCAAAAGCTGTGGCCGATGAGGAATATGATAAAGTTGTCATCTTTAACGAAGAACTTTGCAAAGCAGTGATGGAAATGACTGACAGTTGCGCAGAAGAAGACAAAGATAGTTTGTACAATCTTATTTCTGATGCAAGAGATGAAATAGATGGTTTAAAAGATCAGATCATAGCTCGACAAAATAAGCTTTCTTCAGATACTAATAAGGCAAATCAGGCAAAAGCAAACTACAACGTAGCTTAACTTATAATTAAGTTACTATTTTATAAATTTTACTGATTTATAGAAAGTTTTTTCATCTTTTCTATAAGCGTAGTTCTATTGAGTTTTAAGCATTCCGCTGCTTTGGTGATATGACTATCATTTTTATCAATTGCTGACTTAATTAAAACCTCTTCTACATCTATTAAATGTCGTCTTAGATCAATATTATCAAAATAAAGAAACCAATCTTTATAATGACTAGGGTGAGGAAGAGGAGGTTCAGAAAAACTTTCAATCCCATCTTCTGGAACAAAAGAAAGATTTGAGGTTTCTTCCCATATTGTATCTTTTTCTATTTGAGGGTCTGGAACTTTTAACTTGAGTAAATTTTCTTTTACATTGCTACCAGTGATTGAATTATTTGGGAAAAGCACGGTGGCCCTTTCAACAACATTTCTTAACTCCCTTATATTCCCAGGCCAATTGTAACGGCCTAATTCTTGAAAAGCACTTTGTTCAAAGGTTGGAATATTGTCACCTCTTTGCTTTAATTCATTCAACATAAAATTAACGATCACAGGTATATCAGCAATTCGTTCAGCTAAATTAGGAACTATTATAGGGAAAACATTGATACGAAAATATAGATCTGCCCTGAATTTTCCATCGTCTACAAATTTTTCTATATTCTGATGTGTCGCGCAAATAAGACGAAGATCTATTTTAATTTCTTTGTCCCCTCCTACCCTTTGGATAGTCTTATTCTCCAATGCTCTCAGTAATTTACTCTGCAAAGATAAAGGCATATCGCCAATTTCATCTAAAAATAAAGTACCTCCACTGGATTGCTCAAATCTACCAGAACGCGCTTTATCTGCGCCCGTAAAGGAACCTTTTTCATGACCGAATAATTCACTCTCTAATAATTCTGTTGGAATAGCAGCACAATTTACAGAAATTAGCGGACCTTTTCTGCCTGAAGCGGAATGTATTCCTTTGGCTACTAATTCCTTTCCAGAGCCTGTCGGCCCTAATATCAATGCTGAACTGCCCGTAGGGGCAACAACAGACATCAAACGCCTTAATTCATTTGCTGGAGCGGAAATACCTGAAATAAAATTCATAATCGATTTAGGTATGTTAGTATTGTTTTCAGTTAAATTTGTCATAAATCTGTCAATTAACCAATTTATGCCCATAATGTCAGAAAATTGACTACATTTGCAAATAAAAAATTAAACTGAAAAATAAACTGTTTATTTTCAATAATTTAAATGCGTTTAAAGCAAAAAATTATTATTTGGAATACCTTTTGCCTTTAATGTTTGCGTGATGAACAAATAACACATCACAGATGCAAATAAGAAATTGGGCGGGAGGCCTTTAGAATGAAAAATATAGGCATCATTAAAGAAAATTTTGATTTAGCACATAAATTAATAAAGCTATTTAATGCAAAGCAATTAAATGTTGTCGAGCTTCCTTTATATAATTCAGTTCAAATAGAAAGTTTGGTTTTAAGCGCTGCAAAAGAAATTGAAATGGGTGGCCAACAAGCAGTAATTGAGTATTCTAGGAACACTAAAGCTGATCAAATAATGATTATTGAAGAAAGAGCAAAACAGTACAAAACTGAAATCAATTTTGGAGGAAAGTTAATAAAGATTAGCCTCCCTGAAAATGAAGACACTGTTGATTGGATCCTTGAATTAACTTCTCAAATGTTAGCTTCTGAAGAGTTGGTAATGGCCAATGATATTAGAAGTCGAGAACTTTTAGCTTTAGCCAAGAAAGTTGCTTTAACGAATGTAACAGTATTTATTAATGGCCCAACCGGCACAGGAAAAGAAATTATATCAAATTATATCCATAATAACAGTTCAAGATCAGAAGCACCGTTTGTTGCAGTAAATTGTGCTGCAATACCCGAAAACATGCTTGAAGCAATCTTATTTGGGCATGAAAAAGGTTCCTTTACAGGCGCATCCCAAGCAAACAAAGGTATTTTTAGGGCTGCGGATGGAGGAACACTTTTATTAGATGAAATTTCTGAAATGCCATTATCATTACAATCAAAACTTCTTAGAGTTCTTCAAGAAAGAAAAGTCACACCAATTGGAGGCTCAAAAGATGTTGAGGTAGATGTAAGGGTTGTAGCAACAACGAATAGAGATATGATCGCAGAGATTAAAAAGGGAAGCTTTAGAGAGGATTTATATTACAGATTAAATGTATTTCCATTAAGAACTTTGGCTTTAAGCGACAGGCCAGATGATATTTTACCAATTAGCGCTGCTTTGTTAAAGAAACACGCAAATAAAGAAGAGAGCCTACCCCTTTTAACAAAAAGAGCTCTTGATGTTTTGAGGGAACATACCTGGCCTGGAAATGTTCGAGAGCTAGAAAATGTTTTGCAAAGAGCTATGGTTATTTGCAACGAAAACACCATCACTGAAAATGATATAATGATTGATAACTCAATATTAAGCACTGAGAAAAGTCTCGCTGACCGAATTCAATCAGGAAACATGGTCGCAACAGCATAGGAGTTAAAAATGTCAAATTTAGGAATTAAATCTTCTCAGTTATCAGCTATAAGGTCGGCCCTTTTAGAAACGAGTAAAAATAATTCTCTGGATCCTAAACCAAAAGAAGAATTTGGGAACCAACTTAAAGGAGCACTTGATAGTGTGGCGAATGCCCAAGAGAATTCCAAGGCACTTGCCCAGAATTATGAGCTAGGCAAAGAACATGATTTGACAAAAGTTATGGTTAGTCAGAACATCTCTTCTTTGGCCTTCCAAATGACATTAAACGTAAGAAACAAAGTTTTAAGCGCATATAAAGACATTATGAATATGCCTGTTTAGTATAAACAAGAAATAAGAGAGTAACATGGCTGAAACAACTGCAAATGAAATTCAAAACGAATTAACTTCTACTTCCACTTCAAGCACTGGGGTTATAGCTAGAACAGGTAGCGCTATTTCTGAATTAAGGAGAATGACTAACCAACCAGCTGTGCAAAGGGCGTTTCCTGCTGCAGCTGCCATTATGGTTGCTTTTGTTGGTTTAGTTGCTTATTTGGTTTTACAGCAACCAAGTAGAACCACTTTGTACGCATCTCTCCCTGAATCAGAAAAATCTAAAATTCTTGATGCGTTAACGAATTCTGGTATTAACGCCACTATTGATCCTACTACTGGAGATGTAATGGTTCCAGTACCAGATTATCATGAATCAAAGATGAAATTAGCGGCTCAAGGCTTACCAACAAGTGTTCCAGGAGGTTATGACACTCTCGGTGAAATACAAATGGGAACAAGTAGATCGGTTGAAGCAATGCGGTTGAAGCAAAGCCAAGAAATTGAATTGGCTAGATCAATCGCAGAAATTGACTATGTTACTTCTGCAAGGGTTCATTTGGCAATTCCAGAAAAATCTGTTTTTGTAAGAGACACTGCTCCAGTTACAGCGTCAGTATTCATTCAACTTTTAGAGGGTCGATCACTTGGATCAACTCAAGTAAAAGCAATTACTCATCTGGTTTCTTCTTCTGTCTCTGGTCTCAACGAAGAAAATGTAACAATTGTTGATCAATACGGTAAACTTTTATCTAACCCTATTGATGATCCAGAATCAATTTTGTCAAATTCCCAATTGCAACATAGAGTACGATTAGAAAATATATACCGTAGTAGAGTTATTTCAATTATAACACCGATTGTAGGCGCTGGAAATGTTTCTGCCCAAATTAATCTTGAATTAGATTTCACCTTATCAGAAGAAACTGAAGAAATAGTTGACCCAGAGCAAAGTGTTTTAAGGAGCGAGCAAAATACATTGGACAAAACAACTGATGGGAAGGCAAAAGGTATTCCTGGAGCACTTTCAAACACTCCGCCCATGGCCGCAGAACTTAAATCGTCCCCTGAAACAGCAACCGCAGGTGAAAGTGTTTTAAGTACTTCTACTAGTAACGTTAGAAATTATGAAATTAGTAGAAAAGTTCTAACCAAAAAGAACCCATCGGGTGGCATTACAAAAATACAAGCTGCAGTTCTGGTTAGAGAAACGATTTCAACTAATGAAGATGGCATAGAAGTTTCATCAATTTCAGACGAAACAAAGGAACGAATTTCATTGATTGTAAAAGATGTTATTGGCTTTAATGAGGATAGAGGAGATAGTTTGACTGTATCCAGCAGCCCATTTGTGCCAACTTTGGAAGGTGTTAATTTGCCATGGTATGAGTTAGACTGGATTCAAAGGGGCCTCACTCAAGCAGTGATGGTAATTCTCTTAGGAATAGTAACTTTTGGGGTGCTAAGACCATTGGTAAACCGTATCATAGTTCCTATTGACGCGGGGCGTCCTGGTGAGCCAATAAGTGGCACCGATGATGACGAGGTGGACTTAGATAAAGTAACCGTTCAAGAGGGCGAAACTCTTGAAGATATCAAAGCGAAGCTTAAACCTAAGAAGCAGACAATTTCAGCTGAAATGTTAGATACTGCGAATACATACGATGACAAGGTTGCAGTGATCAGAATGATAGTAAGCGATGAAGCTGGAAGAGTTTCAAACGTCTTTAAAACAATGATGAAAAAAGATATAGAAATTTAATTTTAACATAAATATTTATTTTTTTTATTATATATTATAAGGTTAACGGAGTTAAATATGGCAGAAGCTGCAGAAAATACTGAAGAGCAAGACGAGTATTCCAAACTTACTGGCACTCAAAAATGTGCCATCTTAATGATGCTTTTAGGTGAGGAAGAGGCTTCAGAAATTTTAAGGAACCTTGGTCCTAAAGAAGTTCAACATTTAGGAACTGCTATGTATTCTGTGCAGGGTTTAGATCAAGTAACTGTTAACAGAGTATTAGATGAGTTTTTATCAATAATAAAAGCTCAAACAAGCTTGGGCTTAGGTGCTGGAAACTATATTAAAAATGTTCTTACTAAAGCCCTTGGAGATGATAAAGCTCAATCGGTATTGAGTAGAATTACTCCAGTAAGCAGTGATAGACCGATTGAAATATTAGATTGGATGGACGCAAGATCTATTGCAGAGTTAATTTCTGATGAACATCCGCAAATAATTTCTCTTGTTATTTCCTATTTGGAGTTTGGTCTTGCAGCAGACGTTCTAGGTTTGCTGCCTAATGCTCTTCAACCAGATATTATTAAAAGAATAGCAACCCTCCAAACTGTTCAACCAGACGCATTAGCAGAACTGGAAAGAGTGATGCAAAGAAAGTTTAAAGACAATACTTCTCTTCGTGCTTCCCAAGTGGGTGGTGTAAAGGCAGCAGCCAAAATTATGAACTTCACCAAACAACAGATGGAATCTCGAATAATGAAATCATTAAATAGAGAAGATAAAAATCTTATGCAGCAAATTCAGGACAGTATGTTTGTATTTGATAATTTGATTATGGCTGATGACAAATCTCTGCAGACACTATTAAGAAACGTTGATAATGAAATGCTCATTTTATCATTAAAGGGTGCTGACGAGCCACTCAGAGAAAAGATTTTCTCTTGCATGTCTACGAGAGCTGCTGCGAATATTCAAGATGAAATGGGTGCTATGGGTCCTGTTAGATTAACTGAAGTACAAGAAGCGCAAAAACAAATCATTTCTGTTGCAAGAAGACTTTCAGATGAAGGTACAATTGTGTTGGCAGGCCGTGGTGGAGATGATTTTGTTTAGAGAAAATAAAGAGTTACTGTAAGAAACATTTTTACTAATGGAAAAGACTAAAGAACAAGAAAAGTTTAACACTGGCGAACCACAAGTTCTGAGAAAGGCTGAGATTGCTAGAATATTGAGCTCAGTTAAGCAAGCGCCTTTTAATGCAAAGGATAGCAATAAAGCTACAAATAGTTCATTTCAAAAAAGATCACTGCTAGATATAGCTCTTGACGCCTCAAAGAATGAAGCAATTGATCATAATCAAGAAGTTGAAATTGGTGGGGAAAACTCTGGTCAAGTAAACACAGAAACAGATTCTCAAAACAATGAACTTGAAGAGGTTAACAAAAAAAATAATTTGTTAGATCAAGAAAACAATGAAGTGGAGGATCAAAATAATTTTAACGAAGAAAGCAAAAGGCAGCTAATAGAAGAAAATAATGCGCTCCTAGAAGAGCGTATAAAAGAAGCTGAAAAAAATGCTTTTGAGGAAGGCAAAAAAGAAGGTTTAAAAGAAGGTCACGTAAACGGAATTTCTGAAGCAAGAGCGCAATCTCAAGAAGGCTTAGACGCTGCAATCTCAATTTTTCGAATTGCTGCCGAGACTATTGATAACTCAGATCAATCAAATCTTGAAGTCTTAAACGAGATTATAAATAAAACTGTTTTAGAAATTGCTAAGGAAAGCACTGGTTTTATAATTGACACGCTGCCAGAAAAGTTTGTAAGCAGGATAAATGATTTTTCTAAGTTGATTAATGAAAATTTTAAAAAAATATCATTAGATATCAATAGTGAAGACTTCAGCGCAATTAAGGACTTCATCGAAAAAGATGAGTTTTTATCTTCGCTCAATATTAAGCCATCTGAAAGCTTATCACGTGGCGACATGAAATTGAATGCTGATGGAATTAAAGTAGATGATATATGTAAATTTGGGAACATAGAAATACCCAAAATTAATCCTAATCCACGACCATCTACCCCTGCAACTGAAGAACAATCAACACCTGAAGAAAACAGTTCAAATGACGAACAACTTTCAACATCGGTAAGTGAAGAACAATCAACACCTGAAGAAAACAGTTCAAATGACGAACAACTTTCAACATCGGTAAGTGAAGAACAATCAACACC
>CACAIE010000040.1 GCA_902532475.1 uncultured SAR116 cluster alpha proteobacterium
GGAAGTGAAGCCCTAAATGAGAATAATATTATTTGCACAGCTATAAAGGAAATAAAAAAAGAATGCCCAAACCTTGGTCTTATTTGCGATGTAGCACTTGATCCCTATACAGATCATGGCCATGACGGAATTATTTATAATGATGAAGTTAATAATGATGAAACTATAAAAATTTTGTGTGAACAGGCCTTAATTCAAGCTAAGGCTGGATGTGATATTATAGCACCAAGTGATATGATGGATGGCAGGGTGAAAGAAATCAGGAATTCACTTGATAATCATAACTTTATAAATACTATTATTTTGGCTTACTCATCAAAATATGCCTCTTCTTTTTATGGACCTTTCAGGAATGCTGTAAGTTCAAAAATTGTTCAAAACAAAATTAGTAAAAGAAGTTACCAAATGAGCCCTGCTAATTCACGTGAAGCAATGCGTGAAATTGAACTTGATATAAATGAAGGTGCTGACATTATTATGATCAAACCTGCCATTTTTTACTTAGATATAATTAAGTCCGCCTATGAAAATTATAACATACCAATTTTTGCGTATCAGGTATCTGGAGAATATTCAATGATTAAGGCTGCAGCAAATAATAATTGGGTAAATGAAAAAGACGCTGTATATGAAAGTTTAATAAGCATTAAAAGAGCAGGAGCAACATGTATACTAACTTACTTTGCAAAATCTATTGCTCAGAATCTAAATGAAGGCATTCATAATTAATGCATAAACGTTTTAAATATTTTTTATTCATAACTATTATCACTTGCAATATAATATCTTTACTTAAAAATTTGTTTATTTGTATTCTTGTTTTTAAATGAAAGTTTTGGAAAAATATTTATATACATTTATTTTTACTTAAATCTTTAAAATTATTTTTGTAAAAATACAATTTTATTTAAAGTAATTAGAAAATTAAAAAAAATTTTTAAAATTTTATGAAAATAACTTTTGATGATATTTTAAAGGCCACAGAAACTCTGAAGGGCAATATTAAGAAAACTCCTACAATACATGCTTCAAAGCTTGGAAATAAACTTAACTGTAAATTATTTTTAAAGTTAGAATGTTTGCAACTAACTTCATCTTTTAAAACCCGAGGAGCATATATAGCTATAAAAAAATCAACAATTAATAATCCCGGGAAGGGTGTGATAGCAATGTCTGCAGGTAATCATGCACAAGCAGTAGCTTTTCATGCAAAAAAACTTAATGTCCCAGCAACTATTATTATGCCAGAACAAGCTCCTTTTTCTAAGGTAACCAGGACAAAAGATCTTAATGCAAAAGTAATTTTAAAAGGAAGGACCCTAAATGAAACCAATGATTTTGTGAATGAACTTGCTCAAAAGAATAATCTGACCTTAATACACCCATACGATGATCCTGATGTGGTTGCAGGACAAGGTAGTATAGGATTTGAAATATTTGAAGAAATAAAAGATTTAGACTGTCTCGTTATTCCAATTGGAGGAGGAGGATTGATTTCTGGAATTTCTATAGTTGCAAAAAGAATTAATCCAAAAATTAAAATCTTTGGGGTTGAAAGCAAGCTTTATCCTTGTATGTACAATATATTTTACAATAAAAATTTACCTTGCACAGGCGACACAATAGCTGATGGGATAGCAGTTAAAAGTCCTGGGAAAATTAATATTCCAATTATTTCCAAAATTGTTGATGATATTATTTTAGTGGATGAAATATCAATTGAAAATTCAATTAGTAACCTATTTGAAGAGGAAAGAGTAATATCCGAGGGAGCTGGCTCAGCTGGGATTGCTGCTATTATGGATAATAAAAAACTTTTTCGAAATAAAAAGATTGGAACTGTTATTTGTGGCGGTAACATTGATAGTAGAATTTTTGCAGGTATCTTAAATAGACAACTTACTCGAGATGGCAAGATTGCAAGAATTCGGATAGGCATAACAGATGAACCAGGAATGTTAGCCAAAATTTCAAATGCTATAGCAAAAAATGGTGGTAATATTATTGAAATTTACCATCAAAGAATGTTTCACGATATTCCAGTTAAAAAAGCAAAAATTGATGCTGTAATTGAAGCACAAAGTTCAAGTAATGTTAAAAAAATTATAAATAGTTTAAAAGAAGATAAGTTTGAAGTTGTTTTAATAAAAGAAAATTCAGGTATATAATTGTTGCATGTCTATTCAGAAATCAATTACAAATCTTTCTCTAATACCAATTCAAATAAGCAATAACTCAAGATGCCCCTACCTAGAAAATAAAGTTGAAACAAGAGCTTTTGTTAATTTATTAGATTTTCCAGAGTTGCATGACCAGTTAGCAGAAACTGGCTTTAGGAGAGTAGAAAACTGGGCTTACAAACCTGTTTGTTTTGAGTGTAATGAATGCATTCCTCTAAGAATTATATGCAAAAAATTCATACCAAACAAAAGTCAAAAAAGATGCCAATCTAAAAACAAAATTCTAATAAGATCTATTTTGCCTTCTCAAGCAAAAGAGGAACATTACAAATTATTTGAAAACTATCAAAAAAATCGCCACAAGGACGGCTTAATGTCAAAAATGACTTGGAATGATTACTCTAATATGATCAATCTCACTCCTATTAATTCTATGATATTTGAATATAAAAACATAAAAAATAAAATAATTGGAGTATTATTGATAGACATTCAAAGAGATGGTTTATCTGCGGTTTACTCTTTTTATAATGTTTCTGAAATTCATACAGGAATTGGTAAATACATGATCCTAGATGTTATCAATTTTATAAAAGAAAATAGTTTAAAATATTTATATTTAGGGTATTACATAAAATCAAATAACAAAATGAATTACAAAAATCAGTTTTATCCATTTGAAGTATTTAAAAAAGGAAAATGGAGGCAGGCCATAATATAATTAAGTAAACTTAGGTGGATTTGGGAACCCTCTAGGAGGCATTTTTCCAGTACCACCTCTCTTTCCTATCCACGTTATTAAATTCTTTTCAGTTCTTATTCTGTCTTTACCTTGACGCCAAAAAAGTCCAGAATTAGAATCTATTATTTTTGCGTCTGCACATTGACCATCATTATACCTTTGCAAGATTACTCCCTGACCTTTATTTAATTTAGGAATATCATGAATATTAAATATTAATATTTTACGATTTTCACCTACTATTGCTAACATATCTCCATTAACATGCAAACAAGCTATAGCTTGATTATCACCCTTTAAATTCAAAATTTGTTTACCAGATTTTCTCTTAGAAGAAATTTCCTTGGAATCAACAATAAACCCCCTTCCATCTGAAGAAACTAGAAGTAATTTTTCATCCTTAGAGTTGCTTAAATACAAAGCTTTAGCATCCGAAATGTCATCTAAAATTATTGAAAGAGGCTCGCCAAAACCTCTGCCAGATGGAAGTTTATAAACAGGGATGCTATAAAACTTTCCATTAGTTGCAAAAATTAAAAGTTTGTCAATGCTATTCAAACTAAGATATAAATTGAGATCATCTCCCTCTTTAAAATTAATTTTCCCAAAATCAATGTTATGTCCCTTAATTGTTTTAATCCAACCTTTCTTAGACAGAACCACTGTAACAGGCTCGTTTTCAACATTTAAAGAAATGTTCTCTTTAATTTCAATAATAGTATTGTTAATTTTTGTTTTTCTTATTATTTCATCATTAAATTTATTTTTTAAATCATCAATTTGTTTCTTAATTTCTTTCCATTGTTTAGCTTGACTATTCAAAAGCTTCTCTAAAGATAATTTTTCCATTAAAAGATTTTCTTTTTCTAAAATTATTTCTCTTTCTTCAAGTTTCCTTAAATTTCTTAATTTCATATCTAATATTGAAACAGCTTGCATCTCTGATAATTTAAATTTTAACATAAGATTCTGCTTGGGATCTTTATCTTCTCTGATAATTTTAATGACTTTATTCAAATTTAAATAAACAATTAGATAACTATCTAAAACTTCTAATCTTCTATTGATTTTATCTAAATTATATAAACTGACTCTCTTTAAAATTGTTCTTCTGTGATCAATCCATGAAATTAAAGCTTCTTTTACAGTCATGATTTTTGGTTTGCCCTGTTCATCGAGGACATTTAAATTTAACTGAACCCTAGTCTCTAAATCAGTTTGCCTGAATAAAGTGTCCATAAGTTCATCTGGATTTAAATTTTTTGTTTTTGGTTCGATAATTATTCTAATCTCATCGGATGATTCATCTCTCACATCAGAGACTAAAATCAATTTTTTTTCACTAATTAAGTCAGCTAATTTTTCAATAATACGAGATTTTTGCATTTGAAAAGGTATTTCATTAACACAAATTTGCCATTTTCCAGCAGCTTTTTTTTCTATAACCCAATTGGCTCTTAATCTAAAAGAGCCCTTACCATTTTTATAAGTTTCTTGAATTGAACTTTGGCTTTCCAAAATGGTTCCTCCAGTAGGAAAGTCTGGTCCTTTGATAATTTTCAAAATTTCATTTATTTCAATTTTTCTATTTTCAATTAATAATTTTGCTGCTTCACAAATTTCAAATAAGTTATGTGGTGGAATTGAGCAAGCCATTCCTACTGCAATCCCTTGTGCACCATTCACCAATAAATTAGGAAATCCTGAAGGCAATAAAATTGGCTCTATACCGTCCCCATCATAAGTGTCACGAAAATCAATGGCGTTTTCATTAATTCCTTGTAACATTAGGCTTGCAACTTTGCTCAACCTAGCTTCAGTATACCTCATTGCAGCTGCGTTATCACCATCGATATTTCCAAAATTTCCCTGCCCTTCAACTAATGTGTAATTCATTGAAAACTCTTGTGCCATTCTTACCATAGAGTCATAAATTGCAGCGTCACCATGAGGGTGAAATTTTCCCATTACATCTCCAACAACTCTTGCAGATTTTTTAAAGCCTTTTTCTGGAGTTAAATTCAATAAACTCATCGCATATAATAGACGTCTATGAACTGGCTTTAACCCATCCCTTACGTCTGGAAGAGATCTAGAAGTAATAGTTGAAAGTGCATATTGAAGAAATCTTTTACTCAGTTCTTCTGAAAACGTTGATCTAACTTGTTTATCTTTAATGTCGGTTTTATCGTCTATCATTAAGAAGGCCTTTTTATAATTTATCCTCTAATAATTTTGCAAGTCTCACCCTAGAATTCGGAAAAGGTTTGTCTTTGAAAAAATTTAATTCTAAAAAGAATTTAGTTAATTGCAAACCTTGGATCAAATCTTTTAATGCATTATCTTGATTCCTATAAATACTCCCACCTAAAAACCTGGGTAAATTAATAAGTTTGTTTTTATATGGCAATCCTACCTCGTAGCTTACGGCTCTTCCTGTTTTAGGACTCACAAAGGCAAGATCTTTCTTCTCTCCTGTAACTGCACAGTCATCTAATTTCAAAGAAAATCCAAGTTCTGACAAAAGCCCTATCTCCCAATTTATATATCCTTTTACCCATGATATATTTTCAGCATTAGAAATTTTAAGTAAATCAAATAATTTTATAGTCGCTTCAAATAAGACTGGGTTAGGTTCTCTCTCAGGTAAAATATAATCTGAAATTTCGCAAATTGATAACAGAGCAGATAATTGAATTGGATTATACATTAAAGTTGGAGCTGTAGATTGAATCAACTCTAATTTCAAAGAACCCATTTGCTCAGAAATTCTAGCTTTCCATTCAGCGTTACATAAATTTCCTTGTTGGAACACCGCTCTCTTTTTAATACTATTACCCCCATGAACCCAACCCTTATAACGACCATTTTTTGCACTAAATACTGAAGCCACCATTCCAACTTCTCCATATGGTTTTGAAGATAAAAATATAACATTATCTTTCCATTTAGGCATTAGTATCTATCCCAATTGATTGAAGTAATTTAGTATCGACTAGACAATCTTCTCTTACTTTTACTCTTATGAATAAATGCACTTTAAAATCAAAAATACTTTGCATTTCTTTTCTGGCAATAGTGCCAATACGTTTAATATTATTTCCAGAATTACCAATCACTATGGATTTGTGCGATTTTCTTGATACGTATATATTTTGACAGATTTTAACACTTGCATCATCTTTAGTTTCCCAACTTTCAGTTTCGACTACCAAGTTATAAGGAATTTCTTGATGTAGATTTAAAATTAGTTTTTCTCTTAAAATTTCAGAAGCCATTTGCCTAACCGGTAAATCTGAGATGTCATCGACATCATACAAAAAAGGGCATTCAGGCATTTGTTCAGAAAGCCAATTTAACAAATCCTCTGTACCATCTCCATTCAAAGCTGAAACCATAAAAATTTTATCAAAATTAGTAATATTTTTAAAACTATCTATTAGTGGTAAAAGGGTTTTTCTTTTTATTAAGTCAACTTTATTAAGGACTAAAATCACTTGATTATTGAATTTATTTAAACTATGTAAAATATTTGATGTATTTTCATTGATTTTAGTTTTAGTTGCGTCATATATTAAGCAAGTCACATTGGAATCATTAGAACTTTTCCAAGCACTTTTCACCATTATTCGATCTAAGAATCTGTTAGCTTTAAAAATACCAGGGGTATCCGTAAAAATAATTTGGGAACTCCCTCTAATAACAATGCCACGTAAACTCATTCTGGTTGTTTGAGCTTTGTGAGTTACTATAGCAATCTTTTCCCCAACAAAACTGTTTATTAGAGAAGATTTTCCTGCATTAGGTTCTCCAATAAGAGATACAAAACCAGTTTTATTTTGTTTTATAGAAATATCAAACTTTCCTTCTAACCTTCTTTAATAAATTAATTGCTGCATTAATTTCCGCTAGTTTGAGAGACTTTCCTATTCCCTCTGAATTAAAACTTAAAGCTCGAACATTAACCCAAAATTTAGGATCATGGTCCGGTCCTTCACGCTTTATAAGTTTATAGGATGGTAGTTCTTTTCCATCCGCTAAAGCCATTTGCTGAAGAGCAGATTTAGGATTCAATATAGGAATTTTATCATCGATTTTAAAGAATCTATCTATAAATTTTATAACATTTTTCATACCAGAATCTATATATATACCACCTATAATAGCTTCTACTACATCAGCTAAAATAGAATTATTATTTTTAAATTTTTCACCATCATTTCCAGGTTGAACCTGAATATAAGGAGATATTTTTATTTCTTTCGCAACCTTGGATAAAAAGGCTTCATTCGTCAATGATTCAAATTTGAGGTGGATTTCAGCTACCTTAAAATTTGACATTTTTTTATTAAGTTTTTCAGATATTATAAAACCTAAGACCCTATCTCCAAGAAATTCTAATTTTTCATAATTATATTCTTTTCCACAGCTTTTATGGGTTAAAGCCTCAATCAATAAATGCTTTAACTTAAAATTGTAAAATATGTTTATTTCAACTTCTTTTATAAACAATTAAAATTTACTCTACTTAATTTTTTTGAAAATCCTATTATACCTGACATTAAATGGCCAACGCCAAAATTGCCAAAACCTAGTATCACCACTAATTGAAAAAAATATAAAATTGCCCTTCCCAACTAAATTTTCTAAAGGTACAAACCAACCACCATTTGCCCTACTATCAAGGGAATTATCTCTGTTGTCTCCCATCATAAAATAATGGCTATCCGGCACAATAAATTCTTTGGTATTATCTAAAGGTTGAAAATCATTCATATTTAAGATTGAATAAGATCTGCCATTATCTAATTTTTCTTTATATTTATCTAAAAATTGTTCATATTGATTATTATAAACATGCTTAAAATTACCATCATTATATTGATCTACTAAATGACCATTTAAAAATAATTTGCCGGCTTTCATTTGCAATCTATCTCCTGGAAGACCGATGACTCGCTTAATATAATTGATACTTGTATTTGATGGTAGCTTGAACACAACAACATCACCTCTTTCAGGTTCAGAGCCAAAAACTCGATCTTCTGGCAATGGAACAACACCAAATGGAAATGAAAACCTAGAGTAACCATAACTAAACTTCGAAACAAATAAGTAATCTCCTATTAAAAGGTTTGGAAGCATAGAGCCAGATGGAATGTTATAAGGTTCAAATAAAAGAGATCTAAAAATAATCGCAATTATAACTGCATAAAAAATTGTTTTTATAAATTCAAAAAATGTACTTTCATTAGATTTTTTTTTCTTTTTTCTCAGCATTATCTAAACTTTCAATAATAACAATGGCATTTGAATAATCTTTCTCATCACTTAAACTTATGTGTAATTTATAACTACAGTCCTTTGGTATTAAATCCAAACATAATTTTTCCGCTTGACCAAAAACTTTTATAAACGGTTTTCCCCCAATAGAATTCAAAATTTCAGCTTCTTTCCAATTTGGTGTAAGTTCATGTTTAGAATGACCCAATGCTTTATAAAAAGCCTCCTTAGCTGCGAACCTATTTGCAAGCTTATAAATTAATTTATTTTTGTTTTGGGTAATGTGATTAATTTCATTTTTGGTATATATTTTTTTTAAAAATTTTTCACCATATTTATCGTATATTTTTTTTATACGGTTACTGTCAACAATGTCTATTCCAATGCCAACGATCATACATCATCCTGTATGCAAGGCTCTAGCTTGGTCTATTATATTTTGCATTTTTTTAATAGTTTCTTTAATACCAATAAATATTGATTCTCCTATAATAAAATGGCCTATATTGAGTTCATTTATTTCTATAATTTTCGCAATTTCAATCACGTTATTAAATGTTAATCCATGTCCAGCGTGGACTTCTAGACCAATAGATTTCGCATATTTAGCAGCTTTTTTAATATTATTTAATTCATGTAATGCATCTTCATCATTTTGCATATTACAAAATTTTCCAGTATGTATTTCAATTGCATCAGCTCCTATTTGCTTAGCTTTTTCTATTTGATCAATATCAGGATCTAAAAAGAGTGAACAAAGTATACCTACTTTTTTTAATCTTAATACCTGTTTCCTAATCATATTTTCATTAATCTTTAAATTTAAACCACCTTCAGTTGTAATTTCTTGTCTTTTTTCTGGGACAATGCAACATGCAAATGGAAGATTTTCAATGGCAAAATTAACCATTTCATCAGTTGCAGCCATTTCAAAATTAAGGGGTATTTTAACTTCATTAAGAAGTCTTTTTATATCATCATCACGGATATGTCTTCTATCTTCTCTTAAATGTGCTGTAATATTATCAACCTTACATTCATAAGCTAATTTTGCAATTTCTATTGGATCAGGGTGAGATCCTCCTCTTGCATTTCTAATTGTTGCTACATGATCTATATTGATTCCCAACCGTAATTTACTCAACTTTTTTTTCCATTCTTTGCATCCGTTTATACTGCCAAATTTGGACAATAATTTTTATTGGAAAATAAAACAACAATACAACAAACGGAAACAATAAAATACTGCCAACCAACATTTCTGCAAAATATTCAGTTAAATTGTTTATTATACTTGTATCTTCTAGAAAGTTTGAACTGCTTACACTATTAAATACAAGTTTTGATCCAACATACCAACTGATAAGCCAGAAAAACGGAAAAATAAAAGGCACCCCAGTAATTAAAACTCCTATTAATGAAGAAATAATATTGGCCCTAAATAAAAAGGCTAGACAAAAAGACATCAGTATATGAACCCCTAAAACTGGTGTAAAGTTACACCATATTCCTAAAGAAAAGCCAAGAGCAATTTGATGTGGGCTTGCTTTAAGACGTTTAAATCTAATTAGTTGCTGCCGAATAAATCTATATAAATTGAATACATTAATTTGCATTAAAATATCTTGCCCTCAACCTTTAACCTCGATATCTATCAACTGATTCCACACATGGATTAGACTGCAACTCCATAATCACATTTGTAATATGCCCCAAATCTTTTACTTCTATATCAACTAAAAATCTAAAAAAATCTATTTCTCTATTTACTAATTGTAAGTTACTAATATTCCCACCATATTGTGAAATTTGATTAGTTATTGATGCAAGACTTCCAGGTTCATTACTCATTACAATATTTATTCTTCCAACATGATATGCGGTTCCATCTTTATCCCAATGAATATCCAACCATCTTTCAGGTATATCATAAAATTTTTCTAAAGTATTACAATCAATGGTATGCACAGTAATTCCCTTACCAGTTGTAACTATTCCAACGATGTTTTCTCCTGGAAGAGGAGTACAACATTTAGCAAAATGCACGGCCATACCAGGTATTAAACCATTTATCTGCAATATACTTTCTTTGTTTAAATTACTTTTATTTTTAGCGCTTTTTAAAGAAATAGTTTTGTTAGAAGTTTTATATTTTAATTTTGGATATAAAAAATTAATTATTTTTGAAGGTTCAATAGAACCATTGCCAATACTAGAAAATATATCTATTGGTTTAGAGAATTCATCTTTAGAATATTTCTGAAGTTTTTTTAATATTTTATTTATGTCAAATTTTTTATTAATTTGTCTAAAATGTTTTTCTAAAATTGCCTGACCAACATTAGAAAATTCTTCTTGAATTTTTTGTCTTACAAACTTTTTTATCCCTGCTCTTGCTCTCCCAGTTTTAACATAGTTTTCCCATTCTGGCATCGGAGTTGAGTTTTGAGAGCGAAGAATTTCAACTTGGTCACCGTTTTCTAAAAATGTTTTTAATTGTCTAGGTTTGCCATTTATTTTGACTCCTACACATGTATGTCCAATATCAGAATGAACTGCATATGCAAAATCTATTGGCGAAGCACCTCTTGGAAGAGCTATCAAGTCTCCATTAGGAGTAAAACAAAAAACTTGATCTGCATACATTTCAAGTTTTGTGTTTTCTAAAAAATCCTCTGGACCATAATCTTGGTCTAAGATTGAAGCCAAATCTTCAACCCAACTATTATTAATTTTCTTAAGGCTCTGCAAATTCTGCTTATAAACCCAATGAGAAGCAATTCCTGTTTCTGCAATCTTATGCATTTCTAAAGTTTTAATTTGAATTTCAATTTTTTTCTTAAATGGACCAATTATATCTGTATGAAGTGATTGGTATCCATTTCTTTTCCTAGTGCTAATATAATCCTTAAACCTTCCCATTACATTAGGATATTTTGAATGGATTAACCCTAATGATGTGTAGCAGTTTATAGTATCTTCAACTAATATTCTAAAAGCCATAATATCAGAAAGTTGATCCATTGGAACATTTCTTCTTTGCATTTTCTGCCATATTGAAAAAGCAGTCTTTAGTCTTCCTGAAACTTCGATTACATTTACTCCACTAAAAGTTAAGGTATCTCTTAATTCATCAATTATCTGAGGAATAATGTTTTTAGATTCTGCCTCTAGAAAACTTAACCTATTAATAATAGAGCTCCTCATTTGAGGTTGTACTACAGCAAAAGATAAATCTTCCATTTCATTTTTGAGAGAGATCAATCCAACTCTTTCAGAAAGAGGGGCAAAAATTTCCAATGTTTCTTGAGCAATCTTTTGCCTTTTGTCTACGTTTTTAATTCCACCAATAGTTCTCATGTTGTGAGTTCTATCTGCGAGCTTTACTAAAAGTACTCTAATATCATTACTAGTTGCTAAAAATAATTTTCTAAAGTTTTCAGCCTGCCTGATTCTATCAGATTGCATCTCAATTTTAGATAATTTTGTCACCCCATCAACTAACTTAGCTACTTCAGCGCCAAAAAGAGTAGAAATCTTTTCGATTTCCACGTTACAATCTTCTACAACATCGTGCAAAAGACCGGTTACAATTGTATTAATGTCTAAGTTTAGTTCAGATAATATTGAAGCAACAGATACTGGGTGAGTAAAGTAATTCTCACCCGAATTTCTCTTTTGTCCTTTATGAGAGTTTTTTGAAAATTCCCATGCTTGTCTAATAATTTTGTAATTATTTTTATAATCAGATTTATTTAAATTTTTAATTAAATTTGCAGCATCCATATATACAAATATAATAGTACATTGCTATAAAAAGCTAATTATAAATCTTCAGCTTTTATTAAGTCTTCTTCAACGTCTTGAAATCCACTTTGCAAACTATTAAGTTCATTATTTTGTTCGATATTATTTTTGAATTCCGCAAGTTCATCGCCAATAGAATACTTAGTATCACTATTCTCCTCAAGTTCATCCTCTTCGTCTTCATTTGAGACTTCAGGATTACTTAGTTTTTGAAGACTCTTGATTATTTCATCTCTCAAGAAATCAGGATCAATTGTTTCGTCAGCAATTTCCCTTAAAGCCACTACAGGATTCTTGTCATTATCTCTATCAATAGTTAGCGGATTTCCAGACGAAACATCCCGGGCTCTTTGAGCTGCAGCTAAAACCAAGTCAAATCTATTTGGGATTTTTTCTATACAATCTTCTACAGTTACTCTTGCCATTTAAGACTTACCCTTTGCAATTTATAATCGCTATATAAATGTTTACTAAATAAAAATCAACTACATTAGTTTATATTAATTTTTTTATACTATAACTTTACTATTTTTTGGGCATCTTTTTGTCTTTCAATTAAAAACTCTATTTTTTTTTGCATAATTGGATGAACCCAATTTGGCTCAATGTCTTGCAAAGGTATCAATACAAATTTTCTTATATGCATTCTTGGATGGGGTAAAATGGGGTCTTTATTTTCAATTAATCCATTGTAGTCAATTATATCTAAATCTAATGTTCTAGGACCATTAAGAATATTTC
>CACAIE010000041.1 GCA_902532475.1 uncultured SAR116 cluster alpha proteobacterium
ACACTTTTCCAGATGGTGAAACATATGATGGAGAATATAGAAACGGTTTAAGAGAAGGTAGAGGTTCCGCTATTTATCCAGACGGTGCAAAATATGAAGGAAATTGGAAAAATGATAAAAAAGAAGGGGTGGGATTGTATATAAGTTCAAATGGCAATAGGTTTATAGGTAGGTTCGCAAACAATGTCCCGGAAGGTGAAGGAATTGAAATTTCTAAAGATGGGAAAATTATCAGAGAGGGCATTTATAAGAATAACTCTTTTCAAACTTCTAAAGAGATTGATTTAACTAAGTTTCTTCCCGAACACATAGAGGTCATAAAAGCAATCAAACTAGAGGAAGCTAAAAGATTAGAGGAATCTGAACGAAAAGCACAAGAAGAAGCTGAACGAAAAGCACAAGAAGAAGCTGAAAGAAAAGCACAGGAAGAAGCTGACAGAAAAGCACAGGAAGAAGCTGAAGCTAAAATGATAGCTGAAGAGCAAGAAAAACAAAAAAAGCTGGATGACGCAAAATTTAATGCTTTATTCGATCTAATATCTGGGAATAAAAAACAAAAGTTGATTAATTACATTTTTAATGGGAGTTTTGATAAAAAACAAAATTCAGAAAAGAATATTACCGTCAAAATTTTTGATGAAGAAAAATGTATACTCGGTTGGGAAGATCAATGGAATGGATATATTAAACTACTTTGGAAAAACATTGATCCATCAAGTATAGAAATTAAAGAGAGTAACGGTTTTAAAATAATTAATCTTATAGGAATTAAAGAGATTGCAGAAGTAGGAATTAAGTCAAAAAACCTACCCAGTAACTTTATTCAAGTTTTAGAGGAGCAAAGTCTTTTTCCTCCAAAGTCTGAACCAAAAAAACTAAAGTCAATCTCTCTTCCTGTATCAAAAACAAACAACTATGAATTATACATCTTAAAAAGATCTATGAAAAAATTATCTCAAGAGTTATGCAAAAATTAAATAAAAATTATATAATTTTAAATTATTATTTTATATCAAATAGTCAAATTTAATAAAATAATTAATAGTTTTTTAAATCTTCACAAAAGAAATTTAATAATGTCATTGGATCTTCTGTTATCAACTCACTATACATTTGTGATGAAAAGTAAATACTAGTTTTTCTAGAACAAGTAATTTTTGATGATCCATCAAGAAATTTATTTATGACAGTAAGTTTTTTTGCATCTCCCTCATTTGAGGTTTGTATAAAAGAAGTCAGGTCAGAGGATATTTTTTGCCCTGTCATTGAAAGAGATAAAAATTCTAACAACTTTCTTAAGCCTAAATCCTTGTAAGAGAATTCAAAGTCATTAAAGTTAAATGTAATGTCATCCATTCCTGAATATGTGTATTGATTATTAAAGTATTTTGGATTTGAAACATTAGCTTTAATTTTCAAATCAGCCAACTTGTCAAATTTTAAATTAAATCCGATAGCTGTTTTATCTTGATTAAAACTATAGCCACTTTCTATCGAAAGATCTCCTTTTAACTTTTGATCGTCTGCAATTACGCTAGCAACAACATTAAGACCCGCCAAATCACCATCTAAAACTTTAGTAAGACCATTCAAATCAAAAGCAATTCCTGAAAGCTCAATAATAAGGTTTTCTTTTGATTGTTTAATAATGCCAATGTTTTTAATACTAAAAGCTTCTATCTTAACGTTTATAAAACAATCATTGAAGTAATTTGAAGTCTCTGGAAATAACTGGCCATCATTTCCATATCCATCTGGTAAACATTCTTGATAATTAATTTTAGAGGAAGGATACCCAATAACTATATTTTTAGCTTCAATTGAATCTGATGCGCTAACGATTTTTATTTCATCATATGTTGCTCTAAAGCCAGCACTTCTTAAGCTAGTGACAAATGTATTAAAAGAAGTTTCAAAAATCCTTTTTTTTGTTTCTTCTGAAATTTCCGCAGGTCCAATTATAGATAAGATTAAACTAATAATTGGTAAAATGATTGATTCTTGCCATTGAGAAAACATAAAAACCCCAAATTAAATATTAAATTAATAATATTACGATTAAATAATTAAATCAAAAATATTTTATTTTAGATAAATTAAATATTTAAATATAGATATTTTAAATTAAAAAACTTAAAATTATAGGAATATAAATTATAGACATAGAAGTTGAAATAATTACCAAACTTGCCACATCATCAGGACTTCTATTATATCTCTCAGCAAGCAAGTAAGAAGTTACTGCAACTGGGGTTGTAAATTGTAAAATTAAAATAGCGCTTGCAACTTCATTTAAACTAAATATCATCGATGCACTGACTGAAAGTAAAAGACAAAAAATTGTTCTAAAACTTATAATCGTAAAACCTTTTGTTATATTTTTAAGATTTAACCGTGCAACAGATATTCCTAGTGTTATTAACATTAGTGGAATGGCTATTTGTCCTGTTAATTCCAAGGAGTTTGATAAAAATGTTGGTATTTTTAAATTAAAAAATAAAAATATTCCACCAATAACAGCGCTCCATGCAATAGGCTCTTGAAATAATTTTAGTAAGTTAGTTTCGCCACTAATGATCCAAACTCCATAAGTGAAAGAAAAAATGGCCATTATTGCAAAAATAATAATTGCGTAACTTAAGCCAACGTCTCCAAATGCAAAAAATGCTAATGGGAGTCCTAAGTTTCCTGTATTTCCAAATACCATGGGTGGTAAGAATGTAGGAGAATCAATCTTTATAATTTTCACAAAACCATAACAAAATATAATCAAAAAAACATAAGTGATAATTGTTGCAAATATAATTGAACTTAAAATCTTGTGGTCAACATTTGAATTCATTAATGAAGTAAAAATTAAACAAGGAAGTGAAATATTCATTGTTAAATTAGTTACAAAGTGAATGGGATAATCTACTTTAGCTTTTTCCCAAATAAAACCAATTGACCCTAGTAAAAAAATTGGAGAGATGATTTTTAATACGGTTAGAAATAAAATCATAAATGATATTAATAAAAAATAATTAATTAATCTTTAATATCTCATAAAGTAAACAAACAAAACCACTTAAATAGATTTATTAATAATCTTTATATAATCACTTAGTTAGCCCTTTTTCATTACTCTTCATAAGATATTAATTATTTTATGCCAAACGTTTAATGTGCTTGTAATGAAAGATATTTCATGTATTGATTTATAAATGAGAAGAAACAATAAGTTTCAAAATATCTAATCTTTTAACTTTTGGGAGAAAAAATTTATGAAAAGGCGTGACTTTATTAAAAAAGCAGGTATAGGAGCGACAGGCGTTGTTGCAGCGTCAACTCTAGCTACACCTGCTATCGCTCAAGATCGTATTGAAATGGCTATTGTTGCAACTTGGGGAAGAGATTTCCCTGGATTAGGAACAGGAGCACAAAGATACGCTCAAACTATTCAAGATATTTCAGGTGGCCGTATCCAAGTAAGTTATTATGCCGCAAATGAAAGGGTTGGAGCATTTGATAGTTTTGACGAGGTTGCTTCTGGAAATGCTCAAGGATATCATGCAGCTGATTACTATTGGAAAGGTAGACATCCTGGTTGGGCATATTTTACTGCTGTTCCTTTTGGTATGACTTTCCATGAAATTAACGCTTGGATCCGTTATGGCGGAGGTCAAGAACTTTGGGATGAACTTGCTGGTGGCTTTGGCTTAAAATGTATTATGGCTGGTTCAACAGGTGCCCAAGCTGGTGGATGGTTTAACAAGGAAATTAACTCTCCAGATGATTTTAATGGTCTAAAAATGCGTATGCCTGGATTAGGTGGTGACGTTATCGGTAAATTAGGAGCTTCACCAGTAACTGTTCCCGGTGGTCAAATATATGAAAACTTAGTTTCTGGTGCCATTGATGCTACAGAGTGGGTTGGCGCATGGAACGATGAAATTATGAAGTTTTACGAAGCTGCAAAATTTTATTATACTGGAGGAATGCATGAGCCTGGCTCAATGATTGCTGCAGGTTTTAATGCAAAATTTTGGAATGATCTATCAGATACAGATAAAGCAATCATAAGTGCAGCCGCAACTCAAGAGAATGAAATGATGATGACCGAATACATGGGAAAATCAGGTGCAGCTCTTGCTAGACTTAAAAGCGATCATGGCATAAAAATTCGTTCTTTTAATGATGATGTTTGGGATGCAATGGCTGAAGCCGCAGATGAAGTTTTTGAAGAAACTAGAGCGCATTCTGATCTAGCTAACCGTATTCATGAAAGTTTTGCTAAATCAATGAAAGACACTGGTGGCTGGTTATCAATCACTGAAGGTGCATATTTAGCACAACGAAATAGAATATATAATATATAAATAAACCACACATTAACTGCAGAGCCTTTTATTAGGCTCTGCTTTTCTTATATTAGGTTGAATTTAGAATGAGCTTGAAGTCTGTTTCATTAATGGATTTTTTTCACTTTATTGCACTTTCAAGTGCATTTTTAGGTGGGGCATTCGTTCTAAATAATTTTCTCACATACATATATGACTTGCCTGGCTTTTTTGGAACATTGGCATTAATAGGAATTAATTTAGGAGAAATTAATACAAATACTAGTTTTACTATTAAATTACTCGGTGTCTTCCAAACAATTTCTTATTTAGCAGCTGTCGTTTATCCAATTAGCATCATTTACAATAAAATCGATTATCGTGATGAAAAAATGCCAAATAATATTTCAGAAATAATTGTTTCTGCTGCATTTTGGTCAGTACTTTTTGTAGGGTTAGTTGACGCTTTTATTTCTTTTGTTCGGATAGAGGATTTTCTTCCGATTATCGTTGGTGAAGATTTAGCGTTATCACTTGGAAAACCTTCATTTAGAGGCATGTATGTTCACTTTCCATTAATTGCAGTTGGAATAATTATAGCATTATTACGAAGACGTATTGATTTTATATGGTTGGCATTAATGATTGTCTTAGGTGAGCTTCTAATAGTTATAGCACGGTTCATTTTCTCTTACGAACAAGCTTTTATGGGCGATTTAGTCAGATTTTGGTATGCAGCTCTTTTCCTTTTCTCTAGTGCATATACACTCGTTCATGACGGCCATGTTCGCGTTGATATTATTTATGCTGCTTTTTCAGAAAAAAGAAAAGCACATACAAATATTTATGGTTCATTAATTTTTGGTATTCCACTTTGCTGGGTAATACTTATTCGTGGTCTTTGGAATGAATCTTCACCATTTAATCTTGCGTTACTTAACTTTGAAGTTACTCAACAAGGTTTTGGCATGTATGTTAAGTATTTAATGTCCGGTTTCTTGGTAATATTTGCTCTGTCAATGTTGTTTCAGTTTGCGAATTTCATCATATCTAATATAAATAATTTAGAAAATTATTCAGAGCAATCGGATCATGCTTCTGAACATGAAAGGTTTTCATAATCATCATGGAAATCTACTTCTTACTACTTTTATTCATTATAATGATGGTCGCTCTTGGTTATGGTTACCCTGTGGCATTTGCTTTACCTGGATCTGCCATCTTTACTATTGGTCTTGCAGCTGTTCTTGGATGGCTTATATTTGATGATACAAAAATTTTCTTTTACAACGATGGACCTATAGAATGGCTTTCAGCAGGGGTCATGAACTTTCGTGCAATTTACTATGACTTTGAACGTGATACTTTAATAGCAATTCCACTGTTTATATTTATGGGAATTATGCTGCAAAGATCACGAATTGCAGAAGATTTACTGATGACGATGGCCGGTTTATTTGGTCCTGTTCCAGGAGGGTTAGGTATTTCAGTAGTTTTTGTTGGTGCTCTTTTAGCAGCTACAACTGGCATAGTAGGAGCTACAGTTGTAGCCATGGGACTTATTTCCCTTCCTTCAATGATGCGAAATAAGTATTCACCATCATTAGCTACAGGAACAATTGCAGCATCTGGAACCTTAGGGCAAATCATACCTCCGTCAATTGTTCTTATTATTTTAGCAGACCAGCTTGGTTCAGCCTCTGATCAAGCTTCAGCCATGAGACAGTCTCTTTATAAAGACGCAACTGGGGAATTTACTATGCCGTCAGCTTTTGACGTTACTTCAACCTCTGCCGGCGATATGTTTTTAGGAGCTTTCCTGCCTGGTATTGTTTTAGTGCTTGTTTATTTTGCTTACATATTTATTACAGCATTAATTAAACCTTCAATGGCACCTGCAGTACCCAACCCCACTGGTTTCACAAGAGAATTTTTTTCTAAGGTCATGTTCTCATTAGTGCCGCCTCTGGTTCTTATTTTCCTAGTTTTAGGGTCAATTATTATGGGAATTGCAACTGTTAATCAAGCAGGTGCAATTGGTGCAATTGGTGCTACATTGATGGCTGGTTATAAACTAACAGAAAATAATAAAGGCGCAGCATACCCTGCTATTTTGGGTTTTGTTTCAGTGCTGATAATCTTTTTGTTTATCAATTCTTATGACTTGAACATCAAAAATTTAGCTGTAACACAAAACCATGTGCCAGTGTTTTTTGCAATGATGGCATCTTTTTCATTAGTGGTTTCTATTGTTTGGTCAATATGGAGAACTCATAAAATTGACAACACATTAAACGAAGTCATGATAGAAACTGCTAAAACAACATCGATGGTATTTATAATCCTTCTTGGTGCGGCAATGCTAACTGCAGCATTTAGAGGTTTTGGTGGCGAGGAATATGTAAAGGATTTTTTGCAAAGTTTGCCTGGTGGCTTTTGGTCACAATTTATTGTTGTAATGGCAGTTATATTTGTACTTGGATTTTTTTTAGATTTTATAGAAATTGCTGTAGTGGTAGTTCCAATTATAGCACCCATCCTTCTAGCTGATCCAAGCGCAAATATTACCGCAGTTTGGTTGGGCGTAATGATAGGTGTCAATATTCAAACAAGCTTCCTCACACCACCCTTTGGGTTTGCTTTATTCTATTTAAGGGGTGTTGCGTCTAAAGCCATTTCAACAATTTCTATGTATAAAGGTGTTGTCCCTTTTATAATACTTCAATTAATAGCCCTTGTAATTGTAGGTGCATTTCCACCATTAGTTAATTACTTACCAAACCGTTTTTATTTATCATCATTTAATGCTCCTCCTCCAATGAACCCTAAATTAGAATATTGTGTTGAAAAATATTTATCAGAAGCATTAATAAATAATAAGCAATCTATCCAATCTTCTATTGATAACCTTAATAATGTAGAAATAAGCATCTTGCCAAAGAACCTATTATCAAAAATTTCTGAATCAATAGAAAGTGCAAACACAATATTTGAAAAACTCGACAATGTAAATTCTTCTCAATTAATACTTGATCAAGCCACCGTAGCTTATCAAGATATTCATTTTGAAGTTAGAACAATCCAGAGGGATATTAAAAAAATTGAAGGTCATCTAAAGCGCTTAAAACGAGAAAAGCAAATCACAGACGAACAAAATACAAAAGATTATATAAATGAAAAAATTAAATTATCATTATATGAAAAAGAGGAATTGTCAAAATTAATCCCTACAGAGTGGGAAAAAGTTTCTCAAGAATATCAAAATAAATTGAAGGTATTAAGCAATAATCAACGAAAGTACCGGAGATCTATGGACGACTCTTATTCAGGAATTGAAGAAACAATTGAAATTATTTCTGCAGGGAGTGACTTTGCAAACTTTAAGAGTGATTTTGACAAACTAAAAATTTCTATTGAAAGTCTTGATAATGAACCTAAACAAGAAGCGATTAAAACAACGTCAAAAAAACTAAGTTCGGTTCCTGGAGGAAATTCAGTTAAATCTCTTCTTAATAAAGCTAGAAAAGAATTTAAAAAAGAAAACTTAGAAAAAGCAAATAATTACTTGCAAAAAGCTGAGGAAAAACTTAATGAAGAAATTTTTTGGAGAGAAATTGCAGTAAAAACTGTATTGCCAGGGTTGAAAAAATTTCAAGAAGAAACTTCGGAAAACATAGGCTTGCGAGGTCAGGAAAGGTTGCCATCATTCTTAGTTCCCAGAATATCTAGATGTAGATCTGTGCACCAAGATATATCATTAAATTTTTGAGTTTACCGAAAAAAATATATTAAGAGTTTTTATTTCTACTTCTTTTTTCAAACCTTGGAAGAATTCCTGAAAAATCAATTCCTTTACCATCTTCATTATTAACAAATTCATTATATACTTTTAATGCTAACTCACCCATAGGAGTATCTGCATCAACACTTTTGGCAGCTTGTTGAGCCAATGTTAAATCTTTAAGCATAAGTTCAGAAGCAAAGCCTGGATTATAATTATTATCTGCTGGTGATTTTGGGCCTATTCCAGGAGCGGGGCAATAATTGTTCATTGACCAACTAAAGCCAGATGATGTGCTGACAACATTAAATAATTTATCTCTATCTAATCCTAATTTATCCGCCATAGCTATAGTCTCGCATGTAGCTATCATGGTAGACCCTAAAATCATATTATTACAGATTTTAGCTACTTGGCCTGAACCTATTTTTCCACAATGTACGGTTTTATTGCCCATAACTTCAAAAAGAGGTTTAGCTATAGAAAAAGCCTCTTGTGTTCCACCAGTCATAAAAGTTAAAGCACCTTCTATAGCTCCATTGATACCTCCTGAAACTGGTGCATCAATAAAATTTATGTTAAATTTTTTACAGTTTTTACCAACGTGAATTGCTGTTTTAACGTCAATAGTTGAACAGTCGATAAAAGTTTTTCTTTTTGTAAGATTTGATATAATCTCCTGTGAAACTTCCTTTACGATATTTCCATCAGAAAGCATAGTAATTACTACATTCATGCCTATGATAGCATCTTCAATATTATTAACGATTGTAAAGTTAGAGATTGATTTTTCTTCTATGTCAAATCCAAAAACTTCAAAACCTGCCTTTGCTAAATTAGCTGCCATAGGCGACCCCATATTTCCCAAGCCAATAAATCCAATTTTCATTTAATGTTCCTTATTAATATATTTAAATTTCCAAAGGTACGTTTTTACCTACATCAAATAGTTTTTCCAATTGAGAGCAAAAAGATAAAAGTTTTGCCTCTTGCCTTGGCTTTCCTAAAACTTGAATTCCAACTGGAAGGCCGTCTTTATTTAAACCACAAGGCAAACTAACTACTGGACATCCAGTCATTGTCAAAGCAAAAGTTATAGCAAACCAGTCAATATATGTTTCGCATTGTTGTCCATCGATTTCAGTTACAAAGGGTTTTTCAATATTGAAAGGCGCAACAGAAGTTGATGGACAAATAAGAAAATCATTGTCTTTGAAAAATACTTGCATTTCGATTGCTAAAGATTTTCTTGTTTTTTCAGCATCAATTATTTCTTGATTACTTACGTTGTGGCCAACTTCTGCATTTTCAATTATATCTTTCAGGATTTCATTTCGATGTTCAATTATTAAATCATCAAGCATAGTAGCGAGAAGCACTCCTCTAAGCGTTCGAAAACTTTTCAATACATTTAAAAAATTTGGTATCTTCTCAGATACCTCTATTCCTATATGATTTAGTTTTTTAATTGCCTTATTTGACACTTCAGTGATCTCTTTAGACATGGGCACAATACCCAAATCTTCACTATACGAAATTCGAGCAGGTAATTTGTAATCATTGAGTTTATCAACAAAGCTTTTAGCATCTTGATCAAATGAAAGAGGGTCACTTGGGGAATATCCAGAACCAGCATCAAGCATCAAGGAAACATCTTTGACAGATCTTGCCATTGGACCTTCGACCCAGAGTGTATCAAATGGTTGCAATCTTGTTCCTCTAGGAACAACTCCAGGACTGGGCCGCAATCCAACAACATTATTAAAAGCAGCTGGAGTTCTAAGACTACCTCCTAGGTCATTTCCAGTAGCAAGCCAAACCTGACCACTCGCTAATGCAGCAGCCGAACCACCTGATGACCCTCCAACCGTTTTTGTTTTATCAAATGGATTACGAGTAACTCCAAAAACAGGATTGAAAGTATGGCCGCCTGCCCATTCAGGAACATTAGACTTAGCAATGGGGTTAGCTCCATTTCGTTCTAATTTTGAAACCGTTGCATCTGAGAATTGCGGTAAATTATTTATAAAAATTTTCGAACCAAAGGTTGTAATAACTCCTCCAACATCATTATAATCTTTTACAGCTATAGGAAGACCCATTAGACTTTTAGGGTTTTCTTTTTCTTTTTTTAAATCAATACTATTAGCAAGATTAATTGCTCTTTCAAAGCAGTGGATCGGCAAAGCATTAATTTTTTCATCCACCTTTTCAATTCTATTGATTGAAACTTCAACAGCTTCCTTTGGACTTAAATGGCCATTCCGTATTAATGATATGACCTCATATGCGGACATTTTCCATAGAGTATCTTTCAAAATAAACTCATCCAATAAAAGTTTGTGATTGTTGAACACACAAAATACTATATGTATACTTTTGATAACTTTACTAATAATAAATTAAATTATTAATCACTGAATGTAATTTATAATCATTGAATTTCTTAATCTGGGATAAGAATCAAATCAATTAACTTCAATTAAATTTTTAGCAGCTAAATCTGATTTCAACTTCGCTTCGGAAGCCTCTTTGTCAGCTTTTTCTTTGGATTCTTTTGCTTCGGATGCTTCTTTGTCAGCCTTTTCTTTGGCAGCTTTTGCTTCTGCAACTTCTCTGTCTGCTTGTCTTCTGGCAGCTCTTGCTTCTTTTAATTGTTGTTCTTCGTCTTCTTTGATAGCGATTGCTGCAATGGCTTCCTTATCTGCTTTATCTGTTGCATCTATTGCAATATCATGATTATCGTTTGCGACATTATAAGCTGCAATTTTCGCATCTTCTTCAGCTACTGCATTAGCTTCTGCTGCTATCTTAGCGTTCAAATCTTGCAACGCTGTATTCTTATGTGGAGAATTAGCTGGGAGACTGTCATAGTAATTCTTAGCATCATTCTTTGCTGCCTCTTTGATATCTGCATTAGCAGCTGCAGATACTAAATTTGAAACTGCTGTATCTTTTATAGATTTTTTTACTGCTTCATCAGATTCTGCTGCCACAAATATAGCTGTCTCCGCAGAAGCCTTTTGAGCAGCTTGAGCTACTTCAGCCTTTTCAGCTGCCACTTTAGCAGCGGCTAGAGCTGCTTCACTTAGCTTGTCTGCAAGAATTTTTTCTGCATCAGATAAGGCCTGAGCAGCCTTTTCCGCTGCTTCTTTATTTAATGCAGCTTTCGCTTCAGCTAAGTCTTGCGCTGCTTTTGCTAATTCTGCTTTAGCTCTAGCTAAATCTTTTATTGCTTTATCAGCGGCATATTTAGCTGTAATTTCTGTTTCAACCTTTATTGTCTCTTTAATATCTTTTTCTACTTCTGATTTAATGTCTTTTAAATCGACATTGCTCGAACTAAAATCATTATTTTCTTGATTGTTTGTATCTTCATCTGCATTTGTTTCTTCTTTATTACCCGTTTCTTTATTCTTGTTTTCGATCTTCTCCTGAACTTTCTCTCTAATTTCATTCAAATTAAGTTGAGGATTAAATGCTGTGCTTATGACTAAATTTAACTTTTCATCTGATTGACCAATAATATCTTTCATAGGAATAACAATTAATTCGTCGTCACTAAAAATTAACAAATTATTACTCAATACATTAACATCATTTGAAGCACCTTTTTTAATTCTTTTCATCAAGGCTTCTTTTTCCTTGGGAGAAGGACCGTTAAAGATCTTGGCATATTCATTCGAAAATACTTGCCCACTTTTAATAAAAACTTTTTTATCTCCCTCTATTACTTCACGGTTTTTACTCTCTTTATTTTCTGTTAAATTATTTAACATTTCTGCGAGTTTTGAAGTTTCGTTTTTGAGAGATTCTATTTGTAATTTTTTGGAAAAATTTGTAATTTCAGTTTTTATCTCTTTCAAATTTTCTGTGGCCAACTCTAATATTTTATTAACCTCGTTTATTCTATTATTATCACCTTCCTTTAAAGCGACCTCTAATTCTTTCACAGCTTTATCAAATTCAATTTGGTTTTGATTTAATTTTCTTTTATTAATTGAACTTCGAATAGTATTTTTTAAGTTTTCATATTCAGAATTTAATTTACTAACAGATACAGTATAATTCGAATGTATTTCCTGTCT
>CACAIE010000042.1 GCA_902532475.1 uncultured SAR116 cluster alpha proteobacterium
ATATATTCCTTTGTCGCAATTGTTTGCATTTGAATTTACGGTACCTATTTGGGTGGCGGTTTTAGCACCTATTTTTTTAAAGGAAAAATTAACATTTGTAAGATTTATTGCTGTATTTACAGGGTTTGTTGGCATTTTAATTGTCGCAAGACCAAACTTTTCTTCTTTGGATCCAGCATTAATAGCTGCAGCACTTTGTGCTATTGGATTTGCGGTAGCATCTATCGCAACTAAAAAACTTACAATGACAGATTCAATAACTTGTATTTTATTCTGGTTAACAGTTATGCAATTTATATTTGGAATTTTATGTGCTGGAATTGATGGCCAAATAGACTATCCTAAGGGATTTGAATTAATTTGGATTATAATTGTTGGTATATGCGGTCTTGCCGCTCACTTTTGTATAACAAGAGCGTTAGAATTAGCTCCAGCATTGATAGTTTCTCCCTTAGAATTTTTAAGATTGCCTTTTATAGCAATTCTTGGTTATTTTATTTACAATGAAAGCTTAGAAATATTTGTGTTTTTTGGCGCCATTCTAGTTTTACTAGCAAATTTAATAAACATTAGAGCTGAAAATACACAAACAACGCAATAAATTTATTATCAAAAACTGTCTAAAGCTAAGGATTTAAAATTTCTTTATATTTTATAATTACAATAGCATGTATAACAATTTTAGCACCTTTTTCTATAGATGCCTACCTTCCTGCTGTAGTTGATATTGCAATTGGACTGAACTCATCAGACAATTTAGTTCAATTATCTATTGCAGTATTTCTGTTAGGTTTTTCAGTTGGTCCTTTATTTTTTGGGCCTTTATCTGATTCAATAGGACGAAAAAAATTAATTTTCTTTTCATTAATATCATTTAGCTTTTTTAGCTTTTTGTGTAGTTTATCTAATAACATTTTTCTATTGATTATTTTTAGATTTTTTCAAGCGGTCTCAGGTAGTGTTAGCACTGTTTGTGGGAGAGCAGCAATTGCAGATCAGCTATCGGGAAATGAATTAGCAAAAACTTACTCATTGCTTGGCCTTATACTTACAATAGCACCAATTATTGCTCCTTTAATTGGTGGTTGGATTAATGATATTCTTGGGTGGCGATTTATTTTTTTATTCATGACAATATTTGGGCTAATATTTTTTCTAATTAGTTTTATGAACGTTACAGAAACTTTGAAGACTGAAAACAGAACGAAATTTAAAATAAATAATATTTTCTCAAGTTATCTGGTCATATTGAAAAATAAAAAAGCTTTATTTTATATTTTGTTTTTATCTTCAAGTTCTGCTGTATTTTTTGCCTTTTTAACTGCCTCTCCTTTTCTTTATATAAATCAATTTAATTTAACCCCTATTGAATATAGTTATGTTTTTGGTGCAGGAGCAATGATTGCTGCATTGAGTAATATTATAAACATTAAATTGACCCCAATTTTAGGTTACAAGAATATTATTTGGTGGGTTTGCTTTTTAATATTTTTTAACGCAGTTTTATTATTTTTAGGGGGTTACGGAATATTTGAAAGGTGGTCAATTTACCTTTCTGGACTTTTGTTTATGGGGTTATTCCATGTAGCGAATGCAACCTCTCTTACAGGGCTAATGGATGAATTTAAAAAAGGCAAAGGCACTGCAAATGCTTTATCCATTGCTTTGAGATTTGGGTTTGGCATGCTTGGAGCTGTAATTGTTAGTGTTATAAGCAATGAAACGATATATCCTTATATCTACACTATTTTAGTTTTTTCTATAATGGCTTCTATGTCAGGATTAGCAGCTATAAGGCGTAATTTTAATTAATTATTAGACTTTAGTTGTAAATTCTTATAGCTGGGAGTGTTTTGTCCGATGTGATCCTCTCCCCTAATTTCGCTTAAATCTAATTGTTTTTGTCTTTGAGAGAAACGTTTTATTTGAGATTGAGATAGTTTATCAAAGCAATTTGGACAGCTAATGCCTTTAACATAATTTTTATTTAAGCATTCTTTCTCAGATAAAGGCATCTTACAGGCATAGCATTGTTTAAAATTTCCTTGCTTTAGTTTATGTTTAACTGAAACTCTTTGGTCAAATACAAAGCATTCACCTTCCCAAAGACTGTTTTTTTCCGGAATAGTCTCTAAATATTTTAATATTCCACCCTTTAAATGGTATACATCTTTAAAACCTTTTTCTTTCATATAGGATGTTGCTTTCTCACATCTGATTCCACCTGTACAATACATAGCAATTTTCTTCTGTTTATTTTGCTCAGAAGATAATTTTTCAGCCCAATCAGGAAAATCTCTAAAAGTTTTGGTGCAGGGGTCAATGGCGTTCTTAAATTTACCTATACTGACTTCATAATAATTTCTAGTGTCAATAACAAGGACATCTTTATTTGAAATCAGGTTGTTCCATTCTGATGGCTCAATGTATTTGCCTGCAGATTTAGAGGGATCTATTTTCGGTTTTCCCATTGTAACAATTTCTTTTTTAACCTTTACTTTCATCCTGTAAAATCCATTTTGAGATGAATTGGAGTACTTAACCTCAAGATCATTTATTTCTTTCCAATTTTTAATATAATCAATTACACGCTCAATTCTGTCATAAGTTCCTGAGATAGTGCCATTGATACCCTCCCTAGCCAACAAAACTGTTCCAAGAATTTTATTATCTTTGCATAACCTTAATAGGGACTTTTTATATGACTCAGTATTTTCAATATTTGCAAATGCATATAAAGCTGCAAATGTGAAAACTTTATCAATACTTTTGTCATTTTGAAATTTCATAATTTTAGTTATAATATTACTATTCATAAATTTATTGATATATCATTGGTTTAACTTTTATAAATAAATTAATAAAAAGATGGAAAAAACAGACTTAGCAGATTTTATTAATTTTTCAGAAAACCCTATAGATAACATCTCATGGAATAATGAGATGCGCAATGAGTATAATAAAAATGGCATCTTGTCATTAAAGAACTTTTTAACTGAAGACAGTATAGGAATGCTACAAGAAGAAAGTATATCAAAAATAAAATATGCTTATTTTAATCCAAAAAAACACAATGTTTATCTTAAGCCGAACGATAATTCATTTCCAAAAGACCATCCAAGGAATATTAATGTTTTATCATCAAAGGGTTGCATAACAGATGACATAATTAGCAAACAATCTCCATTAAGAATTGTTTATAACTCATTGATATTTAAAAATTTTATATCTTTTATTACAGGACAGAAAAAACTTTTTCCTTATGAAGACAAGCTTTCTTCAATAAATATTCATTATACTAGGAAAGGGGAAGAACTGGGTTGGCATTTTGATAATTCTTCTTTTGCAATAACATTGATGATAAATGATGTTTCTATTGGTGGAGAATTTGAATATACCAGTCAAATTAGAGGTGAAAAAATACTTAAAACAAAAGAGTATCAAAATGTTTTTAATGTATTAAATGATAATTTTAGCACAAAGATAACTTCAATGAAAGCTGGAGGATTGTTGTTGTTTAATGGTAAAAATTCTATGCACAGAGTGACAAAAGTTAAGTGCAATGAAACCAGAGTTTTAGCTGTTCTTGCTTACAACAATCAACCCGGTGTATCCTTGTCTAACTCTGCACAAATGACTTTCTATGGGAAAACGGACAATTAATTTTATAAGTGTTAATTTAAATGAAAAACTACTCTTATTGGCTTGATACAATCGATTATGATTTTTTTAAATCAAGTGAATTACCAAAAAATTTAGATGTTTTGATTGTTGGCTTTGGCTACACAGGGCTCAATGCTGCAATTCAGATTGCCAAAGAAGGAAGATTTGTTTGCGTGATAGATAAAAATGATTTTGGTGATGGTTGTTCATCAAAAAATGGTGGCCAAATAAGTAATTTATTGAAACCTTCCTTGGAGATATTAACTAAAAAATATGGTTTTGAAAAAGCAACGCAAATCAGGAGTGAAGGTACTAATGCACTAAATTGGCTGTTGGGGTTTATAAAATCTGAAAATTTTAAGTGTGACCTTAAAAAAGATGGAAGATTTCATGGAGCTCATACCCCTGAGGAATATGATAAATTGGCCTACCAAAGTCAAAACTTATTTACCAAGGAAGGAATCGAAACCTATGTTGTTTCTAAAAAAGATCAGAAAAATGAAATTAATACTGAATTGTATCATGGCGGTATAGTTTTTCCTCAACATGCGTCATTAAACCCTGGAAAATATCATTTGGAACTAATAAAAAAGGCAATGAAACTTGGCGTTCAAGTTATACCAAAATGTGAAATGAGAGATTTTAGAAAAATAAATGAAGAGTTTAATATTACTACTAGTAATGGTATTGTTAAATCTCGACATCTCGTCATTGCTACGAATGGTTATACATCTAATGTAACCCCATGGCTTAATAGGAGAAATATACCCATAGGCAGTTATGTAATAGCAACTGAAGAGCTAGCTGAAGATTATATTAAAAGTCTATTCCCTTCAAATAGGCATATAACAGATACATGCAGGGTCATATACTACTTTAGACCAAGTCCAGATAACAAAAGAATACTTTTTGGTGGCAGGGTATCTTCAAAAGAAATTAGCCTTTTAAAAAGCGGTCCACTGTTAATGAAGGACTTGACACGTGTTTTTCCTAGTTTGTCAAATGTGAAAATCTCGTATTCTTGGATGGGGTATGTTTCATATTCATTTGATCAATTGCCGCATATAGGTCATGATAATGGAATTTTTTATTCGATGGGATATTGCGGATCTGGTATTGCGCTATCAAGCTATTTAGGAATGAAACTAGGGAAAAAAGTAATTAACAAAAAAGATAACATGACAGCGTTCGATGATTTGATATTCCCTACAAGACCTTTTTACAATGGCAGGCCATGGTTTTTACCAGCTTTAGTAGAATTGTATAAATTTAGAGATAGTTGGGAAATGAACAAATATATTAATAGAGACCAATAAGAAATTGTAAATAAAAACTAAAATCTTGTATATTTATAAGCGTCGAGTGACATATTAATTTTTTTATTAAGTATAAGGTCAGTTAATATTCTTCCAAGTCTTGGACCAATTGTGAGGCCAATGTGTTGACCACCAAATGCAAAATAAATATTTTTTAACTCATTTGATTGGCCTACAACTGGCAAACAATCTGGAGTTGTTGGTCGATGACCCATCCAAATCTCTTCATCTTCCCATTTTAACCTTGGGTAAACTTTCTTAATTCCTTCACGTAATATATCAATTCTTCTATAATTGGGTTTTGCTTCAAGACCCCCAAGTTCAGTTGTCCCGGCACACCTTAATCCGTCATTCATCGGAGTAATAGCAAACTTTAGGTCGGATACTAAATAAGGGTTTGAAGGCATGTAATTTACTTTCTTCAATTGCAAATGATACCCTCTCTCAGTTTCCAGGTTGGTTCTATGATTGATAATTTTTAATAATTTTCCTGACCATGCACCTGCGCAAATGACAATTTTATCTGCTTTAATAATATTGTTCTTAGAAGTAAGAACTTTATTACCTGTTATTTTTTTAACCTCTTCAATAATTATCTTTCCTCCATTTCTTTTAAAGTGATTTGCCAATTCTCTCATATAGTTTTCGGGTGATGTAAGCCAACCGTGATTTTCAAACAGAGCTCCACAATTATAATTCTTACCAAGAAATGGATCCATATCCAACAAATTATCCCTATTTAATTCTCTCATCTTAAAACCATACTTAATTCTCAGACTATTTTCAAAATTGTCTAAATCAAATTCAGATTTATCGGGATAAAGTAAAGTTAAATCACCTAATTTAATGTATTTGGAAGCCCTGGTTCCTTTAGCTAAGGTTAAATGTTGATCGACACTGTCATTAGTGAGTTCTTGTATAGCGTTAATTATAGACAAAAAATTTTCTTTTTTTGTATTTCGTAAAAATGGTATCAACCATGGCATGAGTTTCGGAAGGTAAGACCAATTTATTGAAAGAGGAGAATTTTTATTGAATAAGAAGTATGGAAGCTTTTTCCATACTTTTGGGGATGAAATAGGTATTATAGATGAACTGGCTAATAAACCAGCATTTCCAAAAGACGTTTGCTTCGGATCGCCTGGATAAACCTTATCTACCAAGGTTGCGGATATGCCTTCACGTCTAAGAAATTCGGCTGTAGCCATACCAGTAATGCCTGCGCCAATCACTAAAACAGATAAAGTCATAAAAGATCTCTTTTTTATTAAATATATATTTATTATTTGAGGGTAAGTATATATTTTAAATTTAGTCCAATAACATTTATGTAATAAATTATCTAAATACTCAAATAAATCGAAGTTCAGGGAGATATAAAATGGAATTCAATGCACTAGTCGTAGAAAAAGATGAAGAAAAAGGCATCACTTCTTCGGGGGTTAAGAAAATTAACTTGGATCAACTCCCTGATGGAGATGTATTAGTTAATGTTGAATATTCGAATGTGAATTATAAGGATGGACTTTGCATTGGACCTGGAGCTGGATTGGTAAAAAGTTATCCACATGTGCCAGGGATCGATTTTTCTGGAGTGGTTGAGCATTCAGAAACTGAAAATTTTAAGAATGGTGACAAGGTTATCTTAACTGGTTGGAGAGTTGGAGAAATTGTTTGGGGCGGTTACTCACAAAAAGCAAGAGTGAAATCTGATCAGTTAGTCCGTTTGCCTGAGGGGATGACCACGAAAGAAGCAATGACAATGGGAACTGCAGGTTTCTCAGCAATGCTTTCGTTAATGAAACTAGAAGAATTTGGAATGAGAAAAGATAACGGGGAAGTTCTGGTAACTGGTGCATCGGGAGGTGTGGGCTCAGTTGCTACAGTTATTCTATCCAATTTAGGTTATGACGTGGTAGCAGTTACTGGCAAGGACACTTCTGCAGATTATCTGAGGTCATTAGGAGCTAACCGAATTGTCAATAGATCTGAATTAAATGAAGTTATTAAAAGACCCTTGGAAAGCGCCTCTTGGGCAGGGTGTGTTGACACTGTTGGAGGGGACACGCTCTCTAGATTGCTTGGCCAGCTTAAATATGGTGCATCTGTTGCTGTAGTGGGTAACGCAGGAGGAAATCATTTATCAGCTTCAACAATTCCGTTTATGTTGCGAGGAATAAATATGTTAGGAATTGATAGTGCCATGCAGCCATATGAAAACAGAGTAAAAATTTGGGACAGAATCAATATTGATTTTCCAAAAAAACACTTTGATTCAATAACTGAAATTATTTCTCTTTCTGATCTCCCTCGAGTGGGTCAAGAAATTTTAGAAGGTAAAGTTAAAGGTAGGCTAATTGTAGATGTAAATATATAGTAAATTTTATAGAAAGAAAATTTATGGAATCAATAAATATTGGAATAGCTGGTTTAGGGACAGTTGGCGCTGAAGTTGTTAAGCAATTACAGATAAACGCTAATTATCTCAATAAAAAAGCTGGGGCAAAATTAAATTTAGCAGCTATTTCTGCTAGAAACAAAAGCAATGACAGGGGCTTTGATGCTTCTAATTTGATTTGGATTGAAGGTGCTGAAAATCTTGCGGTCCAAAAAGAAGTTGATTTAGTGGTTGAATTAATAGGGGGAGCCGATGGAACAGCATTAAATCTATGTAAAAGTGCTTTGAAAAAAGGCAAGTCTATAGTGACAGCAAATAAGGCTATGATGTCTAAGCATGGATATGATTTGGCTCTATTGGCTGAAGAGAATCAATGTTCAATCGGGTTTGAAGCTTCAGTGGCAGGTTGTATTCCTATTATAAAATCATTGAGAGATGGCCTTTCAGCAACAAAAATAAACTCTATTTCTGGAATTTTAAATGGAACTTGTAATTATATTTTAACGGAAATGAGAGAAACTGGTCGTTCATTTGATGACGTTTTAAAAGAAGCGCAATCCAAAGGATATGCTGAAGCAGACCCAACTTTTGATGTGGATGGAATTGATGCAGCTCAAAAACTAACTTTATTGACTGCCATAGCATTTGGAATTTCTCCCAATGATAAAAACTTGAATATTTCAGGAATAAGAGATGTAGATGTAATCGATATTTTGTTTGCTGAAGAACTTGGGTATAGAATAAAATTGCTTGCTGCAAGTAAATTCGATGGTGATGGATTAGTTCAAGAAGTGTCACCATGCATGATCTCACTAGATAAACAGATCTCCAAAGTTGAGGGTGTTTTAAATGCTGTTGAATTAAACACTCAGTTAGCTGGATCAGTTATGCTTACTGGTTTTGGAGCAGGTGCAGAACCAACGGCGACAGCTGTGTTGAGTGATATTATAACTGTTGCACAAGGAAAGGCTCCTAATTCATTTGGATGTTCGGCAAGAGACTTGATAGCAAATATAAAAGAAGGAAAGCAAGATAAGCATAGGTTCTATATTCGATTTAATGTGATTGATAAGTCTGGTGTTCTTGCAAACATTACTGAAATATTTAGGAAATATGGTTTATCTATAGAATCATTGTTGCAAAGAGGTAGAAATCCAAACGAAGAAGTGCCGGTTGTAATTACAACTCATGAGACGGGTAATGTTACTTTGATGTCAGTAATGAATGAACTTAATGCCTCAAAAGAACTTTTAAATAAACCTGTATGCATGAAGATTATATGATGAATTTATGGATATGAATGAAGAGCATTTATTTTTATTTGAAGTAGAAAAATCAGCATCTGGAGCAAGTTGGATTGCTCCAAATAAATCTCAAGAAAATATTAAAGAACAATTTATTCAAAATTTTAATCTTTCAGATACAATGTCTGAACTTTTAGTAAATAGAAGCTATAATATTGAAGATTTACCTGATTTTTTTGATCCTAAAATCAAAAATTTAATGCCTGATCCTTCGACTTTGATTGATATGGACAAATCAGTAGAGAGATTAACAAAAGCTATACTCAACAAAGAAACAATTGGAATATTTGGTGATTATGATGTAGACGGTGCTTGTTCTGCTGCAATCATGAGTTCATATTTAAATGATTTAGGGTGCAACGTTGAAGTGCATATTCCTGATAGATTTACTGAAGGGTACGGGCCAAATACAGAAGCTTTGCTCAAATTAAGTAAAAGCGGATGTAATTTAATTTTAACGGTTGATTGTGGAATAACTGCATTTGAACCACTTAAAATTGCAAGTGAAGAAGGGGTTGATGTGATAATCATTGACCACCATATTACTGAGCCAAATTTACCTAAAGCTTATTCAATTATAAATCCAAATAGATTTGATCAGACAGGACAATTAGGATATTTAGCAGCAGCAGGCGTTTGTTTTTTAACTCTTGTTGCTTTAAATAGGAAGCTTAGAAGTCTTAATTTCGCATGTCAAAAAAACCATTTAGACTTAAAATTTTTTTTAGACCTTGTTGCCTTAGCTACCATCTGTGATGTTGTGCCATTGAAAAAACTAAATAGAGCGTTTGTTGCGTCTGGCTTGAAAGTCATGGGATGGAGAAATAATCTTGGTCTGAAAGCTTTATTTGACCAATCTAATATTAGAGAAATACCTAATGAACAGAATCTAGGTTATATAATTGGGCCACGAATAAATGCAGCAGGAAGGCTAGGTAACTCTAAACTTGGTGTAGAACTATTATGCGCTAAAGATGATATTAAAGCATCCGTTCTCGCTGAAAAACTAAACAAGTTAAATGACAGAAGAAAAGATATACAAAACAAAGTATTGGAAAGCGCTCTTGATAAAATAGATAAGATAGATTTGTCAAAAAGTAATGTGATTGTATTAGCAGATAACAGTTGGCACGAAGGAGTGATTGGAATTATTGCGGGAAGGATTAAAGATAGGTTTCATAAACCAACTGTAATTATTTCAATGAATGATAAAGGTATAGGAAAGGGCTCTAGCAGGTCTGTTCCTGGGTTTGATATTGGCTCAGCAATTATCGCAGCTCAGCAAAATAATATCTTGTTAAGTGGAGGAGGTCATTCAATGGCTGCCGGCCTTACTCTTAAAAAAGAAAATTTGGAATCATTTGACAATTTTTTAAACAAAAGATTTGGAAACTCTGAGAGAGAAAATGCAAGACTCAAAGACTATCAAATTGAAGCAGTAATAAATTTAAGTGCAGCGAATGCTAAGCTTGTTAAAGAGTTCCAAAAACTAGCGCCATTTGGTTCAGAAAATTTAGAACCTTTGGTGGCAATTAGTAAGATTAGGGTAAAAAATTTCAGATCTGTCGGTAGAGAGGGCAAGCACTTCTCTTTTTTAGCAACTGATGAAAGTGGTGATTATTTAAACTGCATAGCTTTTAATATTGCTGGTTCTCCAATAGGCGATGCTATTAAAACCGCAAGTAACGGCCCCCTTATTCATATCATTGGTTTCCTCAGGGAAAATAACTTTAATAATAAACCACAAATACAAGTAATAGATTGTTATTTAATTAACTGATAAATTAAATTTAAAGTTTACTTGATTTAAGTTATACTTTTATTTAGAAATTACTTGATCCTAGGTCCCGTTCGTCTAGAGGTTTAGGACACCGCCCTTTCACGGCGGCAACACGGGTTCGAATCCCGTACGGGATGCCACTCTACAACTCAAGCATACATTCAAAAACCAGTACTCTGTAGCTTTAGCTATGGGGTTATTTTTGCATTTGTGTCGCAAAAAAGTCGCATTTT
>CACAIE010000043.1 GCA_902532475.1 uncultured SAR116 cluster alpha proteobacterium
TGCTTTCTAAGTTAAACAATCCGCCAGCGAATGTATCCTCGATGGATGGCTATGCTGTTAAAAACAGTGACTTAGAAAATGGGATTTATAAATTTTATTGCATAGATAAAAGTATTGCAGGAAAAAAATCCATAAAATCTATTAAATCAGGAGAAACAGTTAGAATCTTTACTGGAGCAAGCATTCCTTTAGGTTCAGATAGGATTATACTTCAAGAAAACACAACAGTTAAATCGAATAATTTAATAGAAATTAAAAATAATAAGATTGACTCAAATAATTTTTTTATCAGAAAAAAAGGTATGGATTTTAAAATTGGAGAAACCTTGATTAATAAAGGTGAGGTATTAAATTCTAGACTTATTGCATTGGCTGTGGCTTCAGGAAATTCTTGGGCAATGGTCAGAAGAAAACCAAGGATTGCAATTCTTTCCACTGGAGACGAATTATCAAAATTTGGGGATTTAATAGATGCAAGCAACAATGAAAAAATTATCTCTTCAAATGGTATTTTTTTATACAACTTTATCAAACAACTTGGGGGCGATCCTTTTTTTTTACAAACCGCCAAAGATAATCTGAAATCTTTAGAATCAATATTACATCAATCACAGGATTACGATTTAGTAGTATCCACAGGAGGAGCTTCTGTTGGAGACTACGACCTAGTGCAAACAGCATTAAAAAACCAGAACTTTAAATTACTTTTTTGGAAGATTGCAATGAGGCCAGGAAAACCTGTTTTCTTTGGAGCTTTAAAAAATATTCCTTTTTTAGGGTTGCCTGGAAACCCTGTTTCAACAGGGGTTTGCTCAATAGTCTTTTTAAATAAAATCATTCAAACCTTCTTAGGACAAAAAATAATTGATGATATATCATACATTAGTCTAAAATCTGATTTAGAAAAAAATGACCATAGACAAGATTATATTAGATCGAAAATTACCTCAAATATTAAAGGAAACTTAGTTGTTTCTCCATTTTCAAAACAAGATTCCAGCCAGCTTTCTATATTTTCAAAAGCAGATAGTTTTATTATAAGACGCCCAAACCAAGGCAAAACAAAAAAAGGCACAAAAGTCCCCGTTATAATGATACCAAATCTTATTTAATTTTCTTGATATTCTCTTTTTGTTCCTATAGAATGAAAGGTGAACAAAATTGTTATAGGATCACTAATGTTAACTCATCAGCAAGAAAATTTATTGAAATTTATAATTAATTTTCAAAAACAAAGCAATGTTACACCAAGCTTTGATGAAATGAAGATTGGCCTAGGGCTAAAATCAAAATCAGGAATTCATAGGTTATTAACAGGCCTAAAAGAAAGAGGCTATATTAAAAAGTTAACAAACAGAGCCCGTGCTATAGAAGTTATTAAAAACGTTGTTCCAACAATTAATGAATCTGATGTTAAGGATGATACTTTTATTGCTGTTCCTGTTCTAGGTAAAATAGCAGCCGGTCATCCAATTGAAGCTATTTCTGATAATACAAACTATATCGACTTTCCTCAATCTTTTTTAGGTAACGGAGAATATTTCTTCTTAAATATTGAAGGAGACTCTATGATAAATGCAGGAATACTTGATGGAGATCAAGTATTAATAGAAAGAACAAATGATGCTAATAACGGGGAAATAGTAGTAGCCTTAATCGATAATAATGAAGCGACTTTGAAAAGAATTTTTAAAAGAGGCCAACAAGTAGCTCTTCAACCGGAAAATCCAAGTTATAAAACAATTATATATGGCCCAGACAGAATTCAAATCCAAGGAATTTTAAGGCATCTTCTTAGAAGTTATTAAATTTTAATTTATATAATTCATTGAAAGATAAAACCTTTTAGTATATCTCACTTTTATGAGTGTTATAACAAGATTTGCCCCCTCTCCTACTGGATACCTTCATATCGGTGGCGCTAGAACAGCATTATTTAACTTCCTTTATGCCAAACGACATAATGGTAAGTATTTATTAAGAATTGAGGATACAGATCAAGAAAGATCGACTGAAACAGCCATTGATGCCATTAACAGTGGATTAAATTGGTTAAGAATAATACCAGATGAAAAAACAATTTTTCAATCTGAAAACATTCTCAGACATAAACAAGTAGCAGAAATGCTTTTAAAATCAGGTAATGCCTATAAATGTTACTTAAATGAAGACGAACAAAATAAAATTAGACAAGAATGTATAAAAAATGGCCTGCCATTCAGGAGCCCTTGGAGAGATAAAGAAAGCAACAAAAATAATTCTTTTGTATTAAGAATACGAATGCCTAATGAAGGTAAAACTATCATTGATGATTTGGTGCAAGGTAAAGTTGAGGTTTCAAATAAGCAACTTGATGATTTTGTCTTATTAAGAAGCAATGGATTGCCAACCTATATGTTAGCAGTAGTAGTTGATGATTACGATATGAGCATTACTCATGTAATTAGAGGGGACGATCATTTAAATAACGCATTTAGGCAATATTGGATTTACCAATCTTTAAGCTGGAAAATTCCTAAATTTGCTCACATACCTCTTATACATGGAGAAGATGGAACAAAATTATCAAAAAGGCATGGTGCCCTTGGTATAAATGAATACAAAGAAATGGGATTCTTACCCAATGGAATAAATGCTTATTTAATGAATTTAGGATGGAAAAACTTTGAAAATAACATCCTCGATTTAAATCAAGCATCAAAAAATTTTGATTTAAATCAAATAGGAAAATCACCTTCAAGATTCGATTTTTCAAAATTAAAAAATATTAACTCTCAATTATTAAAAAAAATAAGTGCAAGCGACTTAATTAAACTAGTTCTAAAAAACGTTCAAAAACCTTCGCAATATTCTAAGGATCGTCTTCATAAGGCAATGCCTTACTTATTAGAAAGAGCAGAAACTATAAATGATTTAGTCCAATCATCAATGTGGTTATGTAACGATGATTACAAAATTATTTTTAAAGAGACACCCACTTTAAATGAAATTGACTTGCGGCGACTTTCCTCTTTCAAAGATAGCTTTAATAATTACAAGATTACCTCAAGAGATGAATTAGAAAAATATTTTAACACTTGGTTAAGCAAGGAAAATATTAAAATAAAGGAAATTGGTCGTCATCTTAGAATGTGTTTAACCGGAAAAGGCTCTTCAATTGATTTATTGTCAATTCTGTACCTTTTAGGAAGTAGTGAAATAATTAAGAGAATAAATTATAATATAAATTGTCTGAATTAAATGGGCGTTTAACTATATGTTTGATTGGAGTAGTTTATGAGTGATTTTGAAAGCTTAAACCTTACAAGAAACAAAAATAAAATAGCTGATCTAAAAATTTTAAAAGGCAGCCTTGGTCCTGATGTTATTGATATAAGACAACTATATAACCAAACTGGACTTTTTACATACGACCCTAGTTATGGAGCTACGAGTTCATGTGAATCTTCCATTACTTTTATTGACGGTGATAAAGGTATTCTTCTTTACAGAGGATATCCAATAGAACAATTAGCTAAAAATTCAACATTTTTAGAAGTCGCTTATTTACTTCTCAACGGAGAACTTCCTAATAAAGAGAATTACAAAATCTTTTCACATAATATTATTAACCATACAATGGTTAATGAGCAGTTTCTTAATTTCTATCAAGGCTTTAGGAGAGACGCTCATCCAATGGCAATATTATGTGCGGCCACAGGTGCAATGTCTGCATTTTATAATGACAGCGCAGACATTAATGATCCCCAGCAAAGAATTATAGCTTCAAATAGACTAATTGCAAAAATACCTACTTTAGCAGCAATGGCTTATAAATACTCTATTGGTCAACCTTTCATTTACCCTGATAATAATCTGTCTTATCCTGAAAATTTTTTAAAAATGTGTTTTTCAGTTCCTACACAAAAATATAAATCACAAAAAATTTTATCTGATGCTATTGAGAAAATTTTTATCTTGCATGCAGATCATGAACAAAATGCCTCTACCTCTACAGTCAGATTAGCGGGTTCATCAGGAGCCAATCCATTTGCATGTATTTCAGCAGGGATAGCATCTTTATGGGGCCCCGCACATGGAGGAGCTAACGAAGCTGTTTTAAATATGCTTAATGAAATTCAAAACAGTGATAATATTTCAAAATTTTTAAAAAAAGCTCGAGACAAAGATGACCCCTTTAGACTATTTGGTTTTGGGCATAGGGTATACAAAAACTATGACCCAAGAGCAACAGAAATGCAAAAAACATGTCATGAGGTTTTAGATTTACTAGGTATAAAAAAAAACCCACTACTATCATTAGCAATGAAACTTGAAAAAATAGCTTTGGAAGATGAATATTTTATTGAAAGAAAGTTATATCCCAATGTTGATTTTTACTCTGGTATAATTTTACAAGCTATTGGATTTCCGACAAGTATGTTTACAGTTTTGTTTGCTGTTGCAAGAACAGTTGGATGGGTAGCTCAATGGAAAGAAATGATTGAAGACCCAAACCAGAGAATTGGTAGGCCAAGACAACTTTATACAGGCCCCAAAAAAAGAAACTATCTCAAAATAGAAAAAAGAAATTAATAAAATTATTAAGTTAAAGATTGTTTAATAATCTGTGAAAGATTTTCATTAAAAGTTTTATTATTGGCAGTTAACAACTTTTTCAAATCAGATGAAAAGTTATTAACTTTTTTATGTTTTTCTTTATCGGATATCAATGAAATCAATGTTTCAGATATTTTTTTTGCATTACATTCTTCCTGAAATAAGAAATCCATGACCTTTTCTCCTAGAATCCAATTTGGGAGAATGATATTGTCCATATTAATAATCTTTCTCCCGATAGCAGCAGAAATTAAGTTAGTCTTATAAATTGCTACACTAGGCACCCCTGATAGAGCGTATTCCAAAGTTGCCGTGCCTGATGTAATTATTGAATAATCAGAAGATGATGTTAAAAGTGAACCAGTATTATTTTGTCCTAACACTATAATATTTTCGCTTGAATTATTTAATAATTGTTTAATCAGTTTTTCTTGATTTGAGGCTGCTTGAAGAACAAATAATTTTGGTTCTTTTATTTTGTTTTTTAATAAACCAACTGTTGAAATTAAAACAGGTAATATTTTTCTTACCTCACTAGACCTGCTACCTGGAAGTAGAGAAATTATCATTTCTTCATTATCTGGAATTCCTAAAAATGCAAAAAGAGATTTCCTATCTTTTTTTATAGAAAAGTTTTGAACTGATGGGTGTCCAACAAATTCTGCATTAATTTTAAATTTTCTGAAATAACCCGTTTCTTTTGGAAATAAACAGAGAAGTTTATCAACAAGTCCATTTAAATTCTTAGCTCTATTAGGTCTCCATGCCCAAACAGTAGGAGCAACAAGGTGAATAAACTTAGGTTTATAATTAATATTTTTAATTTTTTTTCTGATAATCTTAATTAAAAATAGATTGAACCCTTTAGTATCAACGGTAATTATTAATTTTGGTTTGATGTCTATTATCTTATTTGCAAGGGAAAAAGCATTAAAAATTAGAGAGGGCAACTTAAATATAACATCTGTTAAACCAAAGCCACTAATTTTTTCCCAATTAATAATATTTGTCAAATTATTAGCTCGCATTAATGGCCCTCCAACTCCAAACCATTCGATCTCTTGGTTATTTGAAATAATTTCAGAGCCCAAAATATCAGCTGACATTTCTCCTGCAATGATTACACATTTACTTTTCATTAATTAAAAACCAAATAAAGTTAAGCTTTTACTATTAGCTAATCTGATAACTTTACTTTTATCAACAATTAATACTTCATTGTGTTTACAGGCTATACAAGAGAAACCACTTTTAACTGCATTTTTGATAGTTTGAATGCCGATCACTGGTTGGTCAAATCTTAAATCTTGATTTACTTTTGGTGCTTTTATCAATACTGGTCCAGTCCCAGGAAACTTTAATAATCCTGACCTTTTTAGCATTAAATCTGTTCCTTCAATAGCTTCAATTGCTAAAACTAATCCATTTTGAACTGCTATGGATTGGCCAACGTCATTTTGTGATAGATTTACTAAAACATTATAGCCCCTCTCAATTTCTCCAAATATAGTTTTTAAAGGTGTTGGGCCCGCATAATGACCTTTAGGAACTAATGAGTTATCAAGAAAGTAACTTGCAGAAGAAATTATGAACCCTTCTTTTTCAATTTCAAGAGATAAAACCCTCAGAGCGGCATCATCGCCTTTGAATGCTATTTTAGACATTATATCCAAGCCTTTTAAATCAAATTTAATTTCTTGTAATTTTGGCCTTTCTATTCCCCCACACAAAACTATATGAGTAACTTTCTCAGTATGAAGCCTTTTAAAGATTTGGCTTACTTTGCCAATTTTAATATTAAAAACATTCCAATTAAGCCAATTTTTATCAATATTTATATCTGTAAGGTTAATTATTATTCCATCCCAACCTTTTTTGATGGCATTTTGAGAAACCTTAAGAGGTAAACCTCCTGAGCCAGAAATAACAGCAAGTTTTTTATTTACAGAGTTGTTTGCGGGTGACATATTCCATTTTTTGTATTTTCTAAAAGAAAATTTTTTATAATGTTGTTTATTTTATTTGGTTTAACTAATTTTAGTTTTTCAATTTTTTCCTGAAATGGTTGGGGATCATTAAAGAAACTTTTTAAAGTATTAGTAGCTATATTTATCTCTGCTTTTGAAAATCCTTTCCTCCTCATTCCGATTATATTTATTCCATTGATAAAAGCTCTAGATCCATCTACACCACTAGCTATTGCAAATGGAGCAACATCGGCATCTACTGCACATAAACCGCCGATCATAGCATAAGGTCCAATTCTTCTAAACTGAACAACTCCCACCATAGCACTCAAAACTGCATGATCAAAAATATGAACATGACCTGCTAAAGCGACATGATGTGATAAAATTATACTATTACCAATACTACAATCATGAGCAATATGTGCTCCTGTCATAATTAAATTATTGTTTCCTATTTTTGTGATACCACCACCACCTTCAGTTCCTAAATGAACAGTGGATTGTTCACGAAATGTATTATCATTTCCAATAGAAAGGGAAGTTTCCTCACCTTTAAATTTTAAGTCTTGCGGTATCATACCTATTACTGAAAAAGGAAAAAAATTACAATTATCACCTATATCCGTTTTGCCCCCTATGACAACATTACTATGCAAATTACAATTTTTTCCAATTTTGACTTTTGGGCCAATATTACAAAAAGGACCAATAAAAGAAGATTTATCTATCTTAGCACCTTTATGAATTAATGCTGAAGGATGGATATTTGATTTCATTATTTGCCTGCATCTACTATCATAGCTGAGAAAACACTTTCTGAAACAATTTTTTCGTTAATTTTCGCAACACCAGAAAATTTCCATAATGTGCCTCTTCCACGTATTTTTTTAATATTAAGATATAAAATTTCACCAGGAAGAACAGGCTTTCTAAATTTTGCGGAATCAATGCTAGCAAAATAAACTAATTTTCCTTCTGAAGATTTTTCTCTTCCATAACCCTCACTATAGGACACCAAACATCCAGCTGTTTGGGCCATAGCTTCTATAATTAAAACACCTGGCATAACAGGATAATTTGGGAAGTGACCTGCAAAATGTGGTTCAGTTGCTGTAACAGATTTAATTCCAATTGCAGAAATATTTGGTATTAAATTTTCAACCTTATCAATTAAGAGAAATGGGAGCCTGTGCGGTATCAAATTGATTATTTCGTTATAATCTAGATTTATATTTTCACTCATTTTATGTTTTTTTCCTAATTTTATTTTTAATTAGACGACTTAAGAAGGCTTTTTGTTTTCTAAATTCTTTTATAGGGACTGCAGGAAAGCCTCCCATTAATTCAGCTTTAGTAATGTCTTTAGTTACACCTGAACGAGCAGATAATATAGTTCCAGATTTAATATGCAAATGCCCTGAAATTCCAACCTGAGCTCCAATAACTACATTTTGACCTATATGTGTACTACCTGCCACTCCTGATTGACCACAAATAACTGACCCTTTTCCAATGCTAACATTATGAGCAATGTGAACTAGATTATCAATCATAACGAAATTGCTAATTTTAGTATCCCCTAGAGATCCCCTATCTATAGTTGAATTAGCACCAATTTCAACATTATCCTTTATAATAACTCTTCCTCTATGAGGAAATTTATAAACCCCATCATTATCAAAATTAAATCCAAAACCAGTAGTTCCAATTCTAACCCCAGGATAAATTATACAATTTTTCCCTATAGTACTAAAGTTTATTGAACAATTAGAACCTATTTCTGTCCCATCTTGAATAATAACGCCATCACCAATTACAGTGTTTTCACCAATTATAACATTTTTACCGATTTCAACATTACTGCCAAGAACTACACCATTTTTTATTTTTGCATTAGGGGAGATTCGATTTTTATCATTTCCTTCAAATATATCAGGATAGATTAATCCTAGACAGAAAGCAAAAACCCTTCTTGGTGATCGAGTGACTATATATGAATTAGTTTTGTTAATATATTGCAAATGATTTGGTGCAATTATCATACAACCACAATTACAATCTTTTAAATATTTCAAGTATTTTTTATTTTCAAAGAAAACCAAATCATTTTGAAAAGAATCATCAATTGTAGAGAAATTATTAACCAAAAAATCAGTATTTAAAATTTCAGAATGATATAATGTGGGAAATTTTGTTTTTATCTTTTTAATTAGTTTAGATAATTTTAAAGGCTTGCCCTTGCCATAAAATCTTTCGTCAATAATCATTTATTTAGATTTTCTATCATATCAGTATAAATTTTTCTAAAATTAAATTCACCTTCTTTTTTATTGAGTTCTCCCAATATTTTTTCCGTAAAATTAATTTTTGCATTTGCATAAAAAATGTTGTCAGCTTTAAACACTATTAACAAATTTTCTTTTTCTGCTAATTCCGCAACTAATTCATTTACTTTGTCAGCTATTAATTTTTGTGAAAGTTGAAAATTAGTTTCAAGCTGCTGCCTACTTTTTTGAACTAATTTTTGAATGGAAGCTACTTTGTTTTCAAAATCCTTAACTAATTCTTGAAACTCATCAGAACTAATATTGTCTTTTTTTTGGCTTAATTCTTTTTCAGCTTGTCTCAAAGCTATTTCTTCTTGGTTAATAGAATCTTGAAATAAATTTCTCCCTTTATCGAGTTCCGCTTGAAGTTTTTTAGACGGAAGAGAATTTTTTAATATATACTTAAGATCAATGTACCCTATATCAGATGCACTAGAATAAGAATAAAGAGAAGAAGATACAATTAAAAAGATAAATATAAATAAAGTTTTATTGATCATAAAATTTAAAATGTTGAACCTAATCTAAACTCAAACCTTTGAAGTTGATCGTAAGTCTCTTTTTTGATCGCATCTGCCCATGTGAAAGAAAGGGGCCCTATAGGTGTTGCCCATAGGAATCCATAACCAATAGACATTCTTAAACTATTCTGATCTGTACTAATAGCATAATTATCTGAAGTATCATCTACACCCCATAAGGAGCCAAAGTCGGTAAAAACGGTCCATTGAATTGCAGTTTCACTGGGAAAGCCTATGCCAGACCTAAGGGCAAACCGACCTGCATAGTAATTATTTCCTCCAACAGCAGAGGCTGAAGAAATAGCACTTGATCTAGGGCCAATACCCGATGAATCAAATCCTCTTACTTTTCGTCCCCCTAGAAAAAATCTACTAGACTTTGAAACATTTTCATCAAGTCCTTCTATATTTCCATACTCTCCACCAAATCCTATCACTAAGTCTACATAATCGGGTTTAAAATAATAACTACTTCTAACAATAGATCTGATATAATTAACATCTCCACCAAGACCTGCGAATTGTTCAGATAAAGAATAATAGTAACCACTAGAAGGATTAAATCTATTATCTCTAGTATCTCTTGAAATGCTGTACCCTAAAGAAGATAGAACTTTACCTCCATCAGTTGAAATTTTATTATCATTACTATCTAAATTTTCAGTTTCAACATTCTGTAAGGAATAATTAAAGTTATGGAAGAAATCATTGGCAGAACTAAATCCAGCTCCAGAACTGAAACCTAAAGATTTAGTTCTTTGGTCAGCTGAAGTGTCTGTGTAAGTATTATTGAACACATCAAAGCTTCCTTGTAGATTTCTATTAAATAAATATGGTTGGGTAAGACCGGCAGAAAAATTTTGTCTTTTATCTGATAAAGATAAACTAAACTTTGCTCTTTGGCCTCTGCCCAAATAATTTTTTTCAGAAATACCAAATTGAGTACTAAACTCATCAAATGTAGAGTATGCAACACCTAATGATACATCTCCCGTAGCTTGTTCTTCAACATCAATATTTAAATTTGCTTGATTAGGCTTTGAACCTGGTTCTGCATTGACCTCCACTTTTTTAAAAAAGCCTAAATTTCGAATATTTTTTTCTGACCTTCTTATTTTTAACCTATTAAAAGGGTCTCCTTCAACTAATTCGATTTCCCTTCTAATAACACTGTCAAGAGTTCTTGAGTTTCCTGTAATATTAATAAGTTCTATATAGTTTTTTGTTCCTTCATTAAGACTTAAGGTTAAATCTATAGATAGAT
>CACAIE010000044.1 GCA_902532475.1 uncultured SAR116 cluster alpha proteobacterium
AGCATTGTAAGGTATATGTTTTTGTATTTCAGGTTCAACCTTCTTGGCATATTGGAATTCATCGTCTTTCCAAATACCTTCTTGCACATTTCCATTGGCAAAGGTATAAGTACCCTTTCCATTTCTTAGGCCATCCATGTACTCACCTACAAATTTGTCTCCATTGGCATAAGTATAGGTGCCCTGCCCATGTATTTTACCCCCCATATATTCACCTACATATTTATTTCCATCGGCATGGGTATAGGTACCCTGTCCATTACGTTTGCCATCTCTATATTCACCGACATATTTATCTCCAGCATGTTTGCTAACTAAGTTCCCAACAATATAAGTTCCCTGTCCATTTTTTTTGTCATCTTTCCATTCACCGACGTATTTGTTTCCACTGGCATAGGTGGCGGTTCCCTGCCCATTTCTTTTGCCATCCTTATATTCACCTACGTATTTGTCTCCATTGGCAAAGGTATAGGTGCCCTGTCCATGTTTCTTGCTTCGTTTCCATTCACCTACGTATTTGTTTCCGTTGGCATAATTGGCAACTCCAAATCCATCAGTTCTTCCATTTTTAAATTCTCCCGAATATTTCCACCCTTTAAATTCCCCTTCTAAGATATGTACTTTTCCTTTGCAATTATGCCATTCCTTGTCATATGGCTCTTCAATGGTTGAAGCATAGCCAGAAGATTGACAATCAGGCAGGGCAAAACTTTGAGATGTCAAAAGAGTTGATGAAAATAATAATACAATAATTATTAAAAAATACCTCATACCCACAACCCTACCACCAAATCCATCACCTGTGAATAACTTCTCTTTTAATGCAAACGAGGTATTTTTATATTTACCTTTCTAGAAAAAATGTGAGAGCAGCTATACTTTTAACAAGAAGGCCTCCAGTTTTTGACCCCCACCCCTGTTCTTAGAGAATAAGAGAGTATTTTTCTGCGAGTTTTTCAGAGACATGTTTCCCCGTGTTTCCCCAGAAACAAAAAAGTATTAGCTCTAATAAGCTAACCCATTGATTTTAATGGTGCCGGCACCAAGATTCGAACTCGGGACCTGATGATTACAAATCTGTTGCTCTACCAGAATTTTCATACAACAGCTTAGCTTTCTGATTTCGATCAATATACCAGCTGACACTCTATTCTGATCTGCTATTTCATTGTGGGTAGTGTTGTGGGTATAGATTTAAAAATTATATTTTATATAATAATATCAGTAACTTAATGCCAGTAATTGGCGGAGGGAGAGGGACTTGAACCCTCGCAACCCTTTACGGGTTGACGGATTAGCAATCCGCTGCATTACCGCTCTGCCATCCCTCCTTTGGGGGTAAATCTATAGCAGAATTTTAAACATGTCGATAGGTGAAAAATTAAAATTTTTCTTTCAAGAAGAAACATTTTTTTTCTAAGGAGAAGCGACATGAAAAAACACTATGACGAGAATAGAACAATTCTAGAAAACTTTATTTCTACCTATTTATCCGTTCATTGAGAAACTCAGGGAGATATCCGTGGGCGTTCATTTTAGTAATGTCCACCCTAAGGCAACTTTGTCCACCCTTAGGGGAATTATCGAAATTAACTCTAACGATTAAACTCTTTGTACATTCTTTGGATGGTTAGCTTTGCTGCTTCAATATCAGTTCTTACGGAAAAACTACTCATTTCCGTTCCACCTTTGTAATTATACTCTGCAGCCCAAACTAATTTACCATTCTCGTCTTTAATCTGAATGAATCCAGTACCATCTCGCCAAGTACCATAAGCGTTACCTGTTGCTTCTGAGACGAAAGTAAATTTGAACTTTGACATAGCGTTATCAGAAAAAGCCAATGACTGTCCAAAAGTAGTTTCGATGTAAACTTTAATAAGCTCTTCTGATACAGGGTTATACCCAGTTACATTTATCGAATATGGTCCTGAACTAATTATCTGTGCTTTTGGATATGAGTTTTCAAACTCTTTATAGTTACTTACGCAACCAACCAGACCTAAAGTTATTGACAAAATAATTAATATTTTTTTCATCATTACCTCCTTTTAAAAGTCCACCCTTAGGAGACTTTTAGGTTTTACGAAATATTTTCTTTATCAGGTAATTTAAGATCTTCCATCCATCTGTAAACAATACATACAGAAAAATACCAATGATAAGTATGCCTACAATAATCGCTACATAATCATACATTCACTGAGTATCCACCTTTAAGAGATTTTTTAATGCTTATTTAATTTTTCATCTAAAACAATTTCAGACTCTTCTCTAATAACTATGCGAGCCAGTTCTTCTTGAGAAGGTTCAACATGCCTTATCATTTTTTCAATCATAGGAGAAACTTTTTTATGGGTTTCTTCATCAGGAAATTCCCAAAGATATGATAGCCTGTATTTATTTTTTTTATTTATAATTTTGCCAATTCGAAATCTCGTTACCCCAGCTTTAAATAAATACTCTTTAAAATTTTCTGCAGTTTCAAGGGCAATTTTCAACATAGCTTCCATTTCATATTTATTTCGAAAATCTTCTATTGAATATCGAAAGATTTCTTTTCCACTGTCAGTTTCTTTTGCCATTACTGGACCTTTCAATTTTGTTCACGTTTTGTTATATATATAATATATATAAGGTAAAGTATATTAAAGGTCATTAAAGAGAACATCTATAAAAGCCTTCATGCCTTCATAGAAGAGTACTCCCGTAAGACACCAATGGGCTTTGGTAGGCAAGCAGAAAACATCCGTTGCACAAAATATCGCTTTTAGACTCGTTTCTAGAAGCGATTTTTTTTATAAAAAAATAGCCTGAATGACCTTGAAAATTACGAAAAATGCATTAAATTAATAAGTAATAATCCTTGAGTACCATTCGGTACGTTTAGAAGGTAATGTCAACCTCCGAAGGGTTGACGGATTAGCAATCCGCTGCATTACCGCTCTACCATCCCTCCAATTGTTGTGAATTTATAGCAGAACTTTGGACATGTCGATAGGTGAAAATTTAAAAAGTTTTAAAATTAATATCGTAAAAGCTTTACTAGTTTTACTGCTTGCAAACTTTGAGTTATATGTAATATATGAATATTTTTTTTGCATATATTTTCTTATTTTCCGCTGTAGTGCTTGGAACAGCATCCAATACTTTTGCAAATAGCGCAGAGGGATTCACAAAGCTTATTCCTTCCATTTTAAGTATCCTTACTATTGTATTGTGTATGCACTCCTTGTCTAACGTTATGAAAATATTACCAGTAGGGATATAACCTATGCATCTATTGCAGGCATATGTATTATAGCAACTTCTATTGTTGGAGTAGTTAGATTTAATCAAATACCAAATATTGATACTATTATTGGTCTTGCTTTCATTATAGCAGGTGTTTTATTGGTAAATTTATTAGGTCAAAACTAATGTTAAATTCATGAGGAGTTTTACTATATTTATCATCGTAGCAATAGTTTTTGTTTGCTTTCTATATGTTATAATGAACTTTATGAGTAGTGAACAAGATAGCTTTTCAAGCAATATAAGTGGTAATGTCAGCGGTCGTGACGTTGCAACTACAGTGATTAGTCCAATTGGTGTAGTTAAAGGGGTTGTTGGAATCAAATAACTGATTTAAATTCAGAGCCAAGTTATGAAATATTAAGCTTAAAAGATTACATATAGAAAAAAATTTCTAAATAGACCAAAATCTTAAAGCAAAAGAGAACCTACTGAGTTCACTTTTGCTTTATTATATTAACTTATTGAGGTTGAGGCGGTGGCTGATGCCCATGTCCTCCAGGAGGTTGATGGCCTTTTGGAGGTGGTCCCATGCCTTCAGGTGGTGGAGGCATATTTCCATCATTGATATCATTAGCCATGTCCATGGCAGCATGTTGAGCTGCATGTTGAGCTTTATGAGCAGCCATCTCTCCAGCCATATGTTGAGCAGCTTGATTTGCCATCTCTCCAGCCATATGCTGTGCTTGTTGGGCTGCCATTTGACCTGCCATATGCTGTGCTTGTTGACCAGCCATATCTGCAGCCATTTTACCAGCTTGTTGAGCCGCCATTTGACCTGCCATATGCTGTGCTTGTTGTCCAGCCATTTGATGGGCCATATGCTGTGCTTGCTGACCAGCCATTTGCCCAGCCATATGCTGTGCTTGTTGACCAGCCATGTCTTTAGCCATTTGTCCAGCCATATGCTGTGCTTGTTGACCAGCCATTTGACCAGCCATGTGCTGTGCTTGTTGACCAGCCATATCTTTAGCCATTTGACCTGCCATATGCTGTGCCTGTTGACCAGCCATTTGCCCAGCCATATGTTGTGCCTGTTGACCTGCCATTTGTCCAGCCATATGTTGAGCCTGTTGCCCAGCCATATCTTTAGCCATTTGTCCAGCCATTTGACCTGCCATCTGTCCAGCTTGCTGCCCAGCCATTTGCCCAGCCATTTGTTGAGCTGCTTGTCCTGCCATTTGACCAGCCATTTGCTGTGCTTGTTGACCAGCCATGTCTTTAGCCATGTTTTGCATGCCCTCAGGTAATGGAGGCATATTCGGCATATTTGGCATCGGAGGCATATTTGGCATATTTGGCATCGGAGGCATATTTGGCATTGCCATGCCTCCTGGCAATGGAGGCATATTCGGCATATTTGGCATCGGAGGCATCGTTCCATCTGCTAATGGCTGCATATTAGGCATTGTAGGCATATTTGGCATCGGAGGCATCGTTCCATCTGCTAATGGTTGCATATTAGGCATTCCTGGAGGTGGGGGAAACGATCCTGGAGGTGGAGGTACAAATCCTTCAGGAATCTCCATTCCTTCCGGGAGCATGTCCATTCCAATTAAGCCATCTTTAACAAATCCTAAAAGCATATCCTGTCCAGCCTGAAAAGCAACTTGACCTGCCATTCCCATTGCGTGATGGTGAGCTTTTCCCATCATTTGGTGCATTTGATTTGGTGGAGGCATCATGTTAACAAATTCTCCGTCACCATCAAGGTCTACCATCACTTCTTTAGCCATCTTGCCAGCTTGATCAAGGGCCATATTATTCGCCATGTCTTGTGCCATTCCTCTAGCCATATCTAGACTCATTCCACCAGCCATACCTTTTGCAATGTCGTGTGTTAAGTCCATAGCCATACCCATAGCCATTTGACCTGCCATCTGTTCAGCCATTTCCTTACTCATTCCTTTCGCCATTTCCATGGCCATAGTTTCTGCCATTGCTTGAGAGTTTTCCATGATCACGGAAACGTCTACTTTATGGAATGCTTCTGGAGGCAACATTTGAACAAACTGTTCATTGAGCTCAGGCATTTGAAAGGCGGGTCCACCACCTGGTCCTGGTGGCAAAGGAGGCATGCCAGGCATCATTTGAGGGACAACAATTTTTTGCATTTGTTCTGGGTTAAAAACTTCAAATGCCTTTGGGTCTAAGGCATTCAACATGTCCACTCTCATTTCACCAAAAACTTCTGGTGGCAATACTTCAAAATGCTTTGGATCAAAATGTTGAATAACTTGTGGCGGGAGAGCCCCCATCATTTCAGGTTTGAAACCAGCCATAGCTGCATGAGGTATAGCTTTTATTTGTCCCTCTCCCATCTGAGCCATAGCCTTGGGTGGAACTTTTGATAACTTTTTCGCATCCATTTTGGCTATTTCTTCTGGGGGCATTTCTACATACTTTTTAACAGTCTTAACCTCGTAATCTATAAAAGCATTGTTTATAACTTCGTTTAGTTCTTCTTTCCCAATGCCGGTTATATCTTTCATAGGAACACTTATTATGCCGTCATCCTGCATAATGAATAAACTATTGTTTAAAACCCCAACTTGGTCTCCACCTTCCTCATACTTTTTCATTAGCTTCTCTTGCTCTGCTGGTGATGCAAAGTCGTAAACTTTTCCATCTGATGAAAGAACTTGACCAGTACTAATTGTAAAACCATAGGAAATTGTCGCATTTGATAAGAAAATAATAAACGCGAAAAAAATATAAAAATTAAAATACTTCATTAAATAGCCCCCCATTTAATTTAAAAATAATTTTATAAATATAATCATATGTAATGAGAAATAGTTGAATTTGATGTACATCAAAATCCTTCAAATACATATTTTTTTTATTACTAATATACTATAATAATAATTAAGCATTAAAAACAAGAACTTTTAAGAAAATATAACTAATAACTAGAGACAATATTATATTATGGAAAATCAAAATAAGGTATCATTTGAAGAGGTGATCGGAAAAAGGAGAAGTGTCAGAAAATTTGAGCCTGGGAAAACAGTTGGAAATTCCGTTCTTGAGAATATAGTTGATTGTGGAAGATGGGCCCCATCAGGTGCAAATACTCAATGCTTTGACTTTATAGTTGTAAATGAAAAAGAAATGCTGGGAAAAGTAACGAAAGTTTTTTTAAAGCAAGCCCAGCGTTTAGTTGATTATGCCAAAGGTTTTCCAGCAGTTAAAAAATCATATTTGGCAAATACTGTTGCCATTATTATTGTTTTAGGTGATCCAAGGTGGAAAGTTTGCTTTCCCCAAGCTTCTTCAGAAAAATATAAAGATGAATATTCACTTAATAACGAAGCTATTTTCCTTTGTTCTTTAGGAGCGGCGATTCAAAACATCCAATTGGGAGTTGCTGCTGAAGGCTTGACGTCAGCTTGGCTGTCAGGTGGAGGAGAAGATACCACTAATTCAGAGTTGTCAAAATTATTAGGCTTTCCTAAATGGATGAAAGCTTACGGGACGATCCCAATCGGCTACCCTGCTGAAACCCAAGATAAAAGATATAGACGTCCTTTAGCGCAATGTCTTCATTGGAACAAGTATGAAACAAAACAATACCGTTCTCATAGTCAAATTGATTTTTATGAAAGTACACTCAGGCCTTTCGCAATGTACCGAGACATTGAAAAAATCGAACATTGGAAAGACTTTGAAGAAAAAGTAGGTTCATGGGGGAGTTCCTTTACAACACAATTTAGTAATTCTTCAGGCAAACTAGAAAAAGAAGAAGACTTTTCAAAACCAAGATCAGAAGGAAGGGCAACTAGAATGAGAGGTAAGAACTAAAAACATTCCAATTTAGATGGTATTATTATCCATCAATGACTTTATGAACTGATCTAATTCTTTGTTTAACATATCCAATGAATTAGTTTTTTGGCATTCAGCGAAATGCTCTTCAAATTGACCAATGTGAAGGGTCAAATTTTTAATATTTAATCTGACATTTAGCCATTTAATATCGCTATCATTTAATTTATAAGATGCTTTATAATCATAAACCTTAATATAATCTAAAACTCCTATTTGAGTGACTTTACCGTTATTAAACCAAAGCCCAAAAGGATGACCTTCCGGTATTTGCTGGCAAAATAATGAAAAATTTTTTATGTCCTTTGAAAAAGAAAATGGAGAAAAATAAAGTATTATTAATAAGATCAATATTAGAGGATTTAATAAATTATATCTCATAGATATATGTTATAAATGGACACATTCCAAAAAAGACATTTTCTAAAATAGCATTTTCTAATTTTTTGATCCAATTATCAGCAATCTTTTTTTCTAATTGTTTAGCTTTTACTACAGCGGTTGAAAGAGCTTTACCCATGGAGATAAAAAATTCACTTTTACCGGCTTCAAACAATAAATTTGAATTACTGTTAATTAATTTTAAATTTAAATCTTTTGCAATCTTAGGTATTTCTCTCATTACTTTAGGTTGAGCTACACACCCTTTTTTAATAGCTGAGTTTACAATTTCATCTAAATTTTTTTCACCAGAGGAAATTAATAGAGTTTCATAATCAGCATCAAAAATAACAACTATCCCACCTTTTTTTAAGTATTCCTTAGCATTATTTAAAACAATTTTAGGTTCAGGAACATGGCTTACTAAGGTGTGCATGATTACAGCATCATAAAGCAATTCATTGTTAGTTTTGGGCGACATGGCGTCTATAATTTTAAAATCTAATAAATGATCCATTTTATCTCTTATAGCCAATTTTTTTCCTAATTTTAAAAGTTGTTCACTTAAATCAGAGACTACATATTTACCATTAAAATTGGTTTCTTTGATGTAGGCTCTTCCTATAACGCCGGTTCCTCCTCCTAATTCTAAAATTGAGGCATTGTTGTCTAAATTCATAAGTGAAAAATATTTATTTCTGAAAGAGGCAAATTGTCCTTTTTGAGATCTTACTTCCAGCCTTTCCGAAATAATGGATATACTTTCTTCAGGTTGTTCGTCTATATTCAAAAATACGTCATTCATTTATATTAAATCTCCACTTATAATATTATATTTTATTAACGTAACCTATTATTCATGAATATCAACTGGTATGAAATTTGCTTTTTAATCAAATAGTCAATTTTTTGTATTTTGGAGGGTGAAATGAGCAAAAATTTGAATAAAAATTATGAGGCAACTTTAAATGAAGAGATTATCGAGGAAACTCAAAGGCAGAAAAGTATTTTAGAACTTCTTTTATCAAAGGATGAGGCAGGATATTATCTAAGAAATGCTGAAGATCAAAAGAAACAATCTGAAACTAATCCAGCATTTTCATAATTGTAATTTTATAAATTAGCTGATAAAAACACTAAATAATTTATTATATATTAATAATTATTAGATAGTTTAATATGAGCTTTATAACGTCTTCACTAATTAAGTCATTTGTTGGTTTCGATGCATTATTTGATGAAATCAATAAAGTTTCGGAATTAAAAGAGCCAAACTATCCCGCCTATAACCTAGAAAAACTTGAATTAGATAAATATAAAATTATAATTGCAGTTGCTGGCTTTTCCATTGATCAATTGTCTGTTGAAGTTTTGGGAAGTTTATTAATTGTGAAAGCCGAAAGTGCAAATAATTTCCAAGATATTAAGTATATTCATAAAGGAATTGCTCTAAGGCCGTTTATAAAAAAATTTAGGCTAGAATCAAATCTTCTTGTTTCATTGGCAGAGTTAAAAGAGGGGATGCTGTCTATTTATCTTAATAGGGTCACCCCTGAAGAGACAAAACCAGTTACAATAAAAATCAATTCTTAATTACAGCGTAAAAAATTAATAAAATTATTTTTTTTCAAAGCGTTAATAATAATTGCTTAATGAGATAACTTATGCACTATAAACATATACATATAATATTGATTTTTTTTGCTTCCAGCTAATGCAAACGAAACTTTAAAATATCATTATATAGATAATTTCAAAGGCTATAAATCAATTAATAAAACATTGATAAAGATTTCTACTGTTTTAAATCAACCAGAAAGTATTTTGCGGGGGAAACATCATTTGCTTTAAACTTTGATGGTTATAGGAAAGTAAATAAATGCAAGTGTATTTTAAAATGAACTTTTAAGGTATAAATTCACCTCCATCGTCTTGGATAAATTCAAAAAGCAAGTCAGCTGAAGCAGACAACTGTCTATTTTTTAATTTTGTTACATACCATTTTTTTATAATTGGAAGTCCCTCAACATTTAATTTTTTTAATACGTTGTAATTAATTTCATTGATGCAACAATGTGCAGAAATCATAGCAATGCCTAGATTGGAAATTACAGCTTGTTTGATTGTTTCATTAGATCCAACTTCTATTAATGTAGGTTCGTATGCTTCCTTTGTTTTGTCTAAAAAACTTTGAAGAGTGTTAAGAGTTCCACTACCTGTTTCCCTAGTTAAAATATTGTGGTGGATCAATTCAGATTTTTTAATGCTTTTTCTTTTGATTAAAGGTGATTTTGGAGAAGCAATAAAAATTATAGGGTGGTCCCCAAAAGCATAAGTATCTAAATCGGTGTTAATGGGAATAGTTCCTGTTATCGCCAATTCAATTTCATGTGAAGAAAGTTTCTTTAATATTATCTCTCTTGGTGCAACTTTAATAAAGGTTTTGATATTTGGGTTTTCGTCGATAAATTTTGCTATAATTCTATGGCCAAAATATTTTGCTGTAGAAACCACTCCGACCTTTACGGTTCCCCTTTTTGCTATACTAACTTCATCTAATTTGTTTTTTAAATCATTTAATTGACCAAAAATACTTTGTGCGCACTTAACAACTTCATTTCCTGCGTCAGTTAATTTTAAACCGTCTTTAGTTCTGTCAAATAAAATTAATCCTATCTCTTCTTCTGCTTGCCTTAATTGAATGGTTACGGCAGGCGGTGT
>CACAIE010000045.1 GCA_902532475.1 uncultured SAR116 cluster alpha proteobacterium
GTCCTGGGTTTTGAATGTGGATGGTAAGAAGTTTTCTTTTAGTTTTTGAGTAATATCTTTTTAAACCTATACTTATGCCGGCAAATCTAGATCCACAAGTTATTAGTATATCAGAATTAATTGATAAAAATAGAGCATCATTATTTGATAAGGGTATATTAAATCTACCAGCAATAAGAATAGGGAGGTACCTTGTTAACCAAAAAGGTTTTACTTCTAATAATGATGGTTGCAGTCCTATCGATTTTGCTAGTGCAATTGACTGATTTTGCATTCCTTTAATGCCATCTCCAATAACCAAACATGATGCTTTAGTATTTTTCAATTTTCTTTAACTTTTTTTTGGAACCGAAGTTAACTTGATCGATAAAAAAATCATTATAATATGGAAGTATCTATAGTTGAAATGCTTAATATTTCATAAAATTTTTTTCCACCTGGTGTAGCAACCTCTGCACTATCACCTGCACTTTTGCCAATAATTCCCTTTACTATTGGAGAAGAAGTAGAAATTTTTCCCATTTCTAAATTGGCTTCATACTGACCAACAATATGAAAAATCTTTTCCTCTTCAGTTTCTTCATCAACTAATTTAACGGAAGTTCCAAATGTTACTCTGTCACCTCGAATTTTGTTTAGGTCTATAACTTCTGCCCTTGAAATGACATTCTCAAGTTCTAATAAACGTCCTTCTATAAACCCTTGTTTTTCTCTTGCGGCATGATATTCAGCATTTTCAGATAAGTCGCCATGAGCTCGAGCCTCAGCAATAGCTTTTATTACCGCAGGTCTTTCAATGGACTTAAGTGCTGCCATTTCTTTTTTGAGTTTGTTCAAACCTATTTCAGTAAAAGGAATTTTATCCATTTATTCACTTTAAATTTAATTTATTTATAATCATTAATAAAATTGAAAAAAATTTCAACTAACATATTTGATTTAATTTATGTAAGTTTGTAGAGATGAGACACTAAGATTAGATAAAATCATTGTTTCAATAGAATGTGCAGCAGCAATCGCTCCTGATATTGATGTAAAATAAGGCACCCCATAGTTTATTGCGTTTCTTCTAAGTATCATGCTGTCCTGGAAGGTTAATTGGTCTTGAACTGTATTTATAATAATTTGCACTTGATCGGAAAGAATAAGATCTAAAATATTAGGTCTTCCTTCTAAAATTTTTTTAGTTATTTTAGAGTTAATATTTTTGTTTTTTAAGTATTTTGCAGTTCCTTTAGTTGAAATTATTTCAAACCCTAACTGGTTTAGTTTTTTACATACATTGATAACAAGAGGTTTATCCACATCGTTAACTGAAACAAATGCTTTGCCTTTTAGCGGCAATTCATTTCCTGCAGCGATTTGACTTTTGGCATAGGCTTTTTGAAAATTAAAGTCTATGCCCATAACTTCGCCTGTAGATTTCATTTCTGGTCCGAGGGTAATGTCACAACCAGGAAATCTTGAAAAAGGAAATACAGCTTCCTTAACACAAACATGGCTTATGTTTTCAAAATTATTTTTGATAGTAAAATCCTTGATATTTTTGCCAAACATGATTTTTGTTGCTATTTTTGCAATTGGAACGCCTATTGATTTTGCAACAAAAGGAACTGTTCTGCTTGCTCTTGGATTAACCTCAAGTATATATAGATTATTATTTTTTATAGCAAATTGTATATTCATTAGTCCTTGGACTTTTAATTCTATAGCTAATTTTCTTGTTTGTTTTTTAATATCTTTAATTATTTTTTCGGTTAAATTTTGTGTTGGTATTACGCAAGCGCTATCACCAGAGTGAATGCCGGCCTCTTCAATATGTTCCATAATTCCAGCTATATATACATCTTTAGTATCGCATAAAGCATCAACATCAACTTCAACAGCTTGTTGTAAAAATTGTTCAATTAAGATTGTATTATCATCTGATATAGAAAGAGCTTTTTCCATATAACTTTTAAGGTCTTCAAAATTGTTAATTATTTCCATCCCTCTTCCGCCAAGCACATAGGAAGGTCTTATAACTATAGGGAAACCGATTTTTTCCACTATTTTTTTTGCACCTTTATAAGATCTGCAGGTATCATTTTTGGGTTGTTTTAATTTTAATTTATTAATTATCTCTTTGAACTTTTCTCTGTCCTCAGAAACATCAATTGATTCGTATGAAGTACCAAGTATAGGAATGTTTTCTTGGTACAATCTTTTTGAGATTTTTAATGGAGTTTGACCTCCAAACTGGACGATAACTCCTAAAAGTAAACCGTTTTGTTGCTCACGTTTTAATATTTCTAAAACATCTTCATCTGTAAGTGGTTCAAAATATAATTTATCTGATGTATTGAAATCTGTTGAAACTGTTTCAGGATTGCAATTTATCATTATAGTCTCAATCCCTTCTTCTTTTAAGGCATAGGAGGCATGAACACAGCAATAATCAAACTCAATGCCTTGACCGATCCTATTTGGCCCGCCACCTAAGATAACTATTTTTTTTGAGTTTGATGGGTTTGATTCGCAATAGAAATCATTATTATAATTTAATTCATAAGTTCCATACATATAAGCAGTTTTAGAATTAAATTCATTTGCACATGTATCAATCCTTTTATATTCAGGTCTAATATTAAAACTATTTCTTAAAGAATATATTTTTGTTTCACTTAACCCAGTTAGATCTGATAATCGTTTGTCAGAGAAACCCAAATTCTTGAGTTTTCTAAGCTCATACTCGTCTTCCTTGAATTTTCCATTAATCAAACCATGTTCAATAGAAATAATCTCAAAAATCTGGTTTACAAACCATTTGTCCCAATTTGTCACCATGCATACATGGTTGACACTTAGCCCTAACCTCAAGGCTTGAGCTATTCTCAAAATTTTATTTGGGGAATTCTCATTTAGCCATCCATCTAAGCTAGATAAACCTGAAAATGTGTTAAATTCTAAAGGGGGATATACATTATTTAATCCATCCAAATTATTTTCTATTGACCTAAGAGCTTTCTGAAGTGATTCTTTAAAGTTTCTTCCTATTGCCATTGCTTCACCAACAGATTTCATTGAAGTGGTCAACACCTTTTCTGATCCTGAAAACTTTTCAAAAGTAAATCTGGGTATTTTGGTTACAATATAATCTATTGTAGGTTCAAAGCTTGCAGGTGTTATCTTAGTAATATCATTTTCCAGTTCGTTAAGAGTATAACCCACAGATAATAATGCCGCTATTTTAGCTATGGGAAACCCCGTGGCTTTTGAAGCTAAAGCCGATGACCTGCTCACCCTAGGGTTCATTTCTATAATGACTTGCCTTCCTGTAATAGGATCAACAGCAAATTGGACGTTAGCTCCTCCTGTATTAACGCCAATTTTTCTTAATACAGAAAATGATGAATTTCGCATTTGCTGAAATTCTTTATCAGTAAGTGTTAAAGCAGGTGCAACTGTTATTGAATCACCAGTATGAACTCCCATTGGATCAATATTTTCAATAGAACAAATAATTATACAGTTATCTTTATTATCCCTAACAACTTCCATCTCAAACTCTTTCCATCCAATCAAAGATTCCTCTATAAGAATTTCTCCTAATGGTGAAAGTTTTAAGCCTTTTTTACATATCTCTTCGAAATCATATTTATTATATGCAACACCACCGCCCTCTCCACCTAGAGTGAAAGAAGGTCGTATTATTGCTGGCAAGCCAATCGTTTTATAGGCATCAAAAGCTTCATTAATATTTGTTGCTAACTTTGATTTAGCTGTGTCTAATTCAATTTCCTGCATGGCTTGTTTGAATTTAATTCTATCTTCAGCCATTTCAATTGATTCAAGTTTTGCTCCTATTATTTCCACTTTATATTTTTTTAGTGCGCCTTTCTTTTCTAGCTCTAAAGTTGCATTTAATGCTGTTTGACCACCCATTGTAGGTAGTATGGCTTCAGGTTTTTCTTTTTTAATTATTTTGATTATATTGTTGGCAGTTATTGGCTCAATATATGTGACATCTGCGGTCTCTGGGTCAGTCATTATAGTCGCAGGATTCGAATTTATTAATATTATTTTATAACCTTCATTTTTTAAAGCAGAGCATGCTTGGGTGCCTGAGTAGTCAAATTCACATGCTTGGCCAATTACTATCGGTCCTGCTCCAATTATTAAAATCTTATTTATATCCTTTCTTTTAGGCACTATAACCTTCTTTTTTCGATAAAAGCGTAGAATTTCTTAAAGAGATATTTACTATCATGTGGTCCAGGCGAGGCTTCAGGGTGAAACTGAACTGAAAAAATCGGTTTTGACTCATGTTCTAAACCTTCAATACTATTATCAAATAGTGATCTATGAGTAACTTTCAAAGTTTTAGGTAGGCTATTCTCTACGACATTAAATCCATGATTTTGAGATGTGATATCAACGTTTTTATTAGATAAATTTATAACAGGATGATTTCCCCCTCTATGACCTTGCTCCATTTTTTCAGTTTTTGCGCCAAACGCGAGTGCTAAAAGTTGGTGTCCTATACATATTCCAAAAATTGGAATACCAATTTTTATAATTGCATCAAAATTTTCTTTTATAGAACTGTATGTCGCAAGGGGGTCGCCTGGTCCGTTAGATAAAAAAATTCCATCTGGCTTTAGGATTTTGATTTTTTGGATACTGCTTTCAAAAGGAACTACAGTAACTTCTAATCCGAGGTCGTATAAGTTTCTGAGAATATTGTTTTTGATACCAAAATCAAAAGCAACAACGTGTAACTTTTTATTTTTAGACATAATCTTTTTAATGCCCCAAGAATTTTTTCTCCATTTTTTAATTCTTTTAGATGAGACGTTTGGAATTAAATTCGCACCTTTAATTCTAGGCCAAGACTCTAATTTTTTATTGAGTAATTTAAAATTAAAATTGCTCTTAGGATTAAAAGAGATTAATCCAGCTGGAGCATTATTATTTTTTATATATTTAGTCAAAAACCTTGTATCTACGCCATATATTCCAGTCAGCCTCATCTTAATAAGCCAGTTTTCAAATTCATTTTCTGATCTCCAATTTGAGCTTAAGGGCGGAGGTTCTCTTGTAATAATTCCTGATGCAAATGATTTTGATTTTTCATAGTCATCAAAATTCGTTCCAACGTTTCCTATATGCGGAAAAGTGAAAGTAATAATTTGACCATTATAAGAGGGATCAGTTATGATTTCTTGGTAACCTGACATTGAAGTATTAAAACACATCTCGCCAGCTTTTATGCCTGGATAACCAAAACCAGTTCCAAAAATTTTTTTTCCATCTTCTAAAATTAAAACAGCTGTATTGTTGTTTTTTTTGATTAAATCGTTATAAGACTGTTGTAAAATGTTTTTTGCCAAGTTTAACACCTAACTCTTTTGGCTAAAATACTTTATGAATATATAATATTTCTTATGCTGTTAAATGTTGTTTCGTCAAGTCAAAGTAAGTATATTTATGTTTTATTTGATTCGTCGTTATTGTTTTGCACCTAAGTAAACTATTCTTGGAGGGTTAAATGTTAAGAGAAGAAATAAAGCTTAAATTAAATGAAGCAATTAAAAGTAAGCATAAAAAAGCAACTTCTACTTTAAGACTGGTTTTAGCTGCAATAAAGGACAGAGATATTGCAGCAAGATCCAAAGGTAATGATGTTGGTATTTCGGAAGATGAAATTAAATTACTTTTTCAAACAATGATAAAGCAGAGAAATGAATCATGCCAAATTTATGAAAAAGCTGGAAGAAATGAATTGCTAGAATCTGAAAAAGAGGAAATTAGAATCATTTCTAAATTTCTCCCTAAACAAATGACTGAGACAGAGATTAGAAATGCAGTGGACTCAACAATTAAAGAAACTAATTCAAAAAGCATTAAAGATATGGGACTTTTGATGTCAAAATTAAAAGAAAAATTTGCTGGAAGATGTGATTTTGTTTTGGTGTCAAAAATAGCTAGAGAAATGCTTTCTTAAAACAGCAAAAAAGGTTAATAATAAGATTAAATTAATTTAGATCTTTTTTTTTTGAGTTTTTGATTTGTTAACTGAAGAATTTATACACGAAATAAGAGATTCAGTAAAATTATCTAGAATTATTAGTAGAAAAGTCAAACTTACCAAAAAAGGTAAACACTTTTTAGGATTATGTCCTTTTCATAATGAAAAAACGCCATCATTTAATGTAAATGATGACGATGGTTACTACCATTGTTTTGGTTGTGGAGCACATGGGGACAACATTTCGTTTATTAGAACATCAGAAAATAAATCATTTATGGAAGCCGTTGAAACTTTGGCAGAAATGTCTGGTAGGAAAATACCAAAGTCAAATTTTGAAAATTCTGAGTTATATAATGAAAAAAAGATACTATTGGAAATTACTGAATTATCAACACAATATTTTTCTAATAATCTTATATCACAAAATGGTAAAGAAGCTTTAAAATATCTTAAAAGTAGGGGCTTAAATGATCATGTAGTTGAAAAATTTAGAATTGGATATGCGGCCGATTTTGGTTTGAAAAATTTTTTATCTTCTAAAGGGTTTAGTGAGAACTTGATGCTTAAAGCAGGCATGGTAAGAAGCTATGAAAATAATTCATACCAAGAGGTATTCAGGAATAGAATTATTTTTCCTATATTTGACAAAAGGAATAATGTTATAGCTTTTGGAGCAAGAGCGTTATTTAATTCAAAAGCCAAATATATAAATTCACCTAACACAAACTTATTCCAGAAAAGTAAAAATCTTTATGGAATTTCTCATTTAGAAAATCAAGATACTAATACAAAAAGGTTTTTAATTGTTGAAGGTTATATGGATGTAATCACTATTTATCAGACAAAGATAGCCTTATCAGTTGCCCCTTTAGGCACTGCAATCTCTGAGCAACAAATAGAATTAATATGGAATTTAAACAAAAAACCTATTCTTTGTTTAGACGGTGATGCTGCTGGGGAAATGGCAGCTTGGAGATTCATTAACAGATTAATGCCATTGATAAAAATTGGCTACGAAGTTTATTTTGCTTGGCTTCCAAAAGGTAGAGATCCTGATGAAATGTTAAGAAACTCTGAATATGATATATTTCTAGAAATCATAAGCAATCCTAGAACATTAATAGAAACTATTTGGGATATTTTGCTCAAAAAACATGATATTTCAAATGTTGATTCAAGGGCATTATTATGGTCAGAAGCTAAAGAAATAGTTAACAAAATTAAAGATAATAATTTAAACAAGGCATATTCAGATGAAATTTATAAACTTATTAATTTTAGTAGAAATATTAACAATAATTTTAGTTTAAATTTAAAAAGTGAACGTCCTTATGTAGGACGACAAACATTACTTGACTCTATTTTATTATTTTTAGCTTTATACCCTAAATTGGCTCTAGATTACTCTGAGAAATTAGTTAAATTAAATTTTAATAATAAATCTAAAAATAAAATCTTGTTAATCTTATTAGATATGATAATTACAAATGAAAACCTTGACAGAATTGAATTTAATAATCATCTAGAAACTATCGGATTAAATAATATATTATCTAACCTAAATAAGGGTTCTATAATTAAAAGAATCGGATATGATCCATTGTTATTAGATAAAGATAAAATTGAAAAAAATTTTTCTGAGTTATTGGAAAGAGTGTTGTTCGAAAACAAGCGGATTTAGCAGTAAATCTTAGAAAAATTTTGTTGGGGAGATTATGCCTAAAGTTTCTAAAAATGTGAAAAAAATAAAACCTCAAGATAAAATAGAATATAGACAAGACAGTCCAGTAATAGACTTAACTAGTTTAAGTATTAAAAAGCTTATAAAAAAAGGTAAAGAAAGCAAGTTGCTTTCATGGGATGAAATTAATCAAGCAATCCCAGAAGGCAGTTTATCTTCTGATCAAATTGAGGATTTGCATGCATCTTTAGATCGATTAGGCATAACTATAGTTGAAAAAGATGAAGATGCTGAAGATGTAAATGACAAAGCAGATGATGATGGAGTAGGTTCAGGAAATCTAAATGATGAAACTGGCAGGACCGATGATCCTGTTAGAATGTATCTCAAGGAAATGGGTGGTGTTGAATTGCTCTCTAGAGAGGGTGAAATAGCAATAGCAAAAAGAATTGAAGCAGCAAAAGAATTTATGATTGGAACAGTTTACGAATGTTCAAAAACTATTGAATGTATTAATAACTGGAAATCACAACTTGTTTCTGGAGAAAGATTACTTAGGGATATAATAGATTTAGATTCAACTAAAGATGGCCTTGGTATTACTCCTCCTGAAGATTTAGAAGAAAGTTTTGATAAAGATGTTATTTTGCCTTCTGAAGATGAGTCTGTTAAGTCTTTTAACCAAAAAGATCAAGCTAGCATCACCCATAGAAACGAAACAATTGATAGTAACGTGGTTTCTAAAACAATTAATCATGATAGCGTTCAAGAAAGTGACGAAGAAAGTTCTCAATTAGCCAAAAATCAAACTGATATTGAAGAAGAGCTAGATGAAGATATGGACGATCAAGATAATTCTTCGATGTCTTTGGCAATGTTAGAAAATTTAATTCGTGATCAAGTGATGGAAGAACTTGAGGAATTTGCTAAAAACTCAAAGAAAATTTCATCTCTTCAAACAAAAATGATCAATTGTTTACTTGAGGGTGAAAAAATTTCAATAACCTTACAAAACAGAATAACAGATGAAAAATATATTCTGCTTAATCAAATGAAATCTATTAAATTTAATATTAATAGAATAGATGAGTTGAAGATTGATTTATATGAAAAAAATAAAAAATTAATCAGTATAGAAAATAAAATATTTAAAATTTTTGTAAACTCAGGTGTCAATAGAAATACATTTTTAAATTCTTGGTTAGGGAATGAAATTAATCCTAACTGGCCAGAAAACTTAAAGAAAAATTATAAAATTAAAAAAGTACTAGAAAATAGTTTTGAAGAGATAAATAATTATAGAAACGAAATTATTTCGATTTGCAAAGAAGTAAAGCTTTCAGCTTTAGAGTTTAAGGAATTAGTTAAGATTATCCAAAAGGGTGATAGAGAAGCTGAAAGGGCAAAACAAGAGATGGTTGAAGCCAATCTTAGATTAGTTATTTCTATAGCTAAAAAATATACAAATAGAGGCCTTCAGTTTTTAGATCTGATTCAAGAAGGGAATATAGGTTTAATGAAAGCAGTTGATAAATTTGAATATCGAAGAGGGTATAAGTTTTCAACTTATGCTACTTGGTGGATCAGACAAGCAATTACAAGATCTATTGCTGATCAAGCTAGAACGATTAGAATTCCTGTTCATATGATTGAAACTATCAATAAGTTGGTAAGAACTTCTAGGCAGATGTTGCACGAAATTGGTAGAGAGCCAACCCCAGAAGAATTATCTGAGAAACTATCTATGCCTCTTGAAAAAGTTAGAAAAGTTTTAAAAATTGCTAAAGAACCAATTAGTTTGGAAACTCCAATTGGTGATGAGGAAGACAATAGTTTAGGAGATTTTATTGAAGATATGAATGCTGTACAACCTTTAGAGGCTGCAATACAGTCCAATTTAAGAGAAACAACCACGAGAGTTTTAGCTAGTTTAACAGCAAGAGAAGAAAGAGTTTTAAGAATGAGATTTGGAATCGGAATGAATACTGATCATACTCTTGAAGAAGTAGGCCAACAGTTTAGCGTAACTAGAGAAAGAATAAGACAAATAGAAGCTAAAGCATTACGAAAGCTTAAACATCCATCTCGATCAAGAAAATTAAGAAGTTTTCTTGAAGCATAATAAATATATTAATTTATTAATTGATTTTTATTTTTTTTTATGAAATCAAGTAACTTAGAAGTTAATTTTATAGGCCCTTAGTTCAGTTGGTTAGAACAACCCGCTCATAACGGGTATGTCGGGGGTTCAAGTCCCTCAGGGCCTACCATTCAATTATCAAATAATTTGCCATAAGCTGTTGCAATAATTATATATTCTAAAAAAATCA
>CACAIE010000046.1 GCA_902532475.1 uncultured SAR116 cluster alpha proteobacterium
TTATAAAGGCTTTCACTATTCCTAACAACCATACTGCAGATATAGCTTTTATTTCACTGACCAAAAATATACAATCTATAAAGTTTGACTTTGGTCATAGTAAGCCAAACAAAACAAGAATGATTGCTTTTGACATTGGAAGGAATGATATCAGAATTTTTCCTGAAACTAATATTATTTCATACCCGGAAGCTAACAAACCGCAGGCCAGAATTCATTCATCTGCTAGAAATTTACCTGGTTCCAGTGGAGGAGCTTTAATAGATAAAAATGGTAATTTAATTGGAATAATTGCTTCTGGAGGAGGAGAATATAATGAGGCAGTCCCAGTAAATCTATTAAAAGATGTTTATAATCAAAATAATATTGAGAATGAAAAATTTTTTCAAACTGGCAAGGCTATTCGTTTATGTGCAGATGCACTTGAGGAAGCGCAACAATATCAAAACAAACCAGAAAAAGTTCTTTTAAGAAAAATTCAGACAAATTGCGAGTTATCTAATAATAAATTATTATTTGATATGGCTGGACAAGCTTTTGGTAGGTTTGGATTAATTAATGACTCTATATATTTTTTAGCAAAAAGCACTAAATTAGATCCTAAAAGTCCAACTAGTCTTCATTCATTAGCAATTGCACTTCACTTAAATAAATCTTATGAAAAAGAAATTCCAATTTTAAAAACTCTACTTAAATTTACGCCTGATGATCCACAGGCACTTAGATTAGCTGTACAAGCAGCTGCTTTTTCTAAAAATAAAGATTTTGGTGAATATGCTATTTCTTTAATGAAAATTCACAACCCAAGTGCAGTTCCTTTAGCCAGAGGGTTTCTTGATAATGCATTTGATTAGTCAAAAAGATAATCATCCAACGGATCTGGTATCCAACCATACTTTACAAATTTATTATTTTTGACTGCCCTTGAAATTAGAATATTTTTTATATCGCTAACGCTTGCATTAGGATTATTTGATAAATAGCGAACAGCCATTGCAACAACTCTTGGAACTGCATAACTTGATCCAGACGCTTTAGTTCTAACACCCCTATGATCAATGACTGGTATTTGTTCTCCAGGAATTAAAAAATCTACTGAATTCTTTCCAAAATTTGATTCTCTAGCTAGGTTTCCGAAAATATCAGAAGATGTAATCACTAAAATATTTTCTAAATCAAATGAAGCTGGGTATACACCTTTATCATCAATATTTATTCCGTCATTTCCAGCTGAAACAAAAAATAAAATGTTTTTGTGTTGATATGCAGCATTTTTAAAACACATCCAATCTTTTTCATTCTTTGAACCCATTGATAAGTTTACAATTTTAATTTTGTTGCTTGCTATGTGATTTATCAATAATTTAAATTTACACATATCTGATCTAGGAAATCTATATGCAACGATTTCAGATAAAGGAGCTTCTCTTAAAATTATACTTGTAACAGCTGTTCCATGATGAAAAGGAAAAAACAATGACCTACTAATATCGATATCAAAAGGCAGAGAATCATCATCTTCAAAATCATAGCCTGATAGTGTTTTATTATTTATTCTTGATAGATTAGAGTTAATAAACTCAAGAGTATAGTTTACACCTGTATCTACTATTGCTACTTTTGTTCCAATAAAAGGTTTAGATTCTGGTAATGGTGGATTAAAATATTCCTGATCAGTAACTGATTTTAAATCTTTTGAAAGATTAGCAATTGAATTAATTGTCCCTTTTTCATTTTTAATTAATAATCTTGAAAGTTTAACTATACATTTTTTGTCAACATTGACCATCAATTTAGGGTTTTGAATGCCATCATGGAAAATATAACGAATGCCATTAATTTTATCTCCTCTTAATATTTTTCTAACAGTAACTTGATTATTATTATCAAGATGCAGATAATCAGTTGTATGATTGTTTGATGTTAAAATTTCCCAATTATTCTCAAGCAACTTATTTTCAAAATTCTCAAACACAGCTTCGCAATGCTCTTCAATTGCACTTCTCTCAAATTCAAGGTTTATCTCTGATGCATTAGAATTAAAAATTGTCAATGACAAATAAAATAAAGTTATTAGATACTTGTTATATTTATTCATTATCGTTTAATTAAATGCTTTACTGTTTTCATCAACAATTCTGCAGAAATTGCAAAATTTACACCTACATTTGTATCGCTTTCCTTAGTAAAAATACCACTCATGATTCCAACTAGTTCACCATTAGAATTTACAACAGCTCCACCAGATGAACCTGGGTTTGCAGATGCATCTATTTGAATAAAGTCTTCAATAGGGTTAAATCCAATTCCAGATTTTCTATTTGCAGAAACAATTCCACAAGTTATATTTAAATCGAGTCCGAATGAATTGCTTATTAGGCATATCTCACTTCCTACATCGGGTCTAAATTCATTGATTATTATTTTTTTATTTTTAATATTAGTTTTAATTACTGCTAAATCAGTTCCAGGGTCATTAAAAATTACTTCTGATTTGTGTTTTTTACCATCAAAATCTCTTATTAAAACTTCAGTCGCTCTACTAACAACATGTGAAGCAGTGACGATAAGCCCATTATTAGAAATTATTACTCCCGTTCCCTCTGGAGCAGTTCCTGCTGGCGCACCAAAGCCAGGTTTTTGATATCCAGGCCAGGTTGGTAAAACTGAAACAACTGATGGTGATGCGATATTCCATGTTTTTGTGAAGTCACTAAAAGCAGACTTGGAAATCATAATTAATAATAAAAAGATAATAGTAATAATTTTATTATTAATATAAAAAATGCTATATTTCATATACATTCCTCTCAGGAGAATTAAATGAGTACTAATCCAGTATTTCATAATCTTTGGCCAACTACAATAATGTCAGTTATACTTCCTGGAGCTGATATGGCCAATCAAGTTTTATCAGAGTTCATCAATGAATTGGATGACGAACGAAGTAATTTAACAACTGAGTATCTTAATCAAGAATTTCTAGAAATAGATCACCCTGTGATAAAGTGGCTAGGTGATTGCTTTAAAAAGGCTAGTATTGATTACGCTCAAAACTCTGGAATTGAGTATGAATTAGATTTTTCCATCCAAGGATGGCCTAATATAAATAGATTTGGAGATTATCATAACCTCCACAACCACCCACATTCTTGGTTAAGTGGGACTTATTATGTTTCAGTTCCAAATGATGAAACTAGTATAGGCAGTAGAAATGATTTAAACCCAAACGAAATAAGTTTTTTTGATCCTAGGCCTCAAGCAAATATGATTTCAATTAGAAAGGACAACCAAGTAGACCCGGAATTTAGAGTAAAACCTAAATCAGGTGAATTGTTACTTTGGCCAGCATTTATTCATCACCTTGTCCATCCAAACTTATGTCACGCTGAGAGAATATCTGTATCGTTCAATGTTGTTTTAAAATGGAAAGATCACTATTTGCCAAGGTAAAATCACAGTCTAACTGAAGATCCAGAAAGTGCTGAAGCTGTATCGACAGCCATTCCACCAAGAGCATAATAAGAAACAATTGCTATACCAATTGCTACTAATGAACTAAGAATTATTACCCTCATGTTATTCCCTATTATTGTTATCAATATTTTAATTGGTTTAACTGTTTATTTCAAACAAAAACTTTAGTTTAACTCTTATTCAGTAGCTTCTTTTAAAAAATTTACTAAATCAACTCTGTCAGCAGAACTCTTCATCCTTTGAATGGGCATTTTTGTTCCCGGTAAGACCACATCAGGGCCTTCGGTAAATAATTGATGAATGGTTTTTTCACTCCAAACAATTTGACTGTTAATTAATGCATCTGAATATTTATAACCTTCTAAACTGCCTGCAACTCTCCCAAACAATTTATACAAGGTAGGACCGGCTCTTCTCTTTCCATCTTGCTCAACTGTGTGGCAAACACTGCACTTTCTTGCAAACTGTTTTTGTCCATTTGATTCTAAATTGCTTGGATTAAATCTTCTTGCCGGTCCAGGGGGAACAATAACTGGCTGTGGATAAGTAACGAGATCCCATTGGCTGAAATAGTCATCCAATCCTCCAACAAAAAGCATGGTTGAATCAAGATTTAGTGCTAAAGCCCAAACAGGACCGTGTGCAGCTCTAAAATCTCTAATAAGTGAATTATCATTTAAATCAAACATCACCACTCTTCCTTCTGAATTGCCAAAGGCAATAATTGATTTTTCTGAATTTAAACACATAGTCAAAATTGGAATTCTTTCATCACCAATATTCAAAATTTTCTTTTCTTTTTTAAAGTCAAAAAATGTTATAGAACCATCTGTCGTCCCATAAGAAATAATATTTTGTTCTTCATCAAAATAGAAAACATTAATACCCCAACCATGTGAGATTAGAATTCCTTTTGAGATATTATTAAATATATCAAATTTTCTTATTGTGCCATCATAGCCAGATGAATATAGATACATTCCATCTTTAGAAAATTGCAAAGAATTAATAGGCCCTTTATGACTAGCTGTGGTTTTTAAAATTAACTGCTCTCGATCCATATCCCAAATCATTATTGAACCACCCCATCCAGCAGAAGCCATTAATTTTCCATTCTTTGAATATGCAACATCAGAGACTTTACCTGAATGAATGCCTAGTTCTTTTGGATGAAGATTTTTTGAAAGGTTTTGAACATCGTAGACTAAAACCCTCATATCATCACCAGCAGTAATTAATTTTCTTCCATCAGGGGAAAACTTTGCTACATTAACTGCTGCTAAATGATCATTCAAAGAATTTATTTCTTTCATTTCATTTAGCGACCAAATTATTGAAGTATAATCAAAACTAGTACTAACTAAATATCCATTTTTGGAAACAGTTAAACCCTTAACAGGACCACCATGACCTACAATTTTTTCTTGTGAATATGAAAAATATGAAAATGAACTTATTAATATGATGAATAAAATAAATTTGAGTGAGTTATTTAAAATCCACTCAAATTTACATTTAATTACATAAAGAAAATTACTCTGCGGGCTGCTTAACGCTACCTTTTTTATCTGTGTTTTTTGCTTTTTGATCTTCTTCTTCAACCCATAAACCATGATGCTCTTTTGCCCAATTTCTATCGACCTCACCTGTATTCATTGCATCAAATGCTCCTTGCATTCCCAACGAACCAATATAAATATGTGCAATTATAAGAATAATTAACACTAATCCAACTATACCATGCCATATTTGTTGAAGTTGCTGTTCTTGTAAAGTAGTAAGATCTGTTGATAAATTAAAACCTACCATATTTAGCAATCCAAATGTCTTACTCATCATCTGTGTTTCAAATGGAAAAAGTAAGGCCCACCCAGACAAGCTAATTGAAAACCCTCCTAACATAACAGCCCAAAAAACTACCTTTTGACCTGCGTTAAATTTTCTTGCAGGAGGATGGGATTTTTCATCGAACAACCCACCTCCCTGCTGAATCCAATCAATATCTAACTTAGAAGGAATATTATGCGATACCCAGCAAACAAAAGACATACCCAAACCTACCATAAATGCAAAAGCAAGATAGTTATGAGCGTATTTCCCAGCAAGAGTTATTGTTGAAAATAACTCAGGACCAAGAATTGGTAATAAGATCATTTTTCCATAAAGCATGTTCAACCCTGTCAAAGCTAAAACTATAAAAGAACCAGCCATTAACCAATGCGAAAATCTTTCGATTGCTTTAAACCTGAGTATTGTTTTTCCTGAAAATCCTTTAGCTACTTTAATTCTTCCCCTATATGAATAAAACCACGCTAATAAAATAATTATTCCTATTAAACCATAAGCTCCATATCTTGAAAGTGGACCATTTCTTATCGACCTCCAGTTATCACCTTCAGATTGGATCATTACTGCAGACATCTCATTTTTAAGTTGGGTATTCCCTTTATTACCTTCTCTAATGTAACGCCATAAATCTGCATCAGAGTTAAACCCTAATGAGGAACCAGGCACTTCACCTGAAGTTTGAGAATATGAAGCAAAATTAAAATTTAGAACAAGAAATAATGATAGTATAAATGTTAATCCTAGTTTTTTTAATAATGAGTTTTGTAAAAGCATATGTTTTGCTCCAATAAAAAAGTTAATACCAGGCTTGACCTGAAACACGTTTCCTTAACTGATAAACTTTTCCATCTGTTAAAGAAGCATCAGCATTTCCTTGATACACACCTTTATTATAGTTAAGTGGCCTGCCTTGCTCTTCTTTTCTGCAAGCGCTTAGATTGAATGCTGTTATCAATATAAAAAATATAACAAAAAATTTTGAAAATAGATTCATTATCAAATGAAATTCCTAAATAAATTATCTACGGTTTAACATATACTATAGTAACAAATTTAAATCAGAGAGACCAAATTAAAAATATTTGGTCTCTCTTTTAAATTTATATTTAGGAACCTTTAATTGAATAGGCTGTGCCCCAACCCCATGCACCAGCTCCAAAACCTCTGGCAACCACTCTTTCTCTAAATATATCGGAGACTATATCACCATCTCCTGCAAGAAGAGCCTTAGTTGAACACATTTCCGCACATAAAGGTAATTTTCCTTCTGCCAGACGATTTCTTCCATATTTTTGAAATTCATTGTCTGACATGTCATCTTCAGGTCCACCAGCACAAAATGTACATTTATCCATTTTGCCTCTAGAACCAAAATTACCTGCCTGTGGAAATTGTGGTGCACCAAATGGGCATGCATAAAAGCAATAGCCACATCCTATACATAGATCTTTTGAATGAAGCACAACCCCTTCATCTGATTGATAAAAACAATCAACCGGACAAACAGCCATACATGGGGCATCAGAACAATGCATACATGCTACAGAAATGGATCGTTCTCCAGGCTTACCATCCTGAATTGTAACAACCCTTCGTCTGTTCACACCCCAAGGTACTTCGTGTTCATTTTTACATGCAGTTACACAAGCATTACACTCTATGCATCTTTCTGCATCACATAAAAATTTCATTCGTGCCATGATATACCTCCCTTACGCACGCTCAATCATACAGAGAGTGCACTTTGATTCCTGCATCTGTGTAACTGAGTCATAGCCATATGTCATGGCTGTGTTAGCGGCTTCACCAAGTACAATTGGATCTGCACCTTCTGGATACTTATGTCTTAGATCTTCACCTTGATAGTGACCACCAAAGTGGAAAGGTAAGAATGCAACTCCTGCTGCCACACGCTCGGTAATCTGAGACATTACCTTAATGCTAGCTCCTTCAGGCGTTCTCACCCAAACCATGTCACCGTCACGAATTCCTAGTCCATTTGCATCCCTTGGATTCATTTCAACAAACATATCTTGTTGCAATTCAGCAAGCCATGGATTTGATCTTGTTTCGTCTCCACCACCCTCGTATTCAACCAATCGTCCTGAAGTAAGGATCATTGGATATTTCTTAGAGTGATCTACATCCTGGATTGACTTATACATTGTTGGCAATCTATAGGCATGCCTATCTTCATAAGTTGGATAATCAGGAACTAAATCACGTCTATTTGTATAGAGTGGTTCACGATGAATTGGAACTGGATCTGGAAACGTCCAAACTACTGCCCTTGCCTTAGCATTTCCAAATGGCGCACATCCATGTTTGATAGCAACCCTTTGAATGCCTCCAGTAAGGTCGACTTTCCAGTTTGTCTTATCTCCTGCCAACCCTTCAATATGCTTTCTTTCAGCATCAGTAAGGTCTTTATCCCATCCCAAATCCTTAAGCATAGCCATAGTGAACTGTGGATATCCATCTTTGATTTCAGAACCAACAGGATAAGAGCCTTCAGCCAATAGATTGTCTCCGTTCCTCTCAACACCAAAACGAGCTCGGAAACATAGTCCACCTTCAGCAACAGGCTTTGATGTATCATAAAGGTTTGGAGTTCCAGGATGCTTCATATCTGCGGTTCCCCAGCAAGGCCAAGGCATACCATAGTACTCACCATCTAAAGGACCACCAATTGCTTGAAGTGTCGTTTTATCAAAAGTATGTTGATATTTCATATGAGCCTTAAGACGGTCTGGTGACTGCCCTGTATACCCAATTGTCCACATTCCTCTATTAAACTCGAGAGTAACATCTTCAATTAAAGGCTCTTCATTATTAACTTTGATATTCCTGAACATACGATCTGCAAATCCAAGTTTTTTTGCAAATTTATAGATAATCGTTTGATCCGGAAGTGAATCAAAGGAAGGGTCTATAACTTTCTCTCTCCACTGCAAAGTTCTATTTGAAGCAGTAATCGAACCATATGTTTCAAACTGAGTACAGGCAGGCAGTAAGTAAACACCATCTTTTCTATCTGACAGTACTGCTGACATTGTTGGATATGGATCTATAACAACCAACATATCCAATTTTTCCATAGCCTTTTTCATATCAGGAAGACGTGTCTGAGAATTTGGAGCATGCCCCCAAAAGACCATAGCCCTTAAATTATCAGGCTGGTCCATATTATTCTTATCTTCAAGAACACCGTCGATCCATCTTGAAACGGGAAAACCCTTCAAGTTCATCAGGGACTTTTCTTTTCCGTCCTTACCTTTAATCTTATCAAAACGGCCCTTCAACCAGTCAAGATCCTCTTCCCATACACGTGACCAGTGAGCCCAAGCGCCTCCTGAAAGTCCATAATAGCCAGGAAGTGAATGTGAAAGAACACAAAAGTCTGTAGCACCTTGAACATTATCATGGCCACGGAAAATATTAGTTCCACCACCTGTAGTTCCCATATTTCCTAAAGCAAGCTGGAAAATACAATAGGCACGAGTATTATTATTGCCTGTTGTATGTTGAGTTCCGCCCATACACCATATAAATGTTCCAGGCCTGTTATTAGCCATTATTTTTGCAACACGCCTAAGCTGTGACCCTGGCACTCCAGTAACACGTTCTGTTTCCTCTGGTGTCCATCTTGCAACTTCTTCCCTAATTTGATCCATACCCCAAACACGCTGACGAATAAATTCCTTATCCTCCCAACCATTTTCAAAAATATGGTATAGAATACCCCAAACTAAAGCTACATCAGTACCAGGTCTAAACCTCACAAATTCATCTGCATGTGCAGCCGTTCTAGTAAATCTTGGATCACAAACAATCAAAGGAGCGTTGTTTTGCTCTTTTGCTTTCATAAGGTGCACCAAAGAAACTGGATGAGCCTCTGCAGGGTTACCACCAATCAAGAAAATAGCCTTAGAATTGTGAATATCGTTGAAAGAATTGGTCATGGCTCCGTAGCCCCAGGTATTTGCAACACCTGCTACAGTGGTAGAGTGACAAATTCTGGCTTGGTGATCTCCATTATTAGAGCCCCAATAAGCGTATAACTTACGGAATAAGTAAGCTTGCTCATTATTATGTTTAGCTGATCCAAGCCAGTAAACTGAATCTGGCCCTGAAGTCTTTCGGATATCAAGCATTTTGTCGCCAATTTCATTAATAGCGTCATCCCAGCTTATCCTCTGCCATTTACCACCAGCTAACTTCATTGGGTATTTCAGCCTGCGCTCACCTTGAGCTGTCTCACGAACGGAAGCGCCCTTTGCACAGTGAGCTCCTAAATTAATAGGGCTGTCCCATCCTGGCTCTTGACCAGTCCATACTCCATCCTGGACCTCAGCCATTACTGTACAACCAACAGCACAGTGAGTGCAAATTGATTTTTTAACACTTACGTTTCCTCCAGCTCCGGAAGCCAAAGCCGGCTTTACCATTCTACCAGACAAAGCAGTTACAGCGGCTATTCCGCCAACAGCAAGACCAGAACCTCGTAAAAATGTACGGCGGTCAACAATCTTGGAAGCTGCTTTACCGATGAAAGATGATGTACGGGAGCCTATCGCCACCCCATTCGCCTTCTTTCTTAACATAA
>CACAIE010000047.1 GCA_902532475.1 uncultured SAR116 cluster alpha proteobacterium
AATAGTTGTTTCACCATCTGTTTTTTCTGCACTTACAAGCGAACAATCTAGCAAATTTCTTAGAGTCATATTTCCCAGAATGTTTTTATTTTGTTTTATAATTTCTTTATTTACTTTGATTTTATCTGCTTTATTGAATGAAATATTTCAATTTTACTGTTTATTTATCGTTTCCTTATTATTCTTTTTAAATAGAAACTTAATAACTCCTAAAATAAATTATTATAGAGATAAAGATGTAATTGAAGACCTTAACGCTAAAAAAAAATTTAAAATGTTACATTTAATATCTGTTTTATTTTTTTTAATAAATATTGTTATACTCTTGGTTATAATATTTGAACATTTTTTGAGTTAAATTTTTATTTGTTTTAGAAGTATAATTTTATAATATATAAAGAAAGATTAAAGTATCGATTATTCGTAGGAGAAATTTAATGTTCAATCTTCTTGGAAAAAATGATTACACTTCAAAATGCACAAAAATATTAAATAGTGAAACTGGTTTGGATCCGCTTATAACTCAAGCATTCATTGAAGATTTTAAACCTTTATTCGATGAAGAATATGAAAAAAATAATGACCCAATTGAGATACTTACTAACGCAGGCATTACAATTCTTCAATCTATATTAGATGAAAGCATACGTGAAATTAAAGTAAATAATAAATGCAGAATGTATGACAAAGTTGCTGTAAAAATAAATCAGTGGTCTTTAACTAAAATCGATGCCAATAACCCACTAAGAAGCACGATTGAAAAAAATTTGGAACCATTTGTAAAAAAATAAAACATTGGATTAAACTAAATATAAATTATTAAAAATCCCAATGATAATGGAAGGAGATTTAAAATGACCAAGCATGGTTATGAAAGCGGACGTTTAAATCTTCCTTTTGTTGGAATTTGTACGTTTGGAAAATATCCCTACCAGGAAGATTGGAGTGCAATAAATGCAGACTATGCAATACTAGGTGCTCCATTTGACTTTGGTTCACAATATAGACCTGGGGCTAGGTTTGGTCCTAGAAGCATTCGTGAAGCTTCCACATTATTTTCTTTTGGTCATGCAGGCGCCTATGATCATGAAGATGACATCACTTACTTAGAACAAGACAAAGTAAAAATTGTGGATATCGGTGACTCAGATATAATCCATACAGACACAATTAAAAGTCACAATAATATTGAGGTTGGTGTTAGATCTATCTTAAAAGCAAAAGCTATTCCTATAATTTTAGGCGGAGACCATTCTGTAAACATTCCATGTATAAATGCATTTAGCGAGGAAAAGCCTTTCCACTTAATACAGATTGACGCACATTTAGATTTTGTAGATGAAAGACACGGTGTAAAATACGGTCATGGAAATCCAATGAGGCGAGCAGCAGAAAAAGATTACGTAACTGGATTATCCCAATTTGGCATTAGAAATGTTTCATCTACTGCTAAAGATGGTTACGAAGATGCACGCAAATTGGGTTCAGATATTCAATCCGTACGTCAATTCAGAAATAATGGCGTTGAAAAAATGTTAGGTAGAGTTCCGATAGGAAAAAGATATTATATAACTATAGACATAGATGCATTTGACCCTTCAATTGCCTCTGGTACTGGAACTCCGTCACATGGAGGGTTCTTATATTATGAAATCCTTGAATTTTTAGATGGATTAACCAAACGCGGTAAAATTATTGGCGTTGATTTAGTTGAAGTTGCTCCAGAATACGATCATTCAGGAAGCACCTCAACTCTAGCCGCACAATTATTACTAAATTTAATTGGTAGAATGCATTTCAATAAAAATAAATAAATTTTTAACCCACTTATTTATAGGTTTAACATATGATTGATTATTTAATTAGTTTTAATTTTTTAGATTGGACAGGAATTATCGGTTCATTAATGATTGCTGGAGCATATTATGGGGTTTCAAATAGTTACCTCAACCCAGAAAAACTTCCATTCCATTTGATCAATCTTTTAGGTTCAATTTTGATTTTAATCTCACTTTATTTCAAACCTAATCCAGGAGCAATTTTAATAGAATTACTGTGGATATTTATTGCTACATTAGGTATTTATAATTTTTATTTAAAAAAAATAAGACTTTCTAAAAGTATTTGATTTTTAAAAAATAATCCTATAGAAAATCACATTAGTGCGAGCGTGGTGGAATCGGTAGACACACAAGACTTAAAATCTTGAGGACTTAATGTCCGTGGGGGTTCAAGTCCCCCCGCTCGCACCACATCAACCCTAAATGTTCGTATAAGCCGTTGTAATTCAAGCATTTATTTTGCTGGACTATCAAAGGTGATGTACGGAGTGATGCACAAATATGAAAATCAGTATTTAAGATGCAGAGATGGTATTTATTATTTTGTAAGGCGTGTTCCTTGCGACCTGAGAGATATTTATACATCTGATCGCATTAGTTTAAGTCTTAAGACTAAATTAATAACAACTGCAAGGCGTGTTGCAAAATCAATCGACCAACGACTTGAAGATTACTGGATGGGAATAAGACTTCAGAAGCTGGACATTCCAGCTATCCAACTGGTGCAACCCGACAGGCTAGCCAATGATAACTCCCCTACACTGTCACAAGCCGTTGAGTTGTATCTCAAATTGAAATCCAAAAACAAAGATAAAGTCTTTATCAGAACATCATACAGAAATACTCGTTATGTCATCCAAGCTTTAGGTGATAGACCGATCAACTCTTATTCAACAGCAGATGCGGCAAAGTTCAGGGATTGGCTGATGGATAAAGGTATGGTCATGAATACAGTCAAACGTGTATTCTCTTCTGTTCGATCAATTATCAATATCACTAAAACTGAATACGGCATTGAAGGACAGAATGCTTTCTCTAGAACATACTGGCCAGAGACAGATGATAGTGAAACAAGAAAACCATTACCAATTGATCTGATCAGAAAAATACAAACCATCTGTAAAGAGACAGATGATGATTTAAGGTGGCTGGTTGCATTAATCAGTGATACTGGAATGCGTTTGGGTGAAGCAACGGGGTTGCTTAAATCTGATATTATCCTTGATACAGATATACCCTATATTGATTTGCAACCCCACAGTTGGAGAAGATTAAAGACTAAGGCGAGTAAAAGACAAATACCTCTTGTAGGATTGTCTTTATGGGCAGCCGAAAAGATTAAAGACCAACAATCAGATAACCCTTTTGCCTTTCCTCGCTATTGCAACAAACTGGGTTGTAATGCTAACTCTGCCAGTTCAGCTTTGAACAAATGGATGAAAGAAAGTACTGGTAATGGATATGTATTACATTCCTTCAGGCATAGTATGCGTGACAGATTAAGAAATGTTGAATGCCCTTCTGAAATTATAGACCAGATAGGTGGTTGGACAAGAGAAAGTATCGGTGAAGGTTATGGTGAAGGACATTCTCTTAAGATTAAATTAAAATTTATGATGAAATTATCTATAGAAGTTTAAAATATTTATTTTTAGTGCTATTTTTATAATATGAAAAATTACATTATATTCTTTTTTCTATTTATTTTTTTCAATCCAATCTTTTTACATGCTGAAGTTAAGCCTTTTTGCCTTCAAAATTTTTGGTCAAATGCCAACTACCTTGATATAGAAAAACTTTTAGAAAATAAAAATGATGTCTTTGAACATTGCACTAAAGAAACTTCCTCCTATTATCCAATTTTTGTAGCTTTTATTTCAATGAAAGACCCTAAAATATTAAAGGTTTTTGAGAAGAATAATGTAGACTTATTTTTCAAAGAAACTAATAAAAATAAACGTAGGGGTCAAACTTATGAAACTGGGATAACATTATTACATTTTGCTGCTAGAAATAATTCTCTCCCATCGAACATTCAGTATCTTATAGATAAAGGTATTCCTGTTAATGCAAGAACAACTAAAGATAAAATAAAACCAGAATACGGAGGTATAACACCACTTCATTTAGCATGTTCTTACAGCAATGTTGAAAATATAAAAATATTAATTGCAAACAATGCTGACCTTCAAGCCAAAGATGATATAGGTGAAGATTGTTTTTATAAAGCCTTAAGTAATGATAATTCTGATGTAATACCATTTCTTATACAAATTGGAGCTAAAGCTGATATTTCAACCTGTAAAGATTGTTTACCTGTCATAACCAAATACCTTAAAATAAAGTACGATGGATCACTTAGAGAATGGGTCAGTCCTCAAAACCACATCCTAAAAATGTTGATCAGGGAGGGTTATAATCTTAATGAATTAAAAAATTGCAATAATATAAGTTATATAACTGAATGTAACCTTACTCCTATTCAGAGCATCTTTTATAATTTTGAAATGAGCTGGAGCAGGATGGAAAAACTTATTCCAGATTATAAGGAACTAATAATTACTTTAATCAAAAATCATGCAAATTTAAGAGCAACCAGACATTATTTTTATGGTCCACCAATTATGCAAGCATTAAAACTTAGAGAAGATAGTGATAAAGAATTATTCCATTTTCTTGTTTTAAACGGTGCAAGTTTGAATGTTGAAAACTATTCAGGTGCTACGCCATTGATGATTGCAATTAATAAAAATTTTGAACTTGCTGATAAATTTTTATATTTAGGAGCAGATGCTAATTACAGGAATAAAAATGGAGAAAGTACATTCATGCAATTTGTTGCATCTGATAATTTAAATGCTGCCAAATACTTATTAAAAGTAGGAGCAGATATTAATGCAAGAGATAATAAAGGAAATACAGCTTTTCATCATGCAGCAAAATCTTCGAATCTTGAAACTATTCAATTTATGTTTGAAATTAAAGCTAATCCTCATGTGTTAAATCAAGATGGTGAAAATATTCTTCATTCAGCCGCTGTCTACAGCTTTAATTCCAAAGTAATAAAAGCAATTATCAATAATAGTAATGTGGATATTAATCTTCTTTCAAAAAAGTATGAATATTTTGGTAGAGAACTTTTAGATGGGGGAGTATCACCTTTGATGCTCGCTTTAAATCATAATCATAGTGAAACTGTTATTAAAACTCTAATAGAACATGGTGCTGATGTTAATTTAAAAACTAAAGGTGGATTAACCCCTTTAATGTTTGCCATTCATTACAGTGAAGATTATGCAAGGAAAAATGAATGGTCAAACTGTGTAACAAGATCTGAAAAAAATGCAATCGCGAGAGTAAGAACACTCATAAAAAATGGTGCTTCAATAAATGAAGTTAGCAATTATGGTCATACAGCCCTACATGGAATTTCAGAACATGGTCGTTATACAAATTTTGATGATATTATTATATTGGATTTAATCCAAAATGGAGCAAATACAAAAATAAAAAATAAAGAAGGAAAAACTGCATTTGATTTGATAAAAGAAAATATATGCCTTAATAAAGAAGATCTTTTCTTTTTACCGGTGGAAAAAACAAAAAAAGCCTACTGGAAACTTCACGATCTGCAATTTAATTAATTTCACAAATTTAATCTGCTAAACAATAATTCTTCCTACAACTCCCGCAATTTTCCAGAATAAACTGTAAGTTCTTATTATCAGCACCCCATCAATATAATGTTCTAAATTATCTAAGCTGCCATCTTCATTATATACAATCCAAGTGCCGTATTTTTTACCTTCTTTATAGTGACCAGAATAAGCTACCTGACTGTTACCAGCATAATAATTTTGCCAAATGCCATGAGGTGTCCCTTTTTTATAACTTCTAACAATGTGAATTTCTTCATCATGAAGATAGTCTATCTGTTGGCCATCTCTTTGATTATCATTAAAACTGCGTGTTGAAGCTAGTTTAGGTACTCCCTTATCATTAAACCAATATGATGGCCAAACACCCTCTCTCTTTCCATCCTTAAAATATCCAATTTTAAAAAAAATAGAGTTATCTGTGGCTAAACCTGTATACGGAACGTTTGAAGAATGTTTGAAATATAATTCACCTTTTCGAACTATTTCATCCATTGAGACAGTTTCTCCCCAACTGGGAAGAGCAAAAAGTATAAAACATAAAGTTAAGAATTTTTTCATTAAACACTCCATAAGTTACTTCAGATATTAACCTTGAATTATGTCTTCACTATCAAATCTTGTTTATAAAAGTGGCAATTTGATGTCTCTAAAATTCTTTAATGGATAATATTACAAATCTCTTCGCGGAAATTCTATTTTCTTAAATGGCCAAGTTTTTTCTAACCATGCGTTAAAGGTGTTACCTAATTCTGTTTCCAAACCACTACTCAGAAGATCTTGTCTTATCCAATAGTATGCCTGCACTTCAAACTCAGGATTATCAGACGGATAAATATAGCAACACCCAATTACTTCTTCTTCATTTTGCGGCAAAAGAACTGTGTATGCAAATGAATGTCTCAGAGAGAATTCTCTTTCATGCCAACCCAAATCAACAAGATTTTCATTTAAAGTCATCTTTTTTGGCCAATCACTATCATCCATAAGTTTATACAGATGTTTTTCACTTTTCATTACTGCTTCATAGTCTCTATCTAAGTAATTTATTGTTAATGGCCTTAATATAAAACTTTTAGTTATTAATTCTTCTGGAACTTCAAAATCATCTTTAACTATCGGGCGGTTATACATTTAAATTTCTCTCAAGAGATGCATTATTCTTGTTTCACACCATTTCTCAGCTTTTTTTGAAGAGAACCATCTTCATTGAAGTATTCCCAAAGACCATCTTGTTTTCCATCTTTGTAGTTACCTCTTCTCTCTAATTGACCATTAGAGTAATAAAATTCACAAATGCCGTTATGTTTTCCATCGATGAGAATTCCTCTTTCCTCTAAATAACCACTTCCCGAATAATATAATTCATAAGGACCATTAATGATCCCGTTCCCATTCTTACTACTACCATAATAATAGGTTCTAAATTTTAACTTGCCATCTTCGCAACTATACTCTTCATGTGGTCCTGCGTAATCTCCATCTATATAAAAACTTTTTGAGTGAACTTGACCATTTTTACAAAACCATTCGCAAAATCCGTGTCTTTTTCCATTTTTATAATTTCTTCTATAATAATTATAACACTCATTCAAACCATGTTCTTTACCTTTTCGAAAGTTAGTAATTTGTCTAGTATGTTGTGTTCTTGTATCAATTTCCTTCCATAAGCCTTCTTTTTTTCCTTTTTCATATTTTCCTCTAAATACGAAGATTATTTCCTCCTCACAAAAATCATAATTATACTCCTCCCAAAGTCCATATCTCATGCCATTCTTTTTTCGACCTTTTGCATAAAGAATACCTTCAGAATAGTATCTTGAAAAATAATTATCCCCTCTTTTATTTGAGACTACATATCCGTTATATGGGGTTTTTGAGGTTTTCAAAAAAATCAAACCAGACCGAAAAGTTTCAATCATTTTGTTATTAACTTCAGGTAGATCTTGCATTTTCAATATATTTATAAATTAGTAAATTATTCATTATTCATTATTCACTCAATAATATAAAAAAAGCAAAATAAATGCTTGAATTACAACGGCTTATACGAACATTTAGGGTTGATGTGGTGCGAGCGGGGAGACTGGAACCCCCACGGACATTAAGTCCTCAAGATTTTAAGTCTTGTGTGTCTACCGATTCCACCACGCTCGCACTAATGTGATTTTCTATAGGATTATTTTTTAAAAATCAAATACTTTTAGAAAGTCTTATTTTTTTTAAATAAAAATTATAAATACCTAATGTAGCAATAAATATCCACAGTAATTCTATTAAAATTGCTCCTGGATTAGGTTTGAAATAAAGTGAGATTAAAATCAAAATTGAACCTAAAAGATTGATCAAATGGAATGGAAGTTTTTCTGGGTTGAGGTAACTATTTGAAACCCCATAATATGCTCCAGCAATCATTAATGAACCGATAATTCCTGTCCAATCTAAAAAATTAAAACTAATTAAATAATCAATCATATGTTAAACCTATAAATAAGTGGGTTAAAAATTTATTTATTTTTATTGAAATGCATTCTACCAATTAAATTTAGTAATAATTGTGCGGCTAGAGTTGAGGTGCTTCCTGAATGATCGTATTCTGGAGCAACTTCAACTAAATCAACGCCAATAATTTTACCGCGTTTGGTTAATCCATCTAAAAATTCAAGGATTTCATAATATAAGAACCCTCCATGTGACGGAGTTCCAGTACCAGAGGCAATTGAAGGGTCAAATGCATCTATGTCTATAGTTATATAATATCTTTTTCCTATCGGAACTCTACCTAACATTTTTTCAACGCCATTATTTCTGAATTGACGTACGGATTGAATATCTGAACCCAATTTGCGTGCATCTTCGTAACCATCTTTAGCAGTAGATGAAACATTTCTAATGCCAAATTGGGATAATCCAGTTACGTAATCTTTTTCTGCTGCTCGCCTCATTGGATTTCCATGACCGTATTTTACACCGTGTCTTTCATCTACAAAATCTAAATGTGCGTCAATCTGTATTAAGTGGAAAGGCTTTTCCTCGCTAAATGCATTTATACATGGAATGTTTACAGAATGGTCTCCGCCTAAAATTATAGGAATAGCTTTTGCTTTTAAGATAGATCTAACACCAACCTCAATATTATTGTGACTTTTAATTGTGTCTGTATGGATTATATCTGAGTCACCGATATCCACAATTTTTACTTTGTCTTGTTCTAAGTAAGTGATGTCATCTTCATGATCATAGGCGCCTGCATGACCAAAAGAAAATAATGTGGAAGCTTCACGAATGCTTCTAGGACCAAACCTAGCCCCAGGTCTATATTGTGAACCAAAGTCAAATGGAGCACCTAGTATTGCATAGTCTGCATTTATTGCACTCCAATCTTCCTGGTAGGGATATTTTCCAAACGTACAAATTCCAACAAAAGGAAGATTTAAACGTCCGCTTTCATAACCATGCTTGGTCATTTTAAATCTCCTTCCATTATCATTGGGATTTTTAATAATTTATATTTAGTTTAATCCAATGTTTTATTTTTTTACAAATGGTTCCAAATTTTTTTCAATCGTGCTTCTTAGTGGGTTATTGGCATCGATTTTAGTTAAAGACCACTGATTTATTTTTACAGCAACTTTGTCATACATTCTGCATTTATTATTTACTTTAATTTCACGTATGCTTTCATCTAATATAGATTGAAGAATTGTAATGCCTGCGTTAGTAAGTATCTCAATTGGGTCATTATTTTTTTCATATTCTTCATCGAATAAAGGTTTAAAATCTTCAATGAATGCTTGAGTTATAAGCGGATCCAAACCAGTTTCACTATTTAATATTTTTGTGCATTTTGAAGTGTAATCATTTTTTCCAAGAAGATTGAACATTAAATTTCTCCTACGAATAATCGATACTTTAATCTTTCTTTATATATTATAAAATTATACTTCTAAAACAAATAAAAATTTAACTCAAAAAATGTTCAAATATTATAACCAAGAGTATAACAATATTTATTAAAAAAAATAAAACAGATATTAAATGTAACATTTTAAATTTTTTTTTAGCGTTAAGGTCTTCAATTACATCTTTATCTCTATAATAATTTATTTTAGGAGTTATTAAGTTTCTATTTAAAAAGAATAATAAGGAAACGATAAATAAACAGTAAAATTGAAATATTTCATTCAATAAAGCAGATAAAATCAAAGTAAATAAAGAAATTATAAAACAAAATAAAAACATTCTGGGAAATATGACTCTAAGAAATTTGCTAGATTGTTCGCTTGTAAGTGCAGAAAAAACAGATGGTGAAACAACTATT
>CACAIE010000048.1 GCA_902532475.1 uncultured SAR116 cluster alpha proteobacterium
CAAAAGCAATCAATGCAGCTCTAGAAATGCTTTCTAAAAAGAAAAATCAAATAACAGAGAAAACACCAAAAAACAACAAATATAAAATAATCGAGAGTGTAAATCAAACCCAAAACTTCTCTAAAAATAAATTTAAGGTTTCTGCTTTAATTCCTTTATCTGGAAACAAAAGAACAATAGGGCAGGATATAATGATGGGTTTGGAACAGTCGTTTTTTTCTGGAAATAATAATAACATAGAAATTAAATATTTTGATTCATCCTCTATTTCAGATGAGTTTTTATTATTTATAGATAATCAGAAACCAGACATAATTATAGGCCCAGTTTTTTCTGAAAGGTTACATGAACTAAAAAGTAAAATGAAAAATATTGAAACACCTATTCTATCATTTTCCAACAATAAAAAATTAAAGGCTGAAAACGTTTGGTTGCTTGGAAAAATGTCTGAAGATGAAATTGAACATATAGTTGATTTTGGCATTAAAACAGGTGTCAAAAATTTTGCAATTATGGGAGAAAACAGTTCATATAGTAAAACCTTAATTAATATAGCTGAAGACAAATTAACCAAAATTGGCATTTCAAAAAAAATTATTATCATTCAAAATGACGTTTTGAATGATCGAAACAAATTAAGAAAAAAAATAAAACTCTTTTCAGGTTGGAAAAAATCAAATAATGAAACGATTATTTTACCAAAACCTAAATACGATGGCATTCTATTTGTTGGAAGTAATGAATTTATTCTCAAGGTTTCACCTTTACTTTCATACTATGATCTTGGATCAGATAGAGTGACTTATCTGGGAAATTCTCAATTTAGAAACAATGAAATAGTTAATGAATTATCATTAGATGGCGTGTACTTTTCTTCCAATGAAGAGTTTTTTTTAGATGAATTCTATAAAAATTGGGAAAAAAGCTGGGGTGGAACACCTTCCCACCTTTCAATTTTAGCATATGATATAGCTGAATTTACAAAAAAATTATCTGCTCAAAAAAACATTACAGAATTTATATTAAGAAAAGGAGGTCATGAATGGTTGACAGGAAAATTAATTATTACAAAAGATGGCTTGAACCGAAGAGAATTAATAATCAATAAAATTGAAAATAAAAAAATAAATAAAATATACATTGATTAATTTATTTTATAATTTCAGACAATATTGAGTTTAATATTAATCTCCCTTCAAAAGTTGTTTTTAGGTTTTGGCGTTCTAGTATAAGATTATTATTTTTAATTAAAGTTTGTATTTTATCCATTCTTAAAACAGATTTTAATTTTTCTATGTTAATACCTTTTGTTAATCGCAAACCCATCAAAATTTTTTCTATACAATAATCTCTTTTATTTTCGAATTTAATATTGCTTATACCATGATTTTGAACAATTACGCTTTTTAGCCAATTACTAGGGTTTTTTCTTATACTAATTTGAGTTCTTTTGTTTTTATAAAAAAACCTACTGATAGCACCTGGACCTATTCCAATCCAATCCCCACCTTTCCAGTAAACCAAATTGTGGGCACAGTTTTTATTTTTTTTTGAATAATTAGAAATCTCATATGAATTAATTTTATGCTGTTTGGTAATTGAATCAGTAAGAGAATACATTTTTGATGCTTTCTCATCTCTTATTGGTACTAGCGAACCGTTAATATAATTCTTATTAAAAACTGTACCCTTCTCAATGGTTAATTGATAAAGAGACAAATGTTCAGGATCAAAAGCCATTGCTTCCAAAAGAGAACGCTCCCAACTTTTTAAGCTTTGTTCGGGTAGAGCATAAATTAAGTCAAAAGAAACATTTTCAAAAGTTTCTTTGGATAATTCAATTGATTTTTTAGCTTCAAAGACATTATGATTTCTTCCCAAAAACTTCAAAAAATCATCATTAAAACTTTGAACCCCAATAGAAATTCTGTTAATTCCTGAATAATAAAATTCTTTTAGGTTCTTATTAAATATTGAGCTTGGATTAGCTTCCATGGTTACTTCGATGTCTTGAAAATATTTTTTGTTTAAAAAGTGTTTTTTGCACTTCTCAATAATTTTTCTAATATTAAAAGGCTTCATCAAAGAAGGAGTTCCGCCGCCAAAAAATATTGATTTTAAATAATATTGATTTAGATCCTCGATCAAATAATTATTAACTAAATATTCAAGTTCAACCATTAAGGCCTGTCCCCATTTTTTGTGGTCAACAGTCTCTTGAATATGAGAGTTAAAATCACAATAAGGACATTTTGAAACACAAAAAGGCCAATGAATATATATTGATATTGGTTTAAGGCTTTTCATTTAAAACAACTATTATAAAATTTATTAAAAGCTATACAACGATGACTGTGCTTATTTTTAAATTCGGGTTCGATTTGACCATAAGTTAGTTTAGAGTTTTTTATTGGTTGTACAGTTGGTATAAAAATAGGATCATAGCCAAAGCCCAAATCTCCTTTTGGTGGAAAAGTAATCTTTCCCTTCATTTCCCCCTTAAAAATTTTAAATTTACCATCAGGCCAAGATATACAAAGCGCGCAAACCATGCTTGCACTAAAATCTTTTCTCCCCTGCATTAAAAGTGCAATCTTTTTTATAGCTTTTGCAAAGCTTTTTTCAGGCCCAGCCCAATCTGCAGAATATATACCAGGTGAACCGCCTAATGATTTAACTTGCAGTCCACTATCATCAGAAATAGAAGCCATACCAGAAAGAGAGGTTGTTTCAGAAGCTTTGATATAAGCGTTTTCTTCAAATGAATTTCCATTTTCAATAGGAACAGGTAAACCCATCTCTGAAGAAGAGTATAGAGTAACATTAATATTTTCTAATAAATTTTTAAATTCCTTAAGTTTTCCAAAATTATGAGTTGCTAAAATTAATTTTTTTTCTTCAAACTTTCTTCTAAAGTTTTTAAATTCAAAACTGCTTTTATGTTTCATTAACTGCTTTCATTTGTTTCTCAAACAAGCCTTTGGTTCTCTCAAGAGCCAAATCTAAAAGCACATCCATTTTTTTTCTTTCAAAAGGGTCTGCTTCTGATGAAGCCTGAATTTCAACTAATTTACCATCTAAAGTAAAAACAAAATTTGAATCAACCTCTGCAGTTGAATCTTCAGAATAATCTAAATCTAATATTGGAAAGCCTCTCCATATACCGCAAGAAACAGCACATATTTGATTTATAATGGGATTGGTTTTTAGTTTATTTGTATATATTAATCGATTAATAGCGCAAGCCAAAGCAACCCATCCTCCAGTTATAGACGCTGTTCTAGTTCCTCCGTCAGCTTGAATTACATCGCAATCGATAATTATTTGTCGTTCCCCCAAGAGTTTTAAATCTATGATTGATCTTAACGACCTTCCAATTAGGCGCTGAATTTCCAAAGTTCTTCCGCTTTGCTTTCCTCTAGACGCTTCACGGCTGGTTCTTGTATGTGTTGATCTTGGAAGCATACCGTATTCTGAGGTTACCCAACCCTTCCCTGAGTTTTTCATGAATATAGGAACTTTTTCTTCAACGCTTGCTGTGCAAAGTACATGTGTATCTCCAAATTTAACCAAACATGATCCCTCAGCATTTCCAATATAATTTGAGCAGAATTGAATTTCTCTCATTTCATCATTTTTTCTTCCTGATGGTCTTATTAATTTGCCTTTCGAAGTGACTTCCATTTTTTCCCCAATATAGATAAATTTAATTTTCTTAAGTATTGTTGACCGATTATAAACCAAAGTTTAATCTAATTCCATGGAAATAGGTCTATTAAATGAAAGAAAAAAATCAGTATTTAATGAAATCGTCAATTCTTATTTAAATGATGGATCACCCATTGGATCAAAGACATTATCATCAAAATCCAAGGAGACTGTTTCTTCATCCTCTCTAAGAAACATTATGGCAGAATTAGAAGAAATGGGGCTTCTTTATTCCCCGCATGTTTCATCGGGTCGTCTTCCTACTGAAAGAGGGCTTAGGTTATATGTAAATAATTTGTTAGGTGTTGAGATAAAAATTAATGACGATGAAGAAAACTTAATCAAAGAATTACAAAACGCAGGTCTTAGAGGACCTAAGGAACTTCTTTCTGAAGTTAGTTCGTCTTTATCTGGAATGTCTAGTCATGCGGGGATTGTGGTAACACCAAGATCAGAAAACACAATTAAACATATTGAATTTGTTAGAATTTCAAAATTTAGAGCACTTGTTGTGCTTGTCGATAAAAATGGATCTGTGGAAAACAGAATTATTGATATTGATGAAGGTACCCCAAATTTAATATTTGAAATGGCCGGAAATTATTTAAATTCAAGAATAAAAGGTCAAAATATTCAAGAATTAAGAATTAAAATTAATGAAGAAATAAAAACAAAAAAGGCAGAAATTGATAATTTGGCTGCCAGTTTAATTGAACGTGGATTAGCTGTTTGGGCGAATGATCAACCAGATTCTTCATTAATAGTTCGTGGTCAAGATAAATTGCTTGAAGATGTTCATGCAATAGAAGATTTAGAAAGAATAAAATCTCTTTTTAATACTTTAGGAAATCAGGAATTGAGTATAAAGCTTCTTGAGGATGTTTCTTTTGCTTCAGGAGTAAAAATTTTCATAGGATCGGAAAACAAGCTTTTTATTGGTACTGGTTGCTCACTAATAATTGCTCCACTTCAAAACAATGAAAATACGGTTATAGGCGCAATTGGAGTTATAGGGCCAAAGAGAATGAATTACTCAAAAATTATTCCAATAGTTGATTATACTAGTCAAATAGTTACAAAAATTTTAAATGGTGAACAAATTTCAAAAGAAAAAAAATAAATTAGCTCTATTGGAATAACTATTTTTATAACTATATGAGAAAAATAAGAGATATTTTATAATGACCAAAAACAAAAAGAACAACAATAAAGATATTAATAAAGTCACCACAGAAGAAGGTGTTAGCGAAAAGTCTATTGAGAAAGAATTAGACGAAAACGCTAGTAATATAAACGAAAATCTAAAACTAGAAATTGAAAAAGCAATAGACGATAGAAAAAGAGCTTTGGCTGATGCTGAAAATACTCGAAGAAGATCAATCAAAGACCTTGAACAAGCAAGAAAATATGGACACCTCTCTTTGTCACGTGAAATTCTTTCAGTTGTTGACAGTTTAGAGAAAGCAGTTTTATCTTCACCCAAAGAACAGGATAAATTATCTGATGAAGTAAAAAACTTTATAATCGGCGTAGAGATGACCCTGGAACAATTAAAGCAAGTCTTTTCTAATCACAACATAACAAGAATTGACCCAATAGGTCAAAAGTTTGACTATAATATACACCAAGCAATGTTTGAAAAAGAGACCGATGAAGTCGAACAAGGAACCATTATTGAGGTAATGCAACCTGGATGGTCTTTGCATGATAGATTGTTAAGACCAGCAATGGTTGGTGTTTCAAAGAAAAAAATTAAACAATAACTTATCAAACACTTGTAACTAGCTAATATAAACCCTATATCAACGAAAGATTACTAGTAATTATAATAATTTTTAAGAGGATATTAAAATGAGCAAGGTAATAGGCATAGACCTTGGAACTACAAATTCTTGTTTTGCAATAATGGACGGTAAAACTGCAAAAGTAATTGAAAATGCAGAAGGAGCAAGAACCACACCTTCAATGGTTGCTTTTACTGAAAGTGGTGAAAGACTTGTTGGACAATCGGCAAAAAGACAAGCAGTAACAAACCCTGAAAATACTCTTTTTGCAATTAAGAGATTAATTGGACGCAAAAAAGATGACAAAGAAACAAAAAAGTTCTCTAATTTAGTTCCTTATAAGATAAGCTCTCATGAAAACGGTGATGCATGGGTTGATAGTTTAGACGAAAAAGGTAAGCCCAAATCATACTCTCCAAGTGAAGTTTCTAGTTTTATTTTGAGAAAACTCAAAGAAGATGCAGAAGCATATTTAGGAGAGAATGTAGAAAAAGCAGTCATTACAGTTCCCGCATACTTTAATGACGCCCAACGTCAAGCAACTAAGGATGCTGGAAAAATAGCAGGATTAGAAGTTTTAAGAATAATTAACGAACCAACAGCTGCTGCTCTTTCATATGGTCTTGATAAAAAAGACAGTGGGGTGGTTGCAGTTTATGATCTCGGTGGTGGTACATTTGATGTTTCGATTTTAGAAGTTGGTGATGGTGTCTTTGAAGTTAAGTCAACAAATGGAGATACTTTTCTTGGCGGGGAAGACTTTGATCAGAGGATTATCGACTTTCTTGCTGATGAATTTAAAAAAGAAAATGGAATTGACTTACGAGAAGATAAGTTGGCACTCCAAAGACTTAAAGAAGGTGCAGAAAAAGCAAAAATTGAACTTTCAAGTGCTGTTCAAACCGATGTTAACCTTCCGTTCATTACTGCTGATCAATCAGGTCCAAAACACTTAAACTGTAAACTAACAAGGGCAAAGTATGAAGATTTAGTCGATGATTTGGTTAAGGGCTCTTTAGGCCCATGTAAATCTGCTCTTAAGGATGCCGGAATTAAGTCATCTGAAATAAAAGAAGTAATTTTAGTTGGAGGCATGACTAGAATGCCTAAAATAATAGAAACAGTTACTAAATTTTTTGGATCTGAGCCTCACCGTGGGGTCAACCCAGATGAAGTGGTTGCATCAGGGGCGGCCATTCAAGCGGGTGTATTAACCGGTGACGTGAAAGATGTTTTGTTGTTGGATGTTACTCCATTATCTTTGGGGATTGAAACCTTAGGTGGTGTGTTTACTCGTTTGATTGATAGAAACACAACAATTCCATCAAAAAAGAGTCAGGTCTTTTCTACCGCAGAAGACAATCAATCGGCTGTAACAATTTCTGTTTTCCAGGGTGAAAGAGAAATGGCTCAGGACAATAAACCCTTAGGCCAATTTAATCTAGAAGGTATAGCCCCTGCTCGAAGAGGAGTTCCTCAAATTGAAGTGACATTTGATATTGATGCTAACGGCATAGTTAATGTGTCTGCTAAAGACAAAGCAACTGGTAAAGAGCAAAAAATAACAATTCAAGCTTCAGGTGGTCTTGATGAAAAAGAGATAGAAAAAATGGTTCAAGATGCAGAAGAAAACGCAGAATCTGACAAGAAAAAACGTGAAGATGTTGAGACCAGAAACCAAGCAGAAGCACTTGTTAATGGTGCTGAAAAAGCGATAGAAGATGCAGGTGAAAAAATTGACGCAGAAACCAAGTCTTCAGTTCAAGAAGCTTTGCAAGAGCTTAAGACTGCTCTTGAAAGCGATGATTTAGATGAAATCAAGCAAAAGTCTGCTTCCTTAAGTCAAGTTATGATGAAATTAGGAGAAGCTGCTTATAAAGATATCCCTGATGAAGAAACTCCTAATGGCGAAGATGAAAAATTAAAAAAAGATGATGAAGATGTAGTTGATGCTGATTTTGAAGAAGTAGACAACGAAAAAAAAGATAAATAATAATTTTAGCAAATAAAATTTATTACCTTATTGGGGTGTTTCTACAATGGCAAAACGAGACTATTATGAAATATTAAGTGTGGATCGTAAAGCAGATGCGGGAACAATAAAATCAGCATATAGAAAATTGGCGATGAAGCATCATCCTGATAAAAATCCTGGTGACAAGAAGGCCGAAACTCTTTTTAAGGAAGCAACCGAAGCTTATGAAATTTTAAAAGATGAGGAAAAACGTTCTGCTTATGATAGGTTTGGTCATGCAGCCTTTGAAGGGGGCTCTGGTTCTCAAGGCCAAGGCTCAGGGTTCGGTGGTTTTTCAGGAAACTTTTCTGATATTTTTGATGAATTCTTTGGTGATGTTATGGGGGGCGGATCTCAAGGAAAACAAAATAGAGGTGCAGATTTACGATATGACCTTGATGTAAGCTTAGAAGAAGCATACTCGGGAATCCAAAAAGAAATACCAATTACAACAGCCGGAAAATGTGACAGTTGTCAAGGTTCAGGTGTTTCTAAGGGTGGAAGAGTTAATAATTGTGGCACTTGTGCTGGGAGAGGAAGAGTTAGAGTCCAACAGGGATTTTTTGCAGTTGAACGTGAATGCAACGCGTGTAATGGTGAAGGACAAATTATTTCTGATCCTTGTATGACTTGCAGAGGAAATGGGGTTCAAAATAAAACAAAAAAACTTTCTGTGAATGTTCCGCCTGGGGTTGATAATGGAACCAGAATCAGACTTTCTGGTGAAGGAGAATCTGGACCAAGGGGTTCTGGGTCAGGAGACTTGTATATTTTTGTTCAAGTTAGGCTACATAATATTTTTTCAAGAGAAGCAAAGGATATATATTGTCAAGTTCCTATAGACATGCCAAGTGCAGCATTAGGAGGCAGCCTTGAAGTGCCAACAATTGATGGGGGAAGGTTAAAAATAAACTATGATCCAGGGACACAATCTGGAAAGAGGTTTAGATTGAGAGGGAAGGGAATGCCCGGATTAAGAGGCTCTTCCAGGGGAGATGCTTACGTGGAAGCCCTTGTAGAAACCCCTGTAAACTTAACAAAAAAACAAAAAGATCTCTTAAAAGAATTCTCTTTAGAAGGAAAATCAAAAGGTCCTCAAACAGATAGTTTCTCAGAAAAACTTAAAAGATTTTGGAATAGAAGTTAAATTAATATTATAAATTTATAAACCATTAATCTATATTAAACCAAATTCAAATTGAAACAGATAACCAATGAACAAATCTATTAAAAAAGTAAACATTTCAATTGCTGGTGCGGCTGGTAGGATGGGAAAGATGTTAGTTAATACTATTTACTCACATCCTGAATGCAGTTTAGTTTCTGCAACGTGCCACCCTAGCGAGAGCGAAGTAATAGGCAAAGACACTGGATTGATTTCAGGATTAAATTATATAAATGTTCCGATATCTTCAAATCCACAAGACCTTTTAAAAGCTGATGTTATTGTTGATTTTACAACACCTCAATCTACCATTAACAATTCAAACTTAGCCGTAGAAAATAAAATTGGGCATGTAATAGGAACAACAGGTTTATCTGATGAACAAGAAAAAACAATTAGAAACAATTCTTTGAAAGCCCCTATTGTTTATGCGGCAAATATGAGTGTAGGGGTGAATTTGCTTTTAGCATTAATAGAAAAAGCTGTGAAATCCGTTGATTACGATTGGGATATTGAAATACTTGAAATGCACCATAGGTATAAGGTTGACGCACCATCTGGGACAGCCTTAGCATTGGGAAAAACAGCGGCAAAAGTTAGAGATGACCAATTTGAAAACGTTTCTAAATTATCAAGAGAAGGAAGAGTTGGAGAAAGAATTAAAAAAGAAATTGGATTTGCAACACTACGAGGTGGATCTGTTGTTGGAGACCACACAATGGTATTAGCTCACGATGATGAAAGAATAGAACTAACACATAAGGCGACTAATAGAAAAATTTATGCAAACGGAGCAGTAAAAGCTGCTATATGGTGTGCAACGAAAAAAACGGGTTTGTTTAGCATGAAAGAAGTATTAAAACTGTAAAACATATTATTTATATATTCTTCTTAAATTTAAACTTAAGATACATAATTCTTTTGAAAATTTTCCTAAGTAATCCCTTTTTCTCATATCAAAAAAAATTAACTTATCTGAACTATCTTTAAAAAAGAAATCGACAACACACTCCTTTTGACGATATTGAAGAGTTAAAATTGTTCCTTGTT
>CACAIE010000049.1 GCA_902532475.1 uncultured SAR116 cluster alpha proteobacterium
AATAAAACATCTGAATATTTTAAAAGTAAAGGAATTATCCTTCCTAAAATTTCAGAATTATCAAATCCAAACATAATAAATGAAAAAATAAAAGATAGTTTGAAGTATATAGATAAAGATGATGCAAACCCTTTAAATCTTTTTCGTGTCCACTGGTTTAATAAAAGTGACCATTCTTCCTTTTCAAAAGTTCCAGAACATATTGTTTTACCAAGTGAATTTACTGGTGTGGAAGCAAAGATAATTGTTAATATAGGGAGACTGTTCCCTTTGATCACAGCTCATAAAGTTTTAGCAGCATATGGATGTTTGCTTCCTAGGATACTTAATGGAAGTTTTGACTATGAAAATAATAAAGCTATATGGCCTTCTACTGGAAATTATTGCAGGGGTGGTGTTGCTATTTCAAGGATATTAGGTTTAAAAAGTGTAGCTATTTTGCCTGAAGGAATGAGCAAAGAGAGATTTGAGTGGTTAGAAAAATGGATAGAAGATAAAAATGATATCATCAAAACTGTAGGCACAGAAAGTAATGTTAAAGAAATTTATGACGCATGCAATAAATTAAAAAAGGATCCCAAAAATGACATTATCAATCAATTCGATGAATATTATAATTATAGTATTCATAGAGCTGTAACAGGGCCATCATTTGAAAAATCTTTTTTAGAGGTTAAAGGAGACTCAAATTTAACTGCAAGGGCATATGTTTGTGCTTCTGGATCTAGCGGTACTTTGGCAGCAGGAGATTATTTGAAAGAGCATTTAAATACTAGAATAGCTGTTGTTGAAGCAGAAGAATGCCCAACACTAATAAAAAATGGTTATGGGGAGCATAATATACAGGGTATTGGTGATAAGCATGTGCCCTTGATACATAATGTTATGAATACTGATTTTGTTGTAGGTGTTTCAGACCAAGCAACAAATAACTTGAATTTAATTTTCAATACCGACATTGGACAAAAATATTTAAATACAAAAAAAGGTTTAGATATTAACTTTATACAAAGGTTACCCGAATTTGGCTTTTCAGCAATTGCAAATATTCTTGCTTCAATAAAACTTTCTAAATATATGGGTTTAGGAAGTGAAGATGCAATAATCACAGTTGCTACTGATGGAGCTGAGTTATATCATTCAGAGTTGAACAAAATGAAAGAAGACTTTATAGGAATTTTTGATGGTTTTACATGTGCAGAAATATTTGGACAGTTTTTAAAGGGAATTTCAACAGAAAATACTATAGAACTTAATCAAAGGGATAAAGAACGAATTTTTAATCTTGGATATTATACATGGGTAGAACAACAAGGCATTGATCTAAATCACTTTGAAATGAGAAAAAATCAAAATTTTTGGAATGATCATTACAATTATATGATTTCATTAGATCATAAAGTTGAAGAATTTAATTCAATGTTAATCTAATAAAGTTTTAAAATTTATAAATTAAAGTTTTTTTATATTTCACTTACAAATAGAATCAAAAATAATATTGAGATAAAACTTAATACTACAACAATGAAAATGATGATGAGCCAGTAGTTTTTTTGTTCATTTGTCCCAACCAATCTCCTCAAGTGGGTCCAATATCTTTTCTCTGTCTATTAAGCATAGTTTTGTTGTATGAAATATTGTACGAACCATAAACAGTTTCTTTGCTTGCCAAAGTTTTTTTGATTAAAATGAGAATATAAAAATTTTATTGACTAAAGAATTAGGCGAATAAACGAAAGGGTATTAATTATTATGAACGAAGATCTAAATTCCTTGGTTAGGAAACTCAGAATTATTTCTGGAGCAATACTTTTTTTCTTTGTTTTTACTCACTTATTAAATCACTCAGTAAACATTATTTCTATACCTGCTGCAGATTATATTAAAGATAATTATTTTCATCTTCTTTGGAAAAATCCTATCGGAACATTTTTGCTTTATGGTTCTTTTTTAATTCATATTCCTTTGGGTTTTTACGATGTTGGAAAACGGAGATCTTTCAAAATGTCTGGTAAGGAATGGATCCAGATAATTTTTCCTATATTGGGCTTTTTTTTCATACTCTTTCACATTTCTTCTGCTTTCATTGCAACTAGAATTTTTGATGGAAAAGTTTCTTATGAATTTATTTTTTCGGATATGATTTTTAATGAACCATCAGAGGCTATAATTTTTCTTGGAATTCTTTTCGCGATTGTGGTGACTTTTATTTGGGTTCATGGTGTGATCGGGATAAACACTCTCTTACGTTACAATATGAGATCATATAAAAATATGTTAAATATTTTTATATGATCTATATAGGTATTCCTGTTTTGGGCATCTCTGGTTTTTGGTCTGGCCTAAAAGAACAAAGTTTAATATCCTATGCCAAATCGCTTAATGGTGAGGAAAATTTTTTGCTGTCAATCATTAATGAAACAGTTCCTAAAGAATTTGATTCCCTATATGTCCCTGTTGAATCTCTAATTAATAATTATTATCCACTTATTGTTCTTGGGTTAATAATAATTGCTGTATTTAATGTAGTAAGGGCAAAATATTTTGGGCGAATTAAGGTTCAATATCCAGGAAGTGAAGTAGTTTCTATTTCAAAAGGAACGTCAATTTTAGAAGCTAGTAAAATTGCAAAAATTCCCCATCAATCAATGTGTGGTGGGAAAGGAAGGTGTTCTACATGTCGTGTAAAAGTGGTTTCAGCTCAGAGATCTTTACCTACTCCAAACGCTTACGAAAAGAAATCTATTGACAGGATCGGTCTTGAAGAAGATATACGTCTTGCTTGTCAGTTAAGGCCCACAAGTGATTTATCCGTGATCCCATTAGTTAATCCACAGAATTCACTTGAAAGGGTTACTAACCCTGTATCACTATCGGGTAAGGAAAAAGAAACTGCAATACTCTTTATCGATCTTAGGAATTTTACAAAACTTTCAGAAAAGAAATTACCATATGATGTAGTTTACATTTTAAATAAATATTATTCAGTGTGTGGAAAAATAATAGAGTCAAATTTGGGTCGAATTGATAAATTCATAGGCGATGGGATTATGGCAATTTTTGATTCTAGTGGTGAAATAGGTGAAAATTGCAGAAATGCAGTAAGGGCTGCCTCTGAAATATCAGAAAATATGAATTCATTAAACGGGCAAATGAAAATTGAATTTTCAGAAGATATTAGGTTTGGTATGGGAATTCACGCAGGGGATACAATTGTTGGTCTAATGGGCTATGGAAAAAAATTTACAGAAACTGCTGTTGGAGACAATGTTAACGTAGCAAGTCGATTGGAAGAGTTAACAAAAACGTACACCTGTGAACTTGTTATTTCTCGTTATGTTGCTGATAAAGCAAAGCTAAACTTAGGTAAATTTAATAGTAACCTAGTAAAGATACGGGGAAGAAAAGAAAGCATGGAAATCCTATCAATTAGTAATGCTGCTGAAATAAAGCTATAAAGACTTGGTTTCGTGTTGCAGGCCATAAAGCTCTTCACGTCATCGAAAAATACTTTTAAAAATTTCTTTCCAGAAGGTAACTTAAAAAAACAAAAATATTCGCACAATTTGCGAACCTTAAAAAATCTATCTATGATTGAAACCACAAAAATGACGTTGGAATTTAGCGCCCCAAGCAGTAAGTGTGTCAATCAAATCTTGTTTTGCATTTCCTAAGCAAAGCACACCTTTAATATCAACTTGCTCCAACACCTCCTCAGCTATAGGGCTTGCTGCATGGTTTGCTAAACGCTGCATTGCGGCATCATTGTCGACGAATGACTCTACTAATGTTGCCTCTGTATTGTCTTCAGACAAGTGCCATTCATAGCTAATGGTATTTTCTTCTTTTAAGTTGAAGACGTATTTCGATGCGCGGTCTTTTATCCATTTTTGAAATTCATCATGGTTAGATTTCACATCGCATTGGATTATAAAAAATATACGGTCTGAGTTTTCGTTTAGTTCGCCCATTTTTTATCCTTTCTTTTTTTATATGTAACTGAAAGATTTAATTATCATAAATATTTTAATTTATATACTAATTTTTATTATCAGACCAGTGTTCAAATTTATACATATAGTCCTCTGAATGTCAGAAAAATGTTATAATATTTTTACTCATGTTACTTAAATTATTTTCTTGATAAAATTTAAAGAATGTAAAACTCTATATTATGATTTGAGTTTAAGGAGGATGGTTTGGAAAAGTATAAAACAATTCTAGTAGTTGGAACATTTGATACAAAAAATGATGAACTTTGTTACTTGTCAGAGTGTATAAAGTCACAAAATGGCAATCTATTAACTATGGACGTTAGTGTTTTAGGAAATTCGAAAACTAAATGTAATTACTCCAAACATGATGTTGCTTCTGCAGCAGACTTTACAATTGAAGATGTGATTGAGAGTGGTGATGAGAATTCCGCTATGCAAATAATGGCTAATGGATCATCTAAAATAAGTAAAAGGCTTTATAAAGAAAAAAAGATTGATGGAGTTATTATCCTTGGAGGCACTATGGGCACTGACTTAGCTCTGGATATCTGTCAATCACTTCCAATGGGATTTCCTAAATATGTAGTATCTACTGTTTCATTTTCACCCTTAATCTCCCCAGACAGATTATCTCCAGATATACAGATGATACTCTGGGCAGGAGGTTTATATGGGTTAAATTCTGTTTGCAAGTCATCATTGAGCCAGGCTGCTGGTGCAGTTTTAGGAGCAGCAAGAACCTCTGAAATTACAAAAATTGATCGTCCAGTAATAGGGATGACTTCTCTTGGGTCTTCGTGCCTATCATATATGAAACTTTTGAAACCTGAATTAGAAAACAGAGGCTTTGAAATTGCAATTTTTCATGCTACTGGAATGGGGGGCATGGCATTTGAAAGGATAGCTCGTGAAGGAGGCTTTTCTTGTGTGATGGATTTTGCTTTATGTGAAATAGGTAACTTACTTGCAGGATCAGTTGTTAACGCTGGAAATGATAGGATGCTGAATGCTGGAATTTCTAACACTCCACAAATTGTATCGCCTGGTTGCATTGATTTAATAGATTTTGCTGGATGGCAAGAAATTCCAGATCAATACAAGGATAGGCCCTTCCATGAACATAATCGATTAATTAAGTCGTCAGCTTTAAATAATGAAGAGAGGAGGGAGACAGCAAGAGAAATTTCTAATAGGATGAAAAAATCGAGTTCTCCTGTAGCTTTTATCATGCCCAACCAGGGTATCGAGGAATGGGATAAACCAGGACAGCCAGCTCATGACCCAGAAGGCCTTAAAGCTTTTTTGGACGAAATTAGAAAAACCGTTACAAAACCATTGAAGTATCATGAGATTGACGCTCATATCAATGATCAAAAATTTGCTGATAAGGCACTAGAGATATTAGATCATTGGATAGAGATTGGGTTAGTAAAAAATAATGTCTGAAAGATATGATGTATTATTTGAAAATGTAAAAATAGGACCAGTTACTGCGCCGAACAGATTTTTTGCAGTTCCTCATGCTACAGGACATGGATGGAATCAACCCAGCGGAGCTATAGCTTTGAGAGGGATGAAGGCAGAAGGAGGTTGGGGCACTGTCGCGGTCCAAATTACAGAAATTTCACCCAATACAGATTTTGCAAATCATCCAATGGAAAGGATTTGGGATGACAGTGATATCCCTAGGCATACCAAGCAAGTAGAAGCAATAAAACAACATGGCAGCCTTGCGGCCATAGAGCTTGGTCACGGCGGTATGAGAGCAAGAAACATTACAACTGGATTGCCAGTGATTGGCCCTAGTGCGCTACCTATTTTAAGGCCAGAAGTCCCTGTACAGTCAACTGAAATGGATTTAACCGATATTAAGTATTTTAGAGAAAGTCATAAAGCGGCAGTTAAGAGATCTATTAAAGCTGGTTATGATATTATTTATGTTTACGCTGCTCATGATTTATCTATTTTAAGTCATTTTTTATCTATAAGGACTAATCATCGTTCGGATGAGTATGGAGGGTCTTTTTCTAACAGGCTTAAATTACTTAAAGAAGTGCTAGAAGATACTCTTGAGTTGGCTGACGGTAAGAAAGCTGTTGCGTTGAGGTTCAGTGTTGCAGAGCCAGATAAATCTATAGGATTGCGACATGATGGTGAGGGTAGGGAAGTAATTCAATCAATTTCTGAACTGCCCGATCTGTGGGATGTTAATATAGCAGGTTGGCCTATGGACAGTTCAACGTCACGATTTTCAAAAGAAGGGTTTCAGCTTCCTTTTACGGACTTTGTTAAATCAATAACAAGTAAACCGGTAGTAGGGGTGGGACGTTTTACTTCACCAGATACTATGGTTTCATTAATTAAAAAGAATAAACTAGATTTCATTGGTGGAGCAAGGCCATCAATTGCAGATCCATTCTTGCCAAAGAAAATTTTAGAAAATAAGATTGATAGTATTAGAGAATGCATTGGTTGTAATATTTGCGTCAGTATGGACGGTTATGGATTGCCTGTGAGGTGCACTCAAAACCCTACTATTTCAGAAGAATGGAGAAGAAAATGGCATCCTGAAATTCTTACTAAAACAACAAAAATAAAAGAAAATTTAATAATTGGTTCAGGTCCATCAGGATTAGAATGCGCTCGGTTGTTGTTAAAAGCGGGTCATAAGGTAATCATTGCAGAAGCAAAGACTTATCCAGGGGGAAGGGTCCAAAAGGAGGCTAAACTTCCAGGGCTTAATGAATGGATTAGAGTAATTGATTATAGAATGAATGTAATCAATCAAAGCTCAAATGCGGAAATATATTACTCCAGTAATTTAATATCTTCTGATGTAGCAAACTTTAATGCTGACAACATTATATTTGCTACTGGTTCAACTTGGAGAAAAGATGGGGTTGGATCTTCCAACTCCCTGCCCATATCTTTTGACAGTTACAATGTTTTTACCCCAGATGACGTCATGGATAATACATTAGGAGTCCATAAAAAAAATGCATATATTGTTTATGATGATGATCATTTCTATATGGCAAGTGTAATTGCAGAAAAGCTATCGATGAGTGGTCATAAAGTTATATATGCAACCCCCTTGCCGTCAGTTGCAACATGGACTGATCTTACTCTTGAACAGGAAAAAATAATAAATAAATTCAATACTTTAAATATTGAAATTAAGCCTAATACTAAGTTAAAATCTGATGGTAAGTTTATAAACCTTCTTTCTGGCCAGACTGAGAGTTTTGATATCGAAAATATAATTTTTGTTGGCGCCAGGTTGCCAAGAAATGAAGTTTATAAAGAAGTCAAGAATAGCTTGAAAGACAAGAATATTTATTTGGTGGGCGATTGTGTTTCTCCAGGTATAATTCAAGCTGCTGTATTGTCGGGACACTTAATTGCAAGGCAAATTATGGAAGATAAAAAAAATAACAATTATTTCTTGAGAGATCAGATAGAGACGTTTAATTTTAAATAATTAATTTAGATTGTAGTAAAGATGCAAAAAAATTTGTTTAATGAATACAAGAATTCCTTTGATGAAAATGGGTTTGTTTTATTTAAACAAGCTATTAATAGAAAAACATTATCATTGATGAATAGCCAACTTCAAGATTGGGTTAATCAATCTAAAAAATATAAAAATAACTACGGCTCAATTTTAGATGGGAGGCCTCGCTTTGATGTGGAGCCTAATAGTCACTCAAAGGATAACCCTGCTTTAAGGAGAATATCATCTCCCATCGAAATATCTGATACTTTCCTTGCATTTACTAGGAATAATCCGGCTTTAGATCTAATAACTCATATTTTTTCTCCAAATATTAAACTTCTTGCTACAAAAATTAATTTAAAGCTTCCTGGATCAGGAACAGCAGTTAAATACCATCAAGATTTCCCCTTTGAACCTCACTCGAATGATGACATAATGACAGTTTTATTTTTTTTAAATGATGTAACATTAGAAAATGGCCCCTTAGAGGTAGTTCCAGGTACGCACAAAGGTAAAATCTATAGTTTATGGAGTGACGGAGTTTTCACTGGTGCAGTTGACAAGTCTGTTGAAGAAGAAACAAGAAAAAAATCCATAAAATGTACTGGACAAGCAGGGGATGCATGCTTGATGCATTCAAGGCTACTTCATGGATCATTGCCAAATTTAACTAATAATGCTCGCAATCTATTTATAGCTACGTATGTTGCTGAAGATTCAATAGCTTTAGATAGGAACCATATCCCTCATAAATATGATGGTGAAATAGTAAGAGGAAAAAGAACAGGGCTAGTCAGGTCTACTCCCTTCAATATAGAACTACCTGAATTTCCAAAAGAAGCTTCTTTCTTTGGACAGCAATCTAAAAAAGATTAATTTTTTATTCAGTTTATAAATTTAAAATTTTTCAAAATCTTCAACAAAAACCTTTTGACCGCCTTTGTTATTTGACTTTGCAATTGATTCAAAAGTAGAAACTCCATTTAAGATTTCTGAAATTCTTACTGGAAATTCATTTTTTCCATTTATAGTACCGGCAAAACACTCCAACTCTAATCTTTCGATGTTAACATTTTTAAATATTTTTGTTTTTGGAGTTTCATTTAAAAAATTTGAAACCGTTTCATTTTGGCCATTCATTGTTACCCAGGCTTTTGTTCCATATAGCTGAAGCCTCCACAAAGGGGCAGTCGCCATTAATGTTGACAAGTAACCTGTTGCACCTGATGAAAACCAGAGTTGAATAGATGAAGTGTCATCAATATCAAGGTGTTTGAGAACTTGTTGTTTACTAATACATTGTACAGCTTTAATTGGTCCTAATAGATCGATCATAGCATCAATAACGTGTATACCCATTGCGGCCATTCCTCCAGTTGGGTTCTCTTCTAGGGACCCTCTCCACATTTTTTTTGAGTAATCATACCCAAAAGGTCCTGAGAAGTTTCCTTCAATATGAATTTTTTCACCAAAGTTATTATTTAATGAAATTTGCTTCATTAATTGAAACGAAGGTAAAAACCTTCTATTAAAACCAACTCCAACTTTCACATTAAATTTTTTACATGCTTTTATAGATTTGATCGCTTCACCAAGTGTTAACGTAAAAGGCTTTTCTACGAAAACATGTTTTTTAGACTCTGCAGTCTTTATGATTTGTTCTGCATGAATGGAATGAGGGGTCGCTAATACAATTAAATCTATATTGTCATTTGACAGGAGTTCATCAAATGAGTTGCAGTGATTTAAATTATATTCAGAGCAAAATGGCTTTACTTTTTCAAAAGTTCTTGAAAAAGCATGCGTAAAATTAAGGTAGTTACTTTTACTTAGATTTTG
>CACAIE010000050.1 GCA_902532475.1 uncultured SAR116 cluster alpha proteobacterium
CTAAACTTTTCATAAATAGAAGAGAGTTTTCGATTGGCGCTACTGCATTATTAGCTACGCTATCTAACTTTCCTTCTTTTGCTGGTAATAAGATTAAAGTAGCTGGCATCTACACTCAACCAATTCAACAAAAATGGGATGCAAGATTGCACTTAGCTCTTGATGCAGCTCAAACAAGTGGTGAAATTGATTATGTATTTTCAGAAAAAGTATCGAATACCGACTACGTAAGAGTTCTAAGAGAATACTGTGAAAGTGGTGTTCAGCTAATTGTAGGAGAAGCTTTTGGGATCAGTAAGGAAGCAAGAAAAGTAGCAGACGATTATCCAAATATTGCTTTTTTAATGGGCGATCCTTTTAAACCTCATGGAAACAATTTTTCAGTTTTTGATAATTACATCCATGAACCATGCTATTTAATGGGAATCATTGCCGGCAACATGACCAAAACTAGCAAAATAGGAATGGTAGGCGGTTACGCTATTGGCGAAGTAAACAGATTATTCCATGCCTTTATGAATGGCGCTAGATCAGTTAAGTCTGACATTCAATTTAAAGTCACTTACATTGGATCCTGGTATGACCCACCTAAGGCTAAAGAAGCAGCATTTGCTCAAATTGAGGCAGGTGTGGACATAATGTATGCTGAAAGAGCTGGTGTTGTAGACGCCTGTAGAGAGAAAGGAATTTTAGCATTTGGAAATGTCAATGACATGAACAAAGAAGAAAATGGAACGGATGTAGTTGTCACTTCAGCTCTTTGGCATATGGAATCAGCAATCAATCATGCTATCAGCTTAACTAAAGCAGGTAATTTCAAAGCTGAAGAATATCATCATTGGACAATGATGGCAAAAGGAGGAGCTTCACTTGCACCTTATTATGAGTTTGAAGATAAAATTCCAAGCTCAGTTAAGTCTCAAGTAGCCAAACTAGCAGACGATATCAAAGGCGGGAATTTCACTGTTGAAATTATTGACGATGAACCAAAATCGACTTATTAAAGTTAAATAAAGTTTTAGCCACTCTTTTGATTAATTTGGAGTGGCTAAAAACATCTTAAATGAACCAAATTTTAGAAGTAAAATCTGTTTCCAAGTCCTTTGGAAATTTAGTTGCAAACAAAGACATAAGTTTCAATGTAAATAAAGGTGAAGTTTTAGCAATACTTGGTGAAAACGGAGCTGGTAAGACTACCTTAATGAACATATTATTCGGGCACTACATGCCAGATAATGGTGAAATAATTTTTAAAAATCAATCAATTAAATTTGGCAATACAGGAAATTCTATTTCTTTGGGTATAGGAATGGTTCACCAACACTTTACACTTGCAGACAATCTAACTGTATTAGAGAATATTATAATAGGGCAAAACTCATTATTTAATATTACTTTGTCTAAGAAGGAATCTAAAGAAAAATTAAACACCTTAATTGAAAAATTTGGCCTCCCTATTAATCCTGATGCAATGGTTTCTGATTTATCTGTAAGTCAAAAACAAAGACTGGAGATCTTAAAAACTTTATACCAGGACTGTGAACTATTAATTCTTGATGAGCCTACAGCTGCTCTCACTCCTCAAGAAACAGAGAGTCTGTTCAAAACAGTTAGAAAAATGGTTATAGAGGGATTGTCAGTAATTCTAATTTCCCACAAACTCAATGAAGTTCTTTCCATTAGCAATAGAATAATAGTTCTAAGAAATGGAAAAATTGCAGGTGAAAAAATTACAAATCATGCAGATTATAAATCCTTAGCCTCACTAATCGTGGGGAAGGAAGTTTCTTATCCCAAAAAGAAAAAAAATACACCTAAAGGAGAGTTCTTAAGAGCAGAAAATATTTTTTACCGAACTGAAATTGATCTTGACGTGAAAATCAAAAACTTAAATTTAAATTTATTTGGAGGTGAAATTTTAGGCATTGCTGGAGTTGCTGGAAATGGACAACAGAATTTAGCTAAACTTTTGGCTGGTCATGCAAAGCCAACTGATGGAAAAATTTTTATGGAAGAAAATGAAGTAAATTTATTCACACCAAAAAATTTCATGGACTTAGGAATTGCTTACATCCCGGAAGATAGAAATAAAGACGGTTTAATTGGAGACATGAGCATCTGGGAAAATACTATTATGACTGAAATTGAAAATCAAAATATTAGTAACAAATTTGGTTTTATCAACGACACATTCAGCAAAGAAAAGGCTGAAAGAATATGTGAAATTAATGATGTTAGGCTCCAATCAATTAATCAGCCAGCAAGGTTACTATCTGGAGGCAATGTTCAAAAATTATTAATTGGCAGATGGTTAAATAGAAATCCAAAAATAATAATTGCATGCCAACCCACGAGAGGTCTTGATGAGGGCGCTATTGCAGCAGTTCATAAAATGCTATTAGAAGCTAGAGAAAATGGAAACGCCATTTTAATTATAGGCGAAGACTTGGATGAATTAATTTCACTTTCAGACAAAATAAGTGTCATTTACAATGGTCAGCTTTCAGCACCATTATATACTGATAATTTAGATAAATTAAAAATTGGAATGATGATGTCAGGAGAAGGTTTCGGCAATGATTAATTTCAGGCTTGAAGAAAGAGAAAATAAAAGCTTTTGGATGAATGTTATTGCTCCCTTTATTGCTATTTTTATTGCTTTATTAATATCGTGTTTCTTAATTTTATTGGCAGGTGTTAGCCCATTAGAATCATATAAAGAACTGTTGATAGGGTCGTTCGGTTCTAGAAATGCAATTGCAGAGACACTATCAAGAGCTACACCCTTAATTCTTACTGGCCTTGCAGCAAGCATAGCCTTCAAAGCTAAATTTTGGAATATTGGAGCAGAGGGACAGTTATATGCCGGGGCGTTAGCAGTAACATTTTTTGGAACTGGTTTGATTGAGTTGCCAACTATATTAATGATACCATTTCTATTTCTTGTTGGCGCAGTTGCTGGAGGGCTTCTTCTGCTTCCTTTAGTGCTATTGAAAAATTATTACAAAGTTGACGAAGTCGTGACAACACTTTTAACTAATTTTATAGTGATTTTGCTTGTAAGTTATTTACTGGAAGGCCCATGGAAAGACCCTATGTCACTAGGTTGGCCTCAAGGTGCGTCTGTAATAGATCAAGGGGTTCTTCCTCAAATTGTTGCAAGAACAAGACTTCATTTAGGTTTTATTTTTTCAATATTTTTTGCAGTGCTAATTTGGATTTTGCTGTCAAGACATATTGTAGGATATCAGATTAAAGCTGTGGGTTTTAATCCCTCAGCAGCAAGCCATTCAGGGTTGCCTGTTTTGAAAACTATTTTAATTGTTGCACTTTTGAGTGGTGGAATGGCTGGAATGGCTGGAGTAACTGAAACAGCTGGATTAAAAGGTTACTTAACATTAGATTTGTCACCAGGCTTTGGTTATGCTGGTATTGCTGTTGCAATGCTCGCAGGACTTCATCCACTAGGTGTAATAGCCTCAGGTATATTTTTAGCGTCTATTTACGTAGGCGCTGATGCTATGAGCAGATCGATGAACGTTCCAAGTTACCTTGCAGATGTTATAGTAGCTATTACCGTTTTATGCGTTCTTGTAAGTTTAGTATTGATTCAATTTAAAGTTAAATTATTGGGTTCAAGTAAATGATTTTTGATTTTATTGAAATACTTTTTACAGCTGGATTTTGGGCGGCGACCATTAGAATTGCTTGTCCATTAATTTTCGCAACTTTAGGTGAAGTAATCTGCGAAAGATCAGGAGTTTTAAATTTAGGTATTGAGGGTATTATGTCACTTGGAGCGATGGTGGGCTGGATGTCTGTTTATCTAGGTGCTGATCTTTATTCGGGCGTATTGTTGGCAGCTATAATTGGTGCACTTTTTGGTTTCCTTCACGCGATTTTTACTGTTTATTTAGGCGCCTCACAGCATGTTACAGGAATTGGTATTACCATGCTTGCTTCTTCAATAGGCTTTTTTTCATTTAGACTTATTTTGCCAAGCTCCACAACTCCTCCAAAAATAATTCCATTTGAAAAAATTAATATACCCTATTTATCAGATATTCCTTTTATAGGAGAGGCTTTGTTCCAACATACACCATTTACTTATATTGCCTTTATTTCTGTAATAATTATTTTTTGGCTTTTAAATTCAACTCCTTTTGGTTTGTCAATTAAAATGGCAGGGGAAAATCCAATGGCTTTAGAAGCTCAAGGAATTGACGTCTTACTCGTAAGAACAGTTTCTGTTATTATTGGTAGTGCCTTAATGGCAGTTGGAGGAGCTTATTTAACAATGTCTGCTTTTGACGCTTTTTACTTTGGAATGATTAATGGAAGAGGTTGGATAGCAATAGCATTAGTTATATTTGCTGCTTGGAAACCAGAAAGAGCTTTATTAGGAGCTATTTTATTTGCAGGATTAGATGCTTATCAAGTTCGAGCTCAACAGTTAGCTGGAGCATTTATTCCTTATCAATTTTTTTTAATGCTTCCCTTTATCTTAAGTATAGTGGCAATGATCGTTGCCTCAAAAAGAACAAGGTACCCAAAAGCACTTCTTATTCCGTTTCGCAGGGGCGAAAGACACTAAAGAGGAAATATTATGTCAGATTTACTAATCAAAAACTGCAACTTGGGTGATAGACAAAATACCGACATTTTGATTAAAAATGGAGTGATTACTGAGATAAGTGATGACTTGCCCCAAAACGGCTGCCCAGAGATAAATGCAAAAAATTATTTTGTGACTTCACCTTTTATAGACAGCCATTTTCATATGGATGCCACTTTAAGTTACGGTTTACCTAGAATCAATAAATCAGGAACTTTACTAGAAGGCATTCAATTATGGGGGGAATTGAAACCAACCCTAACAAAAAAAGCTATCAAAGCGAGAGCAAGAGAGCTTTGCAAATGGGCTATCGCAAGAGGAACTTTATCAATACGGTCACATGTTGATGTATCTGGCGATAATTTACTGGCCGTTGAATCTTTACTTGAAATTAGAGAGGAAATGAAAGAATTTATAAATCTTCAATTAGTAGCCTTTCCTCAAGATGGTTTGCTGAGAGCCAACTGTTTAGATAATCTCATTAGATCACTTGATATGGGCGTAGATGTTATCGGTGGTATACCTCACTTTGAAAGAACAATGGCAGATGGGACAGAATCAATAAAAATTCTATGTGAATTAGCCGAAAAAAGAAATCTTTTGGTTGATATGCATTGTGATGAAAGTGATGACCCTCTTTCAAGGCATGTCGAAATGCTAACTTATCATACAAATAGATTAAGACTAAATGGAAGAGTGGCAGGATCACATTTAACATCTATGCATTCTATGGATAACTATTATTTTTCTAAGTTAATAGCACTTATGTTAGAGGTAGATCTAAACATAATTCCTAATCCATTAATTAATATTACAATACAAGGAAAACATGATGTCTACCCTAAGCGACGAGGTATGACGAGAGTTCCAGAACAAATTAAAGCTGGACTGAATGTAGCCTTTGGACACGACTGCGTTCTTGATCCCTGGTATCCTCTTGGTTCTCATGACATGCTGGAAGTTGCACATATGGCTCTTCATGTAGCTCATATGACAGGAGCAGATGATATGAAAGCATGTTTTGACTCGGTCACTTCGACAGCTGCAAAGGTTTTGCATTTGGATAATTATGGTCTTCAAAAAGGAAATAATGGAGATTTAGTTATCCTACAGTGTAAAGATCAAATTGAGGCACTTAGATTAAAACCCACTAGGCTTTTTGTCATTAAAAAGGGGAAAGTTATTAGTTCTGCAAAACCAACTGATTATAAACTTAACATTGGTGGGAAAGCTGAATTTACTGATCTAATTTTTAAGAAGTAATTCTAATGGGTTTCCAACTGACTTTTAATGTTTGGAAGTTTAGTTCCTTTAGGAACTTATTTTTAGCAGGGCTATTGACCAGTTTAGCGCGATGGTTTGAATTTCTGACATTTGCAATTTTAGCATGGGAAATAACTGGGAATACCTCAATGGTTGGTTATATCATGACTTCAAGGTTCTTTTTCCTTGCAATAACCGGCTTTTATTTTAGTGCAAAAGGTTCTCAATATTCTGGCCAAAAAATAATGATTTTATTTACTGGTATATGTTCAGTTAGTTGTTTCCTGATTTTATTTAGCTATTACTTTAATTTTAAATTGGAGCTATTGGGTCTTTTCCTAATTTCTTCAATCAGCGGTGCATTATGGAGTGTCGATTTTTCTTTTAGACGAAGAATGTTGGCTGACACACTGCCAGATTACTTAATTTCTAGCGGTGTTTCAATAGATGTATTGTCTACTCATGCAACTCGATTAATTGGACCCTTCTTAGGGGGAGTGTTTTTAGTTTCTTTAAAGCCTGAATTAATATTTTTATTTTTAGGGATACTATACTTGTTTTCAACACTATTAATTTTACTAGAAAAGGATAAAAATATATTATCAAAAAATAGTGTCCCCTCAATGTTATTATTTTCGGAAGTAATAACAGAGGTTTCAAAAAAAACAAATCTGATAGCAGTTATCTTGTTAACACCTTTATTCAATATTTTTGGCCTTCCTTTTCTCTCTTTAGTTGGAATATTAATTATTGAAAAATTTTCAACTAATTCTTTTTATTCAGGAATAATAGTGTCTTTAGAGGGATTGGGCGCACTGATTGGAGGAATTTTAATTTCTGCATTCCCTCCAAGAAATAAATTATTTTTATTTTGTTTAATGCTGTTATCTCTTTTTATTCTTATTAGTTTGCTATCTATAACTTCAAACCTGTTAATTTTTATTTTACTTTTGTTTTTTGCAGGACTTGCAACTTCATCTTACTCAGCGCTTCAAAGCAGCATAATTTATTTAAACGCATCTCCACATATAAGGTCTTCTACTTTTAGCTTGCTAACCATTGCTATAGGAACCGGATCGATAGGAACATTAAATATTTCTTTAATGTCTAATTACTTTAGTACAAAGAATTTAACCCTTATAATGGGTTTTGAAGGAATAGTTTCATTTTTTTTAATAGCTTCATATTTAAAGTTAAAGCATAATTTAATTCAAAAATTTTAAAATTTATTTTATATTTTATTATATTACTTAATAAAATAAATATTTTAGTGGTGTTGGAGTAGAGCGTTGGAATTTCTTATAATTTGGTTTTTGGGAAATGATATAATTGATAGTGGCCTGAGATATAACTCTGCTGAGGAATGTTATGCTGAAGCTCAAAATGCTGGAACAGATCTAACGTTGCTTAATATTTCTCCTCCTCCCTTTACTTGCATTCCTATAGCAAAAGATGCTGAATTTAAAATTTTTAGAAACAACACAAATTCACGATTTCCATTTTAGAAATCAAAATAAGGACTTTGTTATGAATAAATTAAAAATTTTTCTATTTGTATTTATCACGTTAAATATAGTTTCTCCTGCAAAAGCAGAAGTGTGCACTTTAGAAGGTGATACTGCTATCGAAATAAATAGGTATAATCAGTGTCTTGCAAATCAAATGAACAATTCTCAAAGAATGCAGATGGAAATGAACCGCTTAAGAGATGAATTGTTTATATTAAGAGAGGAGAACCAAAAACTAAAACAAAAACTTAATATTATCCAATTAACTCTAAAGAATCTTTTTCTTAAATTAGAATTATAATTTTTACCAGCATTTAAATTTAGCTGAAGCTTTACCCTCTGATGATGAGAATGTTATAAGCTGGGCTCTATTTCCATTTAAGCATTTTTCATTAACTGCATTAACAACTTCTGCAGGGGGCAAAATTAAATTCTCTTTGATATCAAGTAACCAATTGGCAATAATTGTTTTTTCATCAATCACTTCAAGATCAATTTCATCTTCTTCCTCTGCAACTTCAGTATCAGTGTTACTTTCTTCAGTTAAGGTGTTATTATTATCAACATTAACATTTTCTTCATTTTCAGCATTAATTTCAGCATTAATTTGTTCCTCAACTGACATTGAATTGATCTTTAGTGGCGGTCCAACTCGAGCTATTAATTTCGAAATAGGATATGGATTATATAATGGCCCAATACAACTAGATAATAAAAGTGCTATTATTATTAAACATGGAAAATTATAATACTTCATTACAAATGCTCTATTAGTTTTTATATAGAATATATATAATTATATATATATTTCCTTTATATTGAAACAAATAAAATTTTTAGTGCAATAATATCATTCAAAATTAAAAATAATTAATAGTTTCGTCAAAAATGCAACTACTTTATATTAACTATGCATTTATTATAGTTTTTTTGCACTAAATTAATTAATATACAAAAATGTATTTTTTTAAGAATTTTAATTTATTGATTTATAAGACAAGCTATGGATTTACTTTCAAATATTAAAGTTTTCATCAAAATTACAGAGCTGAACTCATTAGTAGGTGCTGCAAAAAAATTAAATGTTTCACCCTCTTCTGTTTCAAAACAAATTTCATCATTGGAAGATTATCTTGGTGTAAGGCTCCTAAATAGAACGACAAGAAGGATTTCTTTAACTGATATTGGTGAGGTTTATCTAGATAAAGCAAAGAATATAATAGAAGCATTTGAGCAAGCAGAAGTTTTGGTGAATGCGTCACAAAACCAACCAAGAGGATTACTGAGGATAGCTTCTCCAACCAGTTTTGGATTAAGACATATATCTCCGCACCTTCCAAATTTTATGACTAATTACCCTGATCTTAAAGTAGAGCTCATTGCCTATGAAGACCACATAGATATAATAAAGGAATCTGTTGATGTAGCCATACGTCTTACTCAACTTGAAGATTCTTCTTTAGTTAGAAGAAAAATTTCTCCTGGCAGTCGAACTATAGTTGCAAGTCCAGAGTATATTAACAAAAATGGAAAACCAAATACACCTGATGATTTACTTAAACACCATCTTGTGACTTTTAGGGGAAAAAGCATTTATAATGACTGGCACTTCACAGTTAATGGGGTTTCTTCAACTATGCATGTAAAAGGTAAACTTAGCATGAGTAGTGGGGAGCATATTTTGAAAGCAGTGATAAATGGTGGAGGTATTTCTATGCTTTCAGGCTATATTACAGGCAGACAAATCAGAGATGGAAAACTTCAAAACTTATTAACTG
>CACAIE010000051.1 GCA_902532475.1 uncultured SAR116 cluster alpha proteobacterium
GGAGCAAGATGCTTAAACTATTGAAGAAAAAAAGAGGGAAAAAGAGAAAACAATCTAAAGCATAAATACAGTTAATTAAAATTAACAAAAATATAATGAGCAAATTTTACCGTTTTTTGGTGCAAATTCTTAATTTTGGCCTAAAAATGACTTCCCACCAATTCCGAGAAATCCTTGAAACCCTTGTATAGTCTATGTTCTAGATTGGCAGGAGTGGAGGGGCTCGAACCCCCAGCCCCCGGTTTTGGAGTTATGGTTAATGTTGCAATACAATCAATACATTCAACATAATCAACCATTTAGAAGAAATTAACATTTCAATTATACTGTATTTGGTGCAAATTTTAGATTATTTGGTGCAAACTATTACCTCATTAACTTTAAGCTAGTGCTTGATAGACAGAGAAAAGATATTGGATATACTTGAAGAGATTAAATTAAAATTTATTAATGTAATAAATATGGGATATTAAAATGTTAGTAGTTATTTCACCTGCAAAAAAACTTAACAATGATTTATCCATTGATTCAGTTCCAACAAAACCAATGTTTTCAAAAAATGCGACTGAATTAGCTTCAATTGCGAACAGGTTAACATTAAAAGAATTAAAAAACTTAATGGGGTTAAGTGACAATTTAGCTGAATTAAATTCAGCGAGATTTGCTTCTTTTGGGAACCAAAGATCTTTACCTGCAGCTTTTACTTTTGCTGGTGACACGTATAAAGGACTTAATGCAGATACATTTAGTAAAGCAGATATAGAATGGGCACAACATCATTTAAGAATAATTTCTGGGCTATATGGATTATTGAGACCATTGGATAATATTGAACCATATAGGTTAGAAATGGGTAGTAAATTAAAAACAGAACAAGGGAATAATCTATATGAATACTGGAATAAGACAATTGCATTGGCGATAAATAAACTTTCCGAAGAAACTAATTCTAAAATACTTGTAAACTGTGCATCACAAGAATATTTTCAAGCAGTAGACATAACTGCCTTAAAACTAAAAGTCATCACTCCTATTTTTATGGAAAAAAGGAATGGGGAAAATAAAATAATAAGTTTCTATGCTAAAAAAGCTCGTGGCCTTATGGCAAGGTATATAATTGAAAATAGAGTAAGAAAAATTGACGATCTCAGAAAATTTAATTTCGTCAACTATAATTATCAAAAAGAACTATCCACTGAAACAAGCCTAACTTTTTTAAGAGAATAAATCTAAAGGATTTTGAAAATCTTTATTTAATTATTTGAGAATATTTTTGTTGGACCTCCCTATCCATATACGCACCAAGAGTAGATAAGGTGCCTTCTTCTGCTATAAATATAAAAACACCTAACCATACTACTGCGTTTTCGTATTTCATGCCAAGGCTAAACAAATAAATTAATAAAGGAAACCCAGCAACAATAATTGGCTGTAAAATTGAAGGGTTTTATCGCTTAATGAAAAGATGACTAAAATTCATAATCTATTAATATTCAACTCTGTATCTGGATCAAAAAAATGAATGTGATTTAAGTCTATGTTTACATTAACAATTTCCTCTAATTTAACTTTTTTTCTACTATCGATTCTTGCTAGAATTTCAGTATTGCCAAGTTTGAACCCAACAAGAGTTTCCGCCCCCGTTGGTTCTAGCGAAGTTATTTTAGCTTCCTGGGAACCGCCGGACTGGATGGACTGAGAAAACTCAAGGTCAATATGTTCTGGTCGAATTCCCAAAATGAGATTTCCATGAGGAGTTATCTGCTCAAATTTGCGAGTAATTTCAAGTCTCATTTCCTGAGCTTGGAAAATTAATTTACCATCTTTACTGATACATTCACCATGAATAAAATTCATAGAAGGACTTCCAATAAAACTTGCTACAAAAATATTTTCTGGCTCGGCATACAAGGTTTCAGCGTTACCAATTTGCTCCAAAATGCCCTCTTTTAAAACAGCAATTCTTGAACCCATCGTCAAGGCTTCCACTTGATCATGTGTAACGTAGATAAAAGTGGTAGACAGCCTTTTGTGTAATTTTACAAGTTCAGCCCTTGTTGAGACGCGCAACTTGGCGTCGAGATTCGATAAGGGCTCATCCATCAGAAAGACTGCTGGTTCGCGGACTATGGATCGCCCTAGAGCGACTCTCTGTTTTTGACCTCCTGATAGATGTCTTGGGCGACGATCAAGTAATTCGCCAATATCTAAAAGTTCAGCCACCCTCCCCACGCGCGAATTAATTTCCTTGTCTATCAACCCACGATTCCTTAATGAAAATGCAATGTTTTCAAAAACAGATTTGTGCGGATACAGGGCATATGATTGAAAAACCATAGAAATATCTCTTTCGCGAGGAGGCAAGTCGTTAACTTCACGATCACCAATAAAAATATGGCCTGCACTTACTTCCTCAAGCCCAGCCAGCATACGTAATGTAGTTGATTTACCGCACCCAGACGGTCCAACCAAAACGACAAATTCCTTATCTGCAATTTTGAGATTTAGGTTTTTAACTACCTCCGTATCATCAAATCTCTTGGTAACGTTTTCAAATGTAACACTGGCCATTATTTTAAACACCTCCATCAAATCAAATCTGAACTCACCTTAACCACACTATTATTGAAAAACTTGCTCTCAAAAAAATATGCTGCAGTTAAGTGAGACTACGTCTCACTTCTAATTTTAGCAAGAGTAATTGTTTTAAATGCCTTCACTGCAAGGAATGTCTAATTGGAGTTTCTTGAATAGGACTTTTAACTATTTGGTTTGATTCCAATAGATAAATCCATGTTGTGTTTCTAGTTATAAAGATTTGTAGAAAATTTTTTTTTCATAATCATAAGATTAATCTAACCCCTCTCGGTATCTTCGTCCACGGTCAATTACCGGTTGTAGTAAGCCATCACGAAAATAATCGTTTTCTTCACTGTCATGACTAGGACGAGCAACTTGCCCACTATATTTTAGTAGCCGATGCACTTTTGGTTGTATTAGATAAGCTGCCGATGCAATGTTACTTAAACTATCAAAGGCCGCAGAATCTGATTCATATAATTCTTTTAAAAATAAATTCGGGTCTTTCCCACAACCCAGATTCAATACTCGCAATAAATCATCACGCAATTCTGGACGTAATTTTAGAATTTGATCTAGTGGATCGTTTTGGATATGCATCTGACTTGCAGATGGCATTCCCTCTGCTTCAGGAATAAGAATATCTGCGAGCTTGACAAAGTTTTCCCTATAGTCATCTGTCAAATTTTCAGTCACATTGAGCACTCAATTTGTGAACGGTTTTCTATAATGAATAGAGCGGTTCGTAAAGAAATGGCACCAATTGTCGCTGTTGGATTAACCCCTGATGATGTAACGAAGGTACTACCATCAACAATAAAAAGGTTGGGAACGTCGTGAGAGCGACACCAACTATCGACAACAGATTTTTGAGGGTCATTACCCATTCTACAAGTGCCCAAAAGATGCCAACCACTATCTGTCATTAACTCTGTCGAAGACAATTCATAGGCGCCAGAGGCTTGAAGTGCCTCTTTAGCTCGGGCGACATGAAAGGAAATAAGTTTTTTAGTATTTTCACTATTACGATATTTTATTCTTGGAGCAGGAATTCCATCAGAGTCTTTGAGATTTGGGTCGAGATCAACCTTATTTTCATATTCAGGCAAATCTTCTGCAACGATACCCCATTCAATCGATTTTCCAAGACGCTTTCTTGTATTCTGATGGAAAGCTTTACCCCAAACATCATCTATTGGCCGGCCATCCATCGAAGAGCGGAGACCTAGAGGTCCACCTGTTCCCTGTGCACTCCAACGAGCACCTCGAACAAATCCCCTGTTTTGATCAGTTTCATAAAATTCCATAGAATAAATGTTCAGACCATTTGGCCCCTGCCAACTATCCAAGTTATCATCGAAATATCCAACCACAGCAGCAAATGGATGCATCATTAAATTCCGACCAACCATTCCAGAGCTATTTGCAAGCCCGTCAGGAAATTTTCTTGAGGTGGAATTTAGTAATAGTCTTGGTGTACCAATTCCATTGCAACAGACTAAAACTATTTCGGCTGATTGATGGTGTTCAATTCCTTTTCGGTCGATATATATAGCTCCTGATGCTAATCCTTTGGCATCACATGTAATTTTTCTTACCCTAGCCCCAGTAATGATCTGAGCACCGAATTTTAGTGCATCTGGCCAGTGTGTCTTATCCATTGTTGCTTTAGCTTCTTCAGGACATCCGGACATGCACATCCCACGACGAGTACATTTGCTCCTTCCTCTGTAGAAACTTGAAGGTATAGCCTGGCTCCCTGGCCACCAGTGCCAACCGAGCTTGTTCATTCCTTCAGCAGCCTTTCGGCCAACTTTGCCAATAGGCAAAGGAGGCAAAGGAGGAGGTGAACCAGGAGGGAAGGCCGGGTCTCCAGCAAGTCCAGAGACTCCCATATCGATGTCAAGATGATCATAAAAAGGTGCAAGGTCTTTATATTTTATTGGCCAGTCTTCACCGACACCATCTAGCGATTTTGTGCAAAAATCTGATGGAGTGAAACGGTGCCAGTGAGCAGCATATATTATTGTGCTGCCTCCAACAGCATTATACATCAGCGGGTTAACATCGGTAAAATCTGTATTGATAGGATAGTCGGAAGCTAGCCCGCGAATATTTGGATTGGGATGCCAACGACTCTGCTGCATGACTTCCCAACCAGAAGAATTGGTATAGTATTCATTTTGATGAACGAAATCACCTTGCTCAAGACATATAACTTTAAACCCACTTTCGGCTAAGTATCGGGAAGCGATCGAACCTGACGCTCCGGCACCAATTACTAATACTTCTGCTCTGTTTTTTGATTTATTAAATGTTGGCATCAGAGTTAGTTTCTCGGTAATAACGTAGTTCTAATTTTTTTATAATGAATTATTATGCGTAATCCAAATTTATTTTATTATGTCAGCTACCTAAAGTTCTCAATAAGAGTAAAATAAAAAACGTAATTTCAGAATTTTGCCCTTTCAACTTTAAATTTTTGCTACAGCACGGAGCTCTTCTGGAGTAGCGGCTGGAAATCCAAAAAAATCTAAATAAGATGGAATTTGATGAAGCAACATTTGGATTCCTGTTTGGGTTGGACAGCCCTTTTGTTTGGCTTTTCTGATGAAATTTGTTTCGTATTTATTCAACACTGCGTCTCCAACCAAAGTTGAGCTTGAAATGGCATTAAAATCAATAGGAAGAGGATCATCCTTTTTCATGCCTGCTGGTGATGCATTGACAATTATGTCCCATCCCCGAGGATCTTCGCATGCAGGTTCAATATCTAATTGAGGATAATATTTTCTGAGTTTTGAAGCAAGCAATTCAGATGCCCTTGTTTTGACATCAAATAACCCAAGTTTTTTTAAATCTTTTTGTGCAAGAGATGCCGCAATTGCAGAGCCGGCACCCCCATTCCCAACGACCAATGCATTTTTCCCTTTTATTGATCTACCCAAACTTAAAACCCCTTGTGTAAAGCCTTCACCGTCAAACATATCTCCAATCAGTTTCCCATCTGAATGCTTTCGCACGGCATTACACGCTCCGCAAATTTTGGCAGTTATACTTATCTGATCTACAAGTTTTATTGTCTCGATTTTATGCGGCATTGTAATAAGAGCACCAACAATGTTTCGAAGTCTAAAAACAGATTTTAAAAAATCGCGATAATCTTTTTCTTCACATCCAAATGGTATGACAACAGTATCAATTCCCTTGGATTCAAACCAAGGATTATAAATCATAGGGGATATAAAGCCCTCAGTAGGCACTCCTATGTGAGCGATGATTTTCGTGTATCCTGAGATCATGGCAAGTTTGTTTTCTATTTTGATATAGATGGTAAAAATAAAATTTCTTCATTTATTTAGCAAGTTTTATTTGGCCACAATACTGACTTATTCGTGAATATTAAAAATGTGTAACCAATAAAATAGAAAGGAGACATTTGGTCCTGGGTTTATATTGAGTTTTTCAGTTTCCTCAGGGTTCATGTATCTATAGTTTTCAGCATGATATATAATTACATAGTCATTCAATCATTGTTTGCAGTATTTTTTAAGTTACATTATATTTAACTATTAATAAGCTTGATATTCGAAAATTATTGGGAGTTTTAAGATGAAAGATATCTCTATTCTGGCAGGTACACTAGGCGCAGGATTTATCGGTTCATTTCACTCATACTCTTTGGCAATGCAAAAACTTGTAAAAGAGCGCCATAACGTAAATTTGGTCCTCAAATGTATAGCAGATACTGATCAGAAAGTTCGCCAAGAAGCAAAAGACAGGTTTGGTTATTTGCATGACGAGGAAGACTGGCAAAAGTTAATTACTGACAAGCAAATCAATTTGTTTGTTAATGCAGCGCCCAACAATTTACATCTTGAGCCCTGTGAAGCTTTTGCGAAAAATGGCGTACCTATCCTTTGCGAAAAGCCATTGTCTGGTAATGCCGATGATGCATTATTAATGCTTAAATCAGCTCAACAAGAAGGAATAGTAAATCAGGCAGCATTTATACATCGCTTTATTCCGGCTATTCGATACATGCGAGAAATTATAAAATCGGGTGATCTTGGAGAACCCATTCATTTTCGTTCATCTTATTTGATGTCAGATTATTTAGACCCCAATTTGAAAATGAGTTGGCGACTTGACCAAAAAGTTGCTGGGTTGGGGACTTTTGGTGACTTGGGATCTCATCATATTGATACCGCGCGTTATTTGATAGGTGAAATTAAAGATGTCTTTGCCTCCGCAAGGATAAATATACCATTGGTTGAAGGAAAAAAAATTGAGGTTGACGATGCCTTTGCATCAATCGTTACATTCGATTCTGGAATAGTAGGCACTATTGAAGCTTCTCGTGTTGCAGCTGGTTACGGACATTTTGGTAGAATAGAGGTTGATTGCACAAAAGGATCCCTACAGTTTCAAGTTGGAAAATTAAACGAATTAAATATTGCAGAGGGGAGAAATAAAGGTTTTAGAACAATACAGGTTATAGGGCCTGAACATCCTTTGTCTGATTTTTGGTGGGACGGAGGTGTTCAAGGCAGCCATCCAATCGGCTGGGTTGAGTGTTTTGTGCATCAGATGCATCATTTTATTGGAGCCGTAATTGGTAAAAACAATGTCGAACCATTAGCAGCAAGTTTTAAAGATGGTTATAGAGTTGCTGAAATAGCTGACCAAATGGTCATGTCTTGGAAACATAACCAGCGCGTTGAAATCAAATTCAGAGACTAAGCCAGTGCTATATTTAAGATTCAAAATCTTATTAAGTATCTCTAAGAAAATTAGAGTTTAATTATGGGAAACTTAGATTTTTGTACTCCTATGAAACTACTTAATAAATCCTATCTGAATCAATTAATGGAAAAAGCAGAAATTGACGCGTTAATTGTAACATCCAAACATAATATTCAATATTTTCTTGGTGGATATAGATTTTTCTTTTTTGGCTATCAAGATGCTATAGGGACATCTCGTTATTTGCCCGCGTTAGTTTATATTCGCCATAGTCCAGAAAACACGCTTTATATTGGTAATCCTCTTGAAAAAGACGAACAAGAATTGGAAAAATTTTGGGTAAACAATTTCGATTTTTCCTCTTGGGGCTCGGAACAAACCGCAAGAAGTATTGCTGATCATCTCTCTAAGCATGGAATTACAAACACGCGAGTAGGGCTAGAAAAATCTTTTGTACCAATAGACTCTGCTGAAATTTTGCAGAAATGTTGTCCAAATAATTTATTTGTGGACGCGCTACCTCTCTTAGAAGAACTTCGCGCAGTAAAGTCATCTCAGGAATTGGCTATACTAAGATCTGCGTCTGATCTAGTAGTTCAGTCTATGCTCGCTGTGTTTGAGAAGCATGGTCCAGGTTCAACCAAAGCCCAGCTTACGGAATCGTTACGCCAAGAGGAAGTTAAAAGAGGAATGACGTTCGAATATTGCCTGATCACCGCAGGGAAAAGCCACAATCGTTCACCATCAAATCAAAAATGGGAAGATGGTCAAATTCTCTCTTTGGACTCTGGTGGAAACTACAAAGGATATATTGGAGATCTTTGTCGAATGGCTGTTCACGGTCGTCCATCGCAAGAATTAGAGAGTGCTCTTGACCAGATAGATAGTGTTCAAAAGGCAGCTCGTAAACCAATCAAATCAGGCATCACCGGCGCTGATATATACGAATCCGCAATGTCTGAGTTACAGATTTTACCGCTTGCTCCACATATGTCATTTGTTGCTCATGGGATGGGTATTATACCACATGAGGCTCCGCGGTTGTCTCCTATAGCACCCGTTCCTTACTCTGCGAACTATGCCCAAAGACCGTTGAGAGCAGGTATGGTTCTATCTATAGAAACAACCATGCCACACCCAAAACTCGGTTTTATTAAACTTGAAGACACAATTGCTGTAACAAAGGATGGACATGAAGCTTTTGGAGATATCGGACGGGGATGGAATTTAGGACGAGCAAAAAATTCTGACTGAAAGATATCTATTTTTTTTTTCAAGACAAATAAAACCATAAGGCCTACTTTTGAGGGAAGTCTAAAGTGAATTATTATCAAAACGAGTTTTGAAGATACAAGTCTGTTGATAGTAAAAAGCTTTT